>JBEGTT010000086.1:0-6043 GCA_041179245.1 Pseudomonadota bacterium
AGTGTGTTGGCCCCATCACTAAGTTCAAGTTGATTCTTTGAAATACCATTAAACGTATTGATTACACGTTGATTTGTTGCATTGATAAGCAGTGATGGGAATTGATTTTTAAGCTGAGTTAGGAAAGTCATGTGGATGTCGGCATCTTGTGTTTTAAGGAGTCGTTTTAAGGCGTCTAAAACGAGCAGGAAGTGATATTTTTACCTTGGCTGTATTATAGCGATCCCTTGGGAATCAAATTCCCGAGTGTTTATGCAACACACTATATTTGACCGCTATTTCTGACACAGGTTCTTGATGCGCTTGTTTTTCATTTTTAAACGCCTAGCCATGCTGGTTTTGGTGCTTGGGCTATCCATTATTGGCGGGATTTTTTGGTGGGCGACAACCCCATTGGGATTTCCTGAATCAATCGTTGATTTTCGGGTACTGCCGGGAAGTTCGGTACGTCAGGCGGTTACGCAAATGAATCAGGCTGGCCTCGGTATAGAGCCAAACCTGACCTTGCTGGGCATTCGGTTCGTGGGAATTGACAATAAGCTCAAGGCCGGAACTTACAGCGTAAAGGCCGGCTCAAGCCCACTTGATGTGCTGACGATGCTGAAGAATGGGGATATTTCACTAGTTGAACTGCGCTTCCCAGAGGGGTGGAGTTTGCAGCAATGGCTGCAATATCTAGCGAATCAAGCCGATATTGAGCATGACTTAGTGGGTTTGCCAACATCCGAAATCAGCAAACGAATTGGGATCAACCTCCAAAATCCGGAGGGATTCTTTTTTCCTGATACCTACAAAGTTGATAAACATGCTTCGGACAGCGAGGTACTGCGAAAGGCTTACCGGATACAACAGGATAAATTGATGGCAGCGTGGAAAAAGCGAGCGCCAGATTTGCCCTATAAAACACCCTACGAAGCCCTTACGATGGCTTCAATCGTTGAAAAAGAAACGGGTAGGGCAGAAGACCGAACACGAGTCGCCGCTGTTTTTGTGAATCGACTACGTTCCGGTATGCGCCTACAAACTGATCCCACGGTCATTTATGGGATGGGTGAAAGTTTTGATGGGAATATTCGTAAGGCCGACTTGTTGCGAGATACACCGTACAACACCTATACCCGTTCAGGTTTGCCGCCCACCCCTATTACCATGCCGGGTTTAGCTTCGATTGAGGCGGCACTGCATCCAGCGGAAGAAGATATCTACTATTTCGTCGCTCGCGGTGATGGCAGCAGTCAATTTTCACGCACACTGGCTGAACACAATGCGGCGGTTGTCCGCTATCAGCTTAAGCACTGAACAAGAATTGAGGTTTTTATGGCGACAGGCAAATTTATTACGTTTGAAGGCATTGATGGCGCTGGAAAAAGCAGCCATGTCAGTTGGTTTGCAGAAACACTACGCCACCGAGGCTTGGTGGTTCATCAAACCCGCGAACCGGGTGGAACGCCTTTAAGCGAGAAGATTCGGGAACTGGTGCTCAATGAGGAAATGCATCTTGAAACCGAAGCGCTGTTGATGTTTGCGGCTCGTCGGGAACATCTAGCCAAGCTGATTGAACCCGCACTAGCCAAGGGGGAATGGGTTGTGTGTGACCGATTTACCGATGCCAGTTTTGCCTACCAGAGCGGGGGTAGGGGACTGGATAAACACAAGTTAGCGACATTGGAGTCTTGGGTGCACGCTCACCGGCAACCCGATTTAACCCTGCTATTTGATTTGCCCTGCGAAGTAGCGCGAGAGCGTATTGCCCTGAGTCAGCGCAACTTGGATCGGTTTGAACAGGAACGTGCCCAATTTCACGAACGGGTTCGGCAAGCCTACCTTGAAAGAGCGCATAACCATCCTGAGAGAATCAAGGTAATCCCCGCAGATCAATCGCTCGACAATGTTACCAAGTCGCTTGAAAAAATCATTGCAACATTATGATTAATATAGAAATCCTGCATGCAGCTATTTGGCAACAGCTTCAAGACCGTCGGCGGCAATTGCCACATGCCTTGTTGCTAACCGGCCATGCTGGCATTGGGAAGTTTGATCTTGCCAGATTGTTTGTGGCGGGTTTGTTGTGTGAAAGCCCTCATTCGAATGGCACGGCGTGTGGCGTTTGCCAAGCTTGCCATTGGCTGAGTCAGGGAAATCACCCGGATTTTCGGATGCTCATTCCTGAGCACCTGCAAAAGATATTAGGAAGTCCCGTCACCGAAGATGAGGTCAAAGAATCGGGGGCGGAGAAGACTGAAAAGAAGGCTAGTCAGCAGATCACCATTGAGCAAATTCGTGCCCTTGATGGTTTTCTGTCGGTTGGGACACATCGGCAAGGTTTGCGCGTCATTTTGGTTTACCCAGCCGAAGCCATGAACCGCAATACGGCAAATGCTATTCTCAAATCACTTGAAGAACCACCTCCATCAACCTTGTTTTTACTCGTTTCTTCTGATGGAAATACACTTCTTCCAACCATTCGAAGCCGTTGCCAAACGCTTCATGTACCCATGCCAGAACATGCCCAAGCGGTAAGCTTTGTTACCCGTGTAGGCGGGGTTTCCGAGAAACTGGCATCGGCTAGTCTGTCGTTAAGTGGTGGCGCGCCTTTACTGGCGGTTGATTTGGCGCAGCACTTGGAAGGGTCGTGGCGCCAAGGGCTTTTTAACGAGCTAGCCAAAGGTGGGCAGATAGATGTGTTTGCCGTCGCCGCTGATCTGGACAAAGCTTTTCGGGAAACCAAGGAAGCCGCTGCTTTGCGCCAAACGGTCGATTGGGTACAAAAATGGGTTCTCGATCTTTCTTTGGCTTGCCAACAAACCCCAGCTAACTATTTCACTGGGCAGCAAGAAACCCTTAATCAACTTAAAAAATCTCTTTCACTCGCCAAGTTAGTCAGTTTTTATCGCCTGGTGCTTTTGCCGCTACGAAAAAGCTCAGAACACCCGGTGAATACGCGACTGTTTCTAGAGTCACTGCTTGCCCAATACCGTGCTTTATTTGCCTAAAACCGACGACAAAAACAACACCATGCTGATTGACTCTCACTGCCACCTTGACTTCCCTGATCTCGTCTCACAACTACCAGCGTGCCTTGCCGCTATGCGGGCTAACAACGTCCAAAGGGCGCTTTGTATCGCGGTAAATTTAGAGGATTTTCCCAAGGTTTTAGCCCTGGCTGAAAACCATGCCCATTTTTTTGCCAGCGTAGGTGTGCACCCGGAATACACCGACTGCAAGGAACCGACCGAGGACGATATTGTTGCCTTAGCTAATCACTCAAAAGTGGTGGCGATTGGTGAAACAGGGCTGGATTACCACTGGCATCCGGATAAACCAGCCTGGCAAAAAGAGCGGTTTCGTACCCATATCAGGGCAGCCAAACGGTGCCATAAACCGCTCATCATCCATACTCGACAATCCGCTGAAGATACCTTGGAAATTTTGCAGGAGGAGGGGGCTACTGCGGTGGGCGGCATCATGCACTGCTTTACCGAAAACTGGGACGTTGCCCAAAAAGCCTTGGACCTGGGGTTTTATCTTTCTTTTTCCGGAATCGTGAGCTTCAAAAATGCAACGACGGTGAAAGAAGTCGCCAGCAAAACGCCCCTAGATCGCTTGCTTATTGAAACGGATTCACCTTATTTGGCACCCGTTCCCTATCGCGGAAAACTGAACCAACCGGCTTATGTTCGGCATGTAGCTGAGGCTATTGCCGATATACGTGGTATTTCACTAGCGGCGGTTGGCGAGGCAAGCAGCGAGAATTTTTTCCGGTTATTTCCAACAACAAGAACGATAGGAGCCTGACCTGATGACCCGTCCAAAAAGAAAATCGCTAGGTATTGCTTTAGTAACCGCTTTGGAAATTTTTTTAACGAGTCAATTGGCCATCGCTGGATCGTACGATGAACTGATCCAAGCCAGCAAAATGGGCGATATCCCTACCATGCACGCGCTGCTTAAGCGTGGACTAGACCCTAATTCCACAGACAAAGCAGGAAATAGCCTTCTGACTATTGCCGCGACTGAAGGCAATGAAGCCCTGTTGAAAGTTTTGTTGGCGTACAAACCAAAACTTAATGGTCGTAATCAACATGGGGAAACAGCACTTCAACTTGCCGCCTACAAGGGCTACGAAGGCATTGTCTGGGAATTACTGGCAGCGGGAGCGCCAATGGATACACCTGGCTGGCCAGCGTTGATTTATGCCACATTCGCCGGTCACGAAAAAATTGTTGAGATGCTGCTAAATGCTGGCGCAGACAAAAATATCCAAGCCGAAAACGGGATGACTGCCTTGATGTTTGCCACCCAAAATGGCATGACTAATACCGTTCGTTTGTTGATAGCAGCAGGCGCAAACCCGGATATTTCGACTTTGCAAGGGGTTACGGCATACGGTCTGTCACTAAAAGCCAAAGACCCAGAAATTACCCGAATGCTTGATGAAGCATTGGGAAAATATCAGACTCGGGCAAGACTAGAGGCAGAGGAGAGGGCGGTTAAAGACACCCAAGAAGATACCCAAGAAAGGCAAGGACCATCTCCTCAGTCGGCAAAATAGTGCAGCGCAACATGGAAAAATTGGTTTTCCGATATAATCCACTCAGTTAAACAAGACCTGGAGTCATCATGGGCTTTCTCGCCAACAAAAAAATTCTGATTACTGGCCTGCTTTCTAAGCATTCAATTGCCTATGGCATCGCCAAGGCTTGCCACCGTGAAGGTGCCGAGCTTGCTTTTACCTATCAGAACGAGCGTTTTATTGATCGCGTGTCTAAATTTGCTGCTGAATTCGATAGCAAACTCGTATTTCAGTGCGATGTCTCTAGCGATGAAAGCATTAACTCGCTGTTCGTCCAGCTTGGTGAAGCATGGGATGGACTGGATGGCTTGGTTCATTCAATCGCCTTTGCACCATCTGAGTGTATTGAGGGTGATTTCTTGGATGGTATTACGCGTGAAAGTTTCCGTATTGCCCACGAAATTTCGTCCTACAGCTATCCTGCACTGGCCAAAGCTGCGCGTCCGATGATGAAGGGCCGTAACGGTGCCTTGTTGGCATTGTCGTATTTGGGCGCTGAACGCACGATGCCAAACTACAACACCATGGGTCTAGCCAAGGCCAGCCTTGAAGCTGCAACGCGTTATTTGGCATTTTGCCTTGGCCCTGAGGGCATTCGTGCCAATGCTATTTCCGCTGGCCCGATCAAAACCTTGGCTGCTTCAGGTATTGGTAATTTTGGCAAACTACTGTCCTACAACTCACACCATGCACCAATGCGTCGCAATGTCACGATTGATGAAGTGGGCAATGCAGCGGCGTTTATGCTATCCGATCTCGCCAGTGCAATTACTGCTGAAGTTCTGTATGTCGATGGCGGCATGCACTCGGTAGCACTTGGAAACTCAGATCCTTTGCCGGCTTGAAGCAGTAACTCAAAGCGTACAAGTTGGAGCTGCGAAAGTGGCTCCAACTTATTCACCTTTACATTGAAAAGACCGCATCAATTAGCACTGGAGTTAAACGAAATCGCACAAATTCCGCTTTTCGCTTAAACTTTTACCCAACGAGGGGGAAAACATGACCGCGATCACTTTTGACACACACGAAATCATTAAAGAACTGCAAGCCGGAGGGGTTGAACCAAGGCAGGCAGAAGCTATTGTTTCAGCCTTTAAGAAAACCCAAGAATCCGCAGAGCTGGCGAGCAAAAAAGACCTGATGGACATGAAGGCCGAGCTAAAGACGGAAATGGCAAGTAATAAGTTGGACTTGCTGAAATGGGCGTTTGCCATGCTGGCGGGACAAACTGCGTTGATACTAACGATATTGCCCAAACTAATACACTAATCAGCGACCAAACCAAAAGACGTAGCCAAGCCGGGAAATCCCGGCTTTTTTATGGGTAAAAATTAGATAGATGGTTTGGGCTGGCGAATGGTTTGAGTCTGAACCATTAGGACAATTTCGGTTTCGGATTGAACATCAGACTTGGAGCGCATCCAGAGGGTCGGCCGGGGGTAATCCCCCCGTAGGTTAAGGGGAATCGTG
>JBEGTT010000087.1:0-9943 GCA_041179245.1 Pseudomonadota bacterium
CACTAGCGGCCATTTCACAATAGAACTCAGCCACTTCACGTTGCGAGGCCAAATCAGGCAGTTGTTCAGCAATATGTATCGCCTTCTGCCACTCTTTTTCTTGTTGATAGATTTCCAGCAAGGCTCGTTGAGCTTCATCCTTAAGGGAAGTATCAAGCAATCGGTTAAAAACTGCTTCGGCGCGATCCAGCAAACCGATTTTAAGGAAATCCTGCCCCAACTCAGATAAAGCCTGCAAACGGACTTCTTCGGTAACATCTTCTCGATCAACCAAGCTTTGGTGCATCCGAATCGCCCGTTCGGTCTCGCCCCTGCGGCGGAATAATCCCCCCAGTGCAAAATGCAGTTCAATGGTTTGTGTGTCACCTTTGGCGACTTCCAAAAAAGCATCAATCGCTTTATCCGGCTCTTCATTGAGGAGGAAATTAAGGCCTTGGAAATAGGAGCGAGGCAAAACGCGAGACTCATGCACCACCTGGTGCATATCGATCCGAGCAGCCATCCATCCCAAGCCAAAAAACAAAGGAATTAGCAACAGTTGCCAAGTTTCAAATTCGGTCATGCAACTGGCGGCATTAGGGGATTAGACAATGAGTCAGCGGCAGTAGCTTCACCGACCTTCTTGATGGTGTGCTGGGCGGCATGCAGCTCAGCACTTAAACGAAGAATGTCTCGGCGTTGACGCATGATGAACAGCAATAGACTGATTGCACAAAGCACAACCCCTATTAAGAATCCACCAAGCAGCATGCCAACTAAAGGGGCTTGCAGGCTGTAATCAGCAAACAAGGTCAGTGTGACTGGCTGAAGATTACGCACAGCCAGTGCCAGAAAAATCAGAAAAACACAAAGGCGCAAGGCCCAAACAAAGATACGCATCTCGATATGTACTATGTAACCAGCAAAACCCACAATAAAAAGGCGGCAACCAAAGTTGCCGCCCCGAATCTACCATAGCTCACTCTTCATTGGGACTGTGAACTGATATTCCAATGGCTGCTATTAAGCAGGCCGCTGATCTACCCGTTCCCGCAATTCCTTCCCAGCCTTAAAGTGGGGAACCCACTTAGCTTGGACTTCGACCTTTTCGCCCGATTTAGGATTACGCCCAACCCGTGGTGGCCGATAATTCAGCGCAAAGCTGCCGAATCCACGAATTTCAATACGATCACCGTTAACTAAGGCTTCCGCCATCGCTTCCAGCATCATATTGACCGCAAAATCCGCATCCTTCACCACCAGTTGGGGAAAGCGTTCAGCCAATTTCAGAATAAGCTCTGATTTGGTCATGCTATCAACCATGATTGCTTAGGCCTGTTCCTTGAACTTTGCTTTCAGCAGAGCACCAAGATTGGTAGTCCCAGCAGAACCGGCAGAGTCAGCAGTAAATTTCTGCATCGCTTCGTGCTGTTCAGCTTGATCCTTAGCCTTGATGGACAGATTAATGCCGCGAGTCTTGCGATCCACGTTAATAATCATCACTTCCAGTTCCTGACCTTCCTTGATTACCGTAGTCAGATCTTCGATACGATCACGAGAAACTTCAGACACACGCAGGTAGCCTTCAACTTCACCATCTAGGGTTACCACAGCGCCCTTGGCATCAACTGTCTTCACAGTGCCGTTAACGATGGTGTTCTTGTCATGCGTAGCGATGTAGTTGGTGAATGGGTCGCCTTCCAGTTGCTTAACGCCGAGGGAGATACGCTCCTTCTCAACATCAATACCCAGAACAACGGCTTCCACTTCGTCACCCTTCTTGAAGCCACGGATGGCTTCTTCGCCAGTCACGTGCCAAGAAAGATCAGACAAGTGAACCAAACCATCGATACCACCTGGCAAACCAATGAAGATACCAAAGTCAGTAATGGACTTGATGCCACCCTTAACCTTGTCACCCTTCTTGTGGTTCATGGCGAAATCGTCCCAAGGATTAGACTGACATTGCTTCATGCCTAGGGAGATACGGCGACGATCTTCGTCGATTTCTAGGATCATGACTTCAACTTCATCACCCAGAGAAACAACCTTAGATGGATGAACATTCTTGTTGGTCCAATCCATTTCAGAAACGTGTACCAGACCTTCAATGCCTTGTTCGATTTCAACAAATGCGCCGTAATCAGTCAGGTTAGTCACCTTACCGAACATGCGAGTGCCGGAAGGATAACGACGAGCGATACCCACCCATGGGTCTTCGCCAAGTTGCTTCATACCGAGTGAAACGCGGTTCTTGTCAGAATCAAACTTGAGAACCTTGGCAGTAACTTCATCACCCACTGCCAGAACTTCGGACGGATGACGAACACGGCGCCAAGCCAAGTCAGTAATGTGCAACAGACCATCAATACCGCCGAGGTCAACGAATGCACCGTAATCGGTGATGTTCTTGACCACACCCTTGATGATGGTGCCTTCCTTAAGGTTTTCGAGCAGCTTCTCGCGCTCTTCACCCACGGAAGCTTCCAGAACCGCACGACGAGAAACAACCACGTTGTTACGTTTGCGATCCAGCTTGATAACCTTGAACTCCATCGTCTTACCTTCGTAAGGCGTGGTGTCTTTGATCGGACGCAGGTCAACCAGTGAACCAGGAAGGAAAGCGCGAACGCCATTGGTCATGACCGTCAGACCACCCTTAACCTTGCCAGTAATCGTACCGGTAACCAAAGACGCTTCGTTTAGAGCCGTTTCCAGGAAGTTCCAAGAAGCGATGCGCTTAGCGCGGTCGCGAGACAGACGCGTTTCGCCGAAACCATCTTCCAGCATCTCGATAGCAACCTGAACGAAGTCGCCAATGTTGGCTTCTAGGACGCCCTGATCGTTCAGAAATTCTTCAACGGAGATATAAGACTCAGACTTCAGACCTGCATTAACGACCACAAAGTTTTGGTCGATGCGTACCACTTCAGCAGTGATAACTTCGCCTTGGCGCATTTCCTGCCGAGCCAGGCTTTCTTCAAATAGTTCTGCAAAAGATTCCATGTAATGAATCACTCTTTTTTACCGCAAAGCGGTGGGTTAGTTGAACACCGTCAGCTTGATTTAGCCGACATCCTGCCTTGTCAATAACTGCCAAAAAACGATAATTCCGGCCACAAACAAGGCGCGGCATTCTAACCGAAAATAATTGCCGATCAATCACTTATTCGATTTTCAGAAGATTTTTTCTTGAATAAATCGCCGCCTTTTGCACTTCCTGAGTAAGTTACTAGACTTCGCTTGGTTTCTGGCTGCCTGTTTCCTTGTGATAGGATCAACAGTCTTAATTGTTTCTGATTGTTCTAGCGCCCATGTCTGGAAATACCTTCGGCACACTTTTTACGGTGACCTCATTTGGTGAGTCACACGGACCTGCAATTGGTTGCGTCATCGATGGGTGCCCTCCTGGAATGGCGCTTGAAGCTGCTGATATTCAGATTGAACTAGATCGACGTAAGCCTGGAACATCCCGCCACGTTACCCAACGCCGCGAAGCAGATGAAGTTGAGATTCTGTCAGGGGTTTTTGAGGGAAAAACGACCGGTGCTCCTATCGGCTTATTGATCCGAAATACCGACCAGCGTAGTAAAGACTACGGCAATATCGCCAGCACCTTCCGCCCCGGGCACGCTGACTATACCTACACCCATAAATATGGATTTCGGGACTATCGAGGCGGCGGACGAGCCTCCGCACGGGAAACCGCTGTTCGTGTAGCCGCAGGCGCTATTGCTAAAAAATGGTTGTTTGAGCGTTACGGAGTTACGGTCCAAGGATGGATGAGCCAACTCGGCGAAATTGAAATTCCCTTCGTCAGCCTCGATCAAATGGACAACCCATTTTTTGCGCCCAATACGGCTGTTGTTCCAGAACTAGAAGCCTATATGGATCAGCTACGCAAATCCTGTGACTCGATTGGCGCCCAAATTACCGTCTCAGCCCAAGGTGTTCCACCGGGCTTGGGCGAACCCGTCTATGACCGGCTAGATGCCGAGATTGCTTATGCCATGATGGGTATCAATGCGGTTAAGGGCGTCGAAATCGGCGCCGGATTTGCCTCTATCACTCAAAAGGGTAGTGAGCACGGGGATGAAATAACGCCAGCAGGATTTTTAAGTAACAACGCGGGAGGTATTCTGGGCGGCATTTCTAGCGGACAAGATATTGTGGTTAACATTGCCATCAAACCAACACCGTCCATTTACCAGGAACGTCAAACGATCGACCTCGACGGCAAGGCCAGAGTTGTTGCAACGGAAGGCCGCCACGACCCCTGTGTTGGCATTCGCGCCACCCCCATTGCCGAAGCTATGCTGGCACTCGTACTCATTGACCACGCGTTGCGCCACCGTGCTCAGTGTGGTGATGTAAACTGTTCCACCCCAATTATTCCTGCCCATACTTAACAACGCGTCGCTGTTATTTGGGCAAAACTCAGGCAAAACAAATTAACGATTATTACAAGGAGAAGACGATGCAAGTAGAACACCACGATTTACACCATGAATTCCCTGAACTTGGCGAACAAATGACTGCGCTGAAAACCAGCAACGCTCACTTTGCCAAGTTGTTTGCCCAGTACCACGAAAAAACTAACGAAGTTGAAAAGTTGGAAGGTAAAGACGTACCGGTAGATGACGTAACCTTTGAAGAACTGAAGAAAAAACGCCTGAAACTAAAAGATGAACTCTACCAGATGCTGATTACCGCCAAGAACGGTAAATAATCAATACGCAGCCAATACAGCCGCCCAATCAACGGGCGGCTTTTTTATACCCCCAAATTTTGCACACACTTATCACACCGTGAAGATGCCAGTCACTTTCCGCCTGTCTGGTTACTACTTCTTTTATTTTGCCTTTGTAGGCGCGTTTTCGCCCTATTTCGGGCTGTACTTGCAAAGCAAATCCTTTTCCGCCTGGGATATCAGCTTACTGATGTCGCAAATGCAATTGATGCGATTGATCGGTCCCTTTGTGTGGGGAACTCTCGCAGACCGGGGGCTGTGCAGGCAAAAAATCATCCGTTGGTCAGCCGCACTGAGCCTGCTTGGGTTTTCAGCTTTTTTCTGGTTCGACACACTCAACCCACTGTTACTAGCGATGGCTATTTTGGCCTTTTTCTGGAGTGCCGCCCTCCCCCTAATTGAAACAATCACCTTTGATTACTTATCCCAGCAACCGGGCCAGTACGGACGAATTCGGATGTGGGGATCGGTAGGTTTTATTGCAGCAGTTCTTGCCATTGGCTGGTTACTTGACAGACAACCGGTCAACAGCGTGCTTTGGGCATCCTGGCTGGTCCTTTTAGGCATTTTCGGGTTTTCACTCGCCATTCCCGACATCCCTCGACAACATCAGCTGATTGCCGGCGAACCTCAAAAAAGCTTACGGGACATCCTGTTTACGCCCAGCGTACTCGCGCTACTGTCTTCTTGTTTTGCCATGTCCGCCGCTCACGGGGCACTGTACATTTTTTACTCGATTCATCTTGCCGAACATGGCTACAGCACCACGGCCATCGGCTTATTATGGTCGCTGGGCGTAATCGCTGAAATTGGGGTTTTTATGGCCATGCCAAATATTTCTGCACGTTGGTCACTTCGCACCATACTGATGGCGTGTTATCTCACCGCCGTTATCCGGTTCATCGCCATTGGCTGGTTAATTGATTGGATTTTGCTTGCCATCATCGCGCAGGTTCTTCACGGCCTCACCTTTGGTGCCCACCATGCTGCATCAATTGCCGCCATCAACCGTTGGTTTCCCGGTAACAGTCAAACTCGCGGACAAGCGCTTTACTCCAGCCTCTCTTTTGGTGCCGGCGGCCTGTTGGGCGGCTTATTAAGCGGCTATATGTGGGAACATGTGGGAAGCCAATGGACCTACTCCGCGAGCGCCTTACTCGCCTTGATTGGGGCTGGCCTTGTCTGGCAGTGGCTTCCACGATCTTCAGCCGCGATTACTTAAGCGAAATCATGAAAAAATACTTGCGCCTCTCATTTTTGAGTACAGCCCTAACCGCAGCCCTGTTGGCCGGCTGCGCCAGCACTACCGCCCCCGGAACCGTTGGCATTGAACGCCAGCAAATGCTGCTCATTTCCTCCCAGGAAATGAATAAAGCATCGGAACAAGCGTATCGCAGCACACTCAAACAAGCGGGAGACAAAGGGAAGCTTTTGCAATCCGGGCCTTACGTCGATCGCGTCCGGGCGATTGCCCGCCGCCTTATTCCCGCTACCGCTGTTTTCCGCGCTGATGCACCGAAATGGAAATGGGAAGCTAACGTCATCGAATCACCCGAACTTAACGCATGGTGCATGCCCGGTGGGAAGATTGCGGTGTATACCGGTTTGATTGAAAAGCTTCACGCTACCGATGACGAACTAGCAGCAGTGATGGGCCATGAAATTGCCCACGCCCTGCGCGAACATGGACGTGAACGCGTTTCAAGAGCTCAGATGACTAATATCGGATTGAGTGTGATTAGTATCGCCACCGGGATGGGGCAAATTGCCACCGATTTGGCGGGCACCGTTGCCAATGTCACATTTTCTTTACCCAATAGCCGAGAAGCGGAAGTAGAGGCAGACCGAATCGGCGTTGAACTGGCTGCACGGGCAGGCTACAACCCCCACGCTGCGGTCTCGCTCTGGGAAAAAATGGAAAAATCCGGTGGACAAAAACCCCCCGAATGGCTTTCTACCCACCCTTCAGGCTCATCGCGAATTAATGACCTCTCGGTGTACGCTGAACGCGTTGAAGATTTGTATGAAGAAGCGACGAGGCAACGAAAAAATAAAGCCAATTCGCGTAATAACGATTGAAACAATTCCGCATAGACAAGTTAGCGATTCGTTCCTCATAATCGCCGCCCAACCACCGTTTTCCATTTTCTGGCTACTCAATGAAACTACTGTTTGATCTTTTTCCTGTCGTACTTTTTTTTATCAGCTTCAAATTTGCCGAAGGTGCCCCCCAACAGGCTGTGGATATTCTTGCCACACTGGGCATCGAAGCGCCGAGTGAAACCCAAGGGCCCATTTTGCTAGCTACCGTTGTGGTGATTTTAGCGACCATCGCTCAAATTGCCTGGACCTGGTGGCAGCACAAAAAAGTCGACAAAACCTTATGGATCAGCTTGGTGCTGGTTGTTGTTCTAGGGGGAATGACCCTGATATTGCGCGATGAAAGTTTCATTAAATGGAAACCGACCCTGCTCTACTGGGTGATGGGTTCCGGTTTACTCGGTGCGGTCTTGATTTTCAAAAAAAATCCTTTAGGTAGCCTGTTGGCTGAAAAACTAGAACTTCCTGCCCCCATCTGGCGAAAACTAAATTTCTTATGGAGTGGATTTTTCCTGGCCCTAGGCTTCGTTAACCTTTACGTTGCGAATAATTTCTCAACGGACAGCTGGGTTAATTTCAAATTATTCGGTGTAACTGGTCTGATTTTTCTGTTTGTTTTGCTGCAAGGTTTTTATCTAGCCCCCCACATGCCAAGCGAAGCAGACGATAGCAAGAACCCATAAAAGGACTCTAGAAAACCATGTATTACGTTATCAACGCACAGGATCGAAGCGATTCTTTAAGCCAACGATTGGCTAGCAGGCCAGAGCATTTGGCCAGACTGGAAACTTTACAGGCAGAAGGCCGTCTACTGCTTGCTGGCCCCTGCCCTGCGATTGATAGCAACGATCCGGGTACTGCTGGTTTTACCGGCAGTGTGATCGTGGCGGAATTTGCCTCACTCGGTGAAGCTCAGGCCTGGGCCAACGAAGACCCTTATCTGAAAGATGGGGTCTATGAGCATGTTTCCGTCAAACCCTTCAAAAAAGTCTTCCCTGCATGAAAAATACACTAGAAATACTCGAAGAACGCCTCAACACCCTTAATCCAACAGAGCTTGAAATTATCGATGAAAGCCACCTGCATGCAGGTCATAACAGCGTCGGCAATTACCGCATTTCCATCAATAGCCCCTTATTTGATGGCAAATCCACGCCTCAAGCGCACCGTCTAATTTACCAAGCGGTGGGGGATCTTCTGCCTGCCGCTATCCATTCTCTTAGCATCAATATTCGCCGTACTTAATTCCCGACAACTCTCACAGGAAATCGTATGTCACGCCAAATAAAAGCCCTGAACAAAGTAGTGTCTGTCCTAGCTCTTTCTCTGCTATCCCTGACGGCTAGCGCTGCTGACAAGCAACACGCCGACAAAGCTTTTGTCACCATCAACGGGCAACCCTTGATGATCTCCCAGCTAGAAAATCTCGTTCGCAACCAGGTTGCTCGTGGGGCTACCGACAGCGCCGAGTTGCGCAATGCGATGCAAAATCAAATGGTCAGTATCGAGCTGCTGGCACAAGAAGCCAAAAAGCGCGGCTTGGATAAAAAAGCAGAAGTTCAATCCCAGATCAATTTGGTCAGCAAAGAAATTCTTCAACAAGCGCTTGTCGATGATTTTCTACGCTCGCAGCCGCTCAATGAAGCTGAGCTGAAGAATGAATACGATCGAATCATGTCCCAAAATGCGGGACGACTTGAATACTCTGTTCGCCACATTTTGGTAGACACTGAGGAGGAAGCCAATAACATCATCAGGCGCTTGGCAAAAGGCGAAAAGTTTGCTGATCTATCCAAGCAATCCAAAGATACCAGCAACGCCAATAACGGCGGGGATCTGGGATGGCAAACCGGAGCCGGTCTAGTCCCATCTTTCACTATTGCCATGAGCAAACTGGCTAAAGGTCAAGTCACCAAAGAACCCATAAAAACTGAATTTGGATACCACGTCATTCAGGTTGATGATACCCGCCCCGTTCCCCTACCCTCTTTTGAGAAAGCGCGTGGCGATATCGAATCCTTCATTCTTCGCCAGAAAGTGAATAACTTTGTCCGCGAACTTCGTAGCAAAGCCAAGATTCAAGTGGCTCAGTAACAAGACTCTTCTTGACCCTGCTTTTACCGGTCGCCTATAATGCGCCCCCTCGCGTGGTGATGTAGCTCAGATGGTTAGAGCGGTGGATTCATAACCCACAGGTCGGCGGTTCGATCCCGCCCATCACCACCACAAAAAAAATCAAGCACTTAGCCCGACTCACAAGGTTGGGCTTTTTGTTTTACCGATTTATGCGGCCACCATGTGGCCAATTTTGAAGTTTCAATAACCGGTAAAAAAACACATAGAAATCATGAACCTCAAACCAAAGCACATTCAGCCAGTGATTATGGCTGGCATCATGGCCTTCTTAATGACAGGTTTTGTCACTTGGCTAAATTTGGGCTTTCCTGAGAATTACCTTGCACTATGGATGCGGGCGTTCTTCATGGCATGGCCCATTGCGACATGTGCGGCTTTCTTAGCCATTCCGGTATCGGTCAAACTAACCGGGAAGATTCTGAATTGGCTTGGGCAGTAAATCGAACGACCTTGATAAAAATTACTAATCTAAATTTCAACTGACAAGCACGCACTGTCAAAACAGCTATACCTCGGCGTCGTTCAGCAACGCAGCTAGCACGGCGAGGCCCTGAAGCCTGAGGTTAGGGTGTTGGATCAAATTCGCCAAATTTCGTTTGACACATCGCGTCATTTGTCAGCATCCTGAGGGCAACAAAAAGCAGAATAATGCCGAGAAAAATAAAGGCTGCCCGATGAAGGCGCTGAGACATTCAAGGATGTGCTAGATATTGGCTGAATAGAAATTGCGGAAATTCCGAGGAATAGTCTTTTTCTGGCTGCTTGCAGTTTTATAACCTTTCACCCTAAAGCCTAAAACGTGCGACATGGGATCTCAACTCATTCGCTAACCCCTGCATATGGCCCGCTGAATTTGACACTTCTTCAACGGCGACGCTGTTTTCTTCGGTCATTTGGGCAATCCGTTCAATGTTGCCGGCAATTTGCTGGCTGGCAGCACTTTGCTCGCGTAAAGCACCGGAAATTTCTTCAACCGCA
>JBEGTT010000088.1:0-7008 GCA_041179245.1 Pseudomonadota bacterium
TTCTGCTGTTGAAACTCTGACCGGCGGCACGGGAAATGATGTGATTACCCTTTACTCTACCGATATCTCGTCTGTAAACACGATACGGGTCAGTGGAATTGAAACCCTAGTTAGTGGTAGTGGTAGCGACAGCATTACGCTAGGCGACAGCGGTAACACGATGACACTAAAGTACTCCGGGATATATGCGACGGGTCAGCCTAGGGATACCCTGACCGGTGGTTCTGGGATCGATAACATCACGCTTATCAACGACAAAACCAGCAAGGGTACCAATACCCTCTTTGTATCGTCGGGCATTGAAAAACTGACGGGCTTTATAGGCTCATTTGAAACAGTCACCCTTGGCGATGACGGTAACATCATGTCGATTTCTCAGATTGACTCCCTAATTGGCGGTTCTGGGACTGATAACATCACACTAAGCACTACTTCAGGCGAATCATTCAAGGTGTGGATATCCGATATCGAGAGCGTGACGGGTGGGGCTGGCAATGATTCGATTAAGCTGATGACAGCGACTCCGAACCTGAAAATCATATCGGATATCGAAAAAATCCAAGGAAGCGATGGAGCTGACAACATTACGCTCGGCGATGGCGGCAACAAAATCTCCGTTTCCAGCATTGAAACCCTGACCGGTGGTACTGGGAATGACTTTGTGACCCTTCTTGACATGGTGAGTAACACCATCACTGTATCTAATGTCGAGACTCTTCAAGGTGGGATTGGCAACGACGTCGTCACGCTCGGCGATGGCGGCAATACCATCACCGTTTACTACGTTGAAACGCTAAAAGGTGGTACTGGTACAGATAAAGTTACGCTGGGTAATTTAGGCTACACCATCACGGTTTCCAACATTGAAACCATGACCGGCGGAACGGGAAATGACGTGATTACCTGCGGCGAAGGCGTCGGCGAGGTATCGGGTGGGCTTGGCACAGACACGATCAATCTGAGCAGTCAAACGGATGATGTTACGCGGGTGGTATTTAGCACAGTCTATGATGGCGCTGCTGCAGGCGCTAGGACGGGATACGACACGGTTAACGGATTTACCTCTGGGAAAGACAAGATCGTATTCACTGGCAATTTGAACACTTTACTCGACCGGAATGCGGATAGTGCGGCGGCTGTTGTTTCTAGGTCGGCTAATGCGATCAATGTAGCAACAGATGAGGTCTGTTTGGTGACCAGTACAACGCTGACCAAAGCAGGTTTAACATCGTTCAATTTTTCTGACGTGATAAGCGCTATCGGCACGCTCAAAAACTCATCCGCCAGTATCTCCCTTGTCGTTGCGCTGGTGACAAAAGATCAAAACACTGGACTTTATGTGGTCACTGATACGAACGGTGACAGCACCGTAGCCAACGACGAAATCAGATTACTGGGTATCGTCGATCACACATTAGCAGTGGAGGATTTCGTGTTTGGCTGATCCCGCATTTTTGCCAACTAAAACCCCGCCCCCTTTTGAAGGGCGGGGTTTTTTGTGGGGGTGTGAAAAGAGTAAAGGTTAGGCCGTCGCCGCTTGAAGATCCTTCAGCGCTGTGCCTGTCAGAGTGCCAATTAATGCCACTTGAGCCTTGGTCAGCTCACTTGCTTGAACGTTTGCCCAGTCTATGGATGCGACAACACTTGGGTCGGAAAGGCCCACTTCCTTCCAATCAACCTTACCCCAATTAATGGCGGCCATCTGAGTTGAATCAAGGCCAGTAAAATCCACCGCGCCCCAATCAATGGCTTTTAGCTGCTTGTTATTGGTGATTTCAGAAAAATCAACTTGTTTCCAGTCGAGGTTTTGCATCTGGGCAGCGGTCATTTCGCTGAACTCAACACCACCCCAATTCAATGCAGCCAGCTGAGTTGGGTTAGTCATTTCAGTGAAATCAACCTTACCCCAGTTGATATTCTTAAGCTGCTTGGCACTCGTTATTTCACCAAAATCAACCGTACCCCAATCAATAGCAGCCAGTTGTTTCTTGTCCTTGATCTCTGAGAAATCAACACCACCCCAGTTAATCTTTGCCATTTCTGCCGGTGTGGTCATTTCCGTAAAATCAACATTTGCCCAATTGATAGCGTGCATCTGAGTCATATCGGTAACTTGGCTAAAATCCACAGCCCCCCAGTCAATGGCAGCCAGTTCCTTCTTGTCTTTAATCTCACTGAAATCAACACCGCCCCAGTTAATGGCTGCCATCTGTGATGGGTCTGATGCCATAGCCTTAAAATCCACCGTACCCCAATTAATGGCCTGCATTTGAGACACATCCGTCATTTCGGAGAACCCCACATTTGCCCAATCCATTTTGGCCATTTGTTCGGTAGACATCTCTGCAAAATCGACTTTAGCCCAATCCACTTGAGCCATCTGCTCATCCGGCATCACTGAAAAATCAACCTTGGCCCAATCACCTGTTCCACCGGTGGGATCCACCATCGGAATTTCAGGCGTTGTGCCGGAGTCTGTTAGATCGTGCGGAATATCAGGAACCGGTGGCATATCTGGCATCGCCGAACCATCTTTTCCGGAAGTGTCATCTGTAGTTACACCTAGAGAATTAGGGTCAGGCGTAGTGCCACCACCTTGATTGTCTGTTATCGGCATACTAGAAGCCTCATTCGCACTACCCGTCGAATGTTCAATACCTGTTTCGTCGCTCATAAACTCTCCTCGGCACGGTTGTATATCATCACCTAGCCAATACTATATCGAAACGTTTTTGCTTACCTGAACGGAAGCTTAACGAAGGTAGCCACCACACCCATCTTATCAATCTTGGCAGGCGTATTCTGGGGCAAACATTCGAGTGCGATTGAGCTATCATGGGACATCAAGCGTGGAAACATGGAGCTTCTATGAAACAAACTTTGTATGCAATTTTAGTTATTGCATTAGCTGGTTGCAGCTATATCCCTACTAGGACGGAATGGATTAAGGATCGCGCTCCTTGGAAATCAAACACCGAACTTTGTGAAGACGTTGCACATGGTGGCGTGTTGGGAGACGTAGCGAACGCGGAGTTGGGGCGTCGTGATTTATGCTGCGATGACATAACTAGAAAAGCATTCAAGGGGCCTGGGCCAGCAAATACATGGCAACCGAGGTATTAGGCTACTGCTTTATGGAGCCTTCTTCGCTAATGGTTTCCATTTCATCTCCCATGATGATGTTTATCTACATAGGATGATGTATGTTATGAAGAAATTACTCTGAGTTGATGATTAGGTATCTGTATCCTTTAATTAGATATAGATATTTAATTAGACTTTTATGTTCGCTGACTGCTCGAACAAATTACCCTTGCAAGAGCAGGCTAAGCAGCTATAACCCGCTCAAGTTGGCTGACCAACAGTGGCAATGCTTGGCAAGTTTCCCAGACAATTTCCATATCTAGCTCAAAATAACCATGAGCCATACGGTTACGCATTCCCTTCATTTGTGGCCAAGGTACTTCCTTGTGAGCGTTGACAAAATCAGGGCAATTTTCGATTAACTGAGCAGCCTCAGCTAATACCTGCGCTCTGAATGACTCTGGCAAATCTTTAGGCGTCAAAACGTCCACCGACACGCCTAACGATTCCTCAAGCTCAATCTGGATAGCGCCAAGGTCAAACAATGTCACACCCGGTAAGGGATCAACCAGTAAATCAAGGTCACTGTTTTCAGTGTCAGTACCTCGCATGACAGAACCAAACACGCGAGGATTCGCCGGTATCCAGCAATACATCGTAAGCCAGATCATCCATTGCCAACCTAGTTGCCCTGGCTGCCCCTGCAACAGAACCGCTACATCAGGATTACCCATGTGCAGGTAAGCATCACCCAAAGGCTGCCAGCCGATTGACTCAGCCTTGATGGCTTCTAACTCGGCTAACAATTCGGATCAGCAATGCAGTGGAGGCATCTGCTTCTGTCTGTATACAAAGCTATTAAATACCCCTACCAGCAGCAAGGCTGCATGTAAAATTCGCGCCAATCATTTTCTTGGCTCCGGATACTCAGCATGGCTACCGATAATCAAATCTATACCGCTTCACTGGCGATTTCTCAACTCTATATTGCATCTTTTGGCAGAGTGCTAAATGCAAGTGAACAGAGCTACTGGACAAACCTACATATCAGCGGTGGCTACTCAAAGAATATGATTTCAGCGGCATTTGTCGCGTCCCCTGAGTTTCAGACCAGGTATCCATCAACCCAAAACCCTGGCGATTTTGTAGATGCTATATATTTAAATATCTTTTCTCATGTCGCTGATGCCGCAGGAAAAGCTTACTGGGCGGCCCAATTAACAGCAGCATCGAGATCGACTGCAGTTGTTGGGTCAATGATCCTAAACATTATTAGCGGTGCAACTGGCACAGATAATGAACGCATCACGGCACGAGGAGATTTTGGTGTTTACTGCGCGAACAACGGCATAAGTACCTCAATCGGAACCGCCCAACTTCAAAATATTACCAATACAACAACAGAGGCAACTGCAAAGTTGGCAGCACAGAATGCAGCTAATGCTGCGACAGCATTGACGCTTGATTTTAATGACGCCACGCACACGTTTTCGATTTCCGGAGCAGCAAAAGAGAAGATCACATTAAATACCGAGACCGGAGCCATCACTGGAACTGGTGCCAGCACAGCCAAAAGCACAGGGGATAGCTACAAGAAAACAACACTTACCACGATTAACTTATCGCCATTAACCGGGGATCATGGCGTTGATTTAGTTGCTACCCATGCAACAACACCCGGACTTGCTTACCTCACCGGAAGTTCTGGTTCTGACAATCTCACCGTCAGCGATACTGTTCTAAGCGATACAGGTGTAATGTTTGACGGGGGCAAAGGAAATGATGCCATAACGGTTGGTGTGGGTAGCAGCACCCTAACTGGCGGTGCGGGCAATGACACCTTCGTCGTTAAAGGCGGCACAGCTACCATCACGGATCTAACCTCAGCCGACATCCTCACCGTTAGCAACGACGGATTAGTTATTGGCTCCTTGTTGACTGCTAACTATACGGCAGCAACGGGTTCTAGCAATACGGGCAGTACGGTATTACTAAGCAGCAATGGAACCAACATTGATCTTTCTGGGTTTACTGGCAGCAATAAGTCTTCAAGTAGTTTTGCATTCCAAGTAAACAACACCATCACAGATACCAAATCAAAAATCACGGCCGTCTACACAGGCTCATCGCTTAACGACAGCTTGATGGGTGGGGCAGCTAAGGATTCATTACTAGGCGGAGAGGGCAGCGATTCCTTATCGGGTGGTGCTGGAAACAATACACTTAACGGTGGTTCTGGTGATGACACCCTTGTTACTGGTGCCGGTACAGACTCATTAACGGGTGGTGTTGGAAACGATACGTTTGAGTTTTCTAATCGTTTTGTTTCTTCTACTCCAATAACCAATCTGGGGGTAATTGCTGATCTTTCGACAGGTGATAGGCTCAGTTTTTACGACATCTTTGGACAAAACTTCTCCTTTGATAATTCGAAGATTTACACCAAGGTTTATGCAGTAGGGGACGCTAGTGCGCCAACCAGTAGTGCTTACGTAGTACAAACCGGCGCAGGTAAGGATTATTTGATTGCTTACCAAGGCAAGTCGATCGATATTGGTAAATCGCTAGCCGGAAATTTAAGCTTATGGTCCACTGGTTACACGTTGAAGTGGCTTGATGCTCAGAAAAATGTTCAAAGTCAGTACATCAACGACGGAACCGTAACCGTTTTAGGCTTTAACAGCATGGGGGTCGCCCCCGGCGCAACCGGCGCAGTTGGTACGTCTGCCGCTGATTCCATCACAGGGTCTACACAAAACGATATGTTGACTGCAGGCGCTGATGCTGTCCCGACGGGTGAAGACACCATTACGGTGGTTGGTTCCAACGTTAACATCCTCAATGGCATGGCAGGAAATGACAACTTGATTGGCGGGGCTAGTTCAGACACGCTCATTGGAGGAGTTGGCACAGACCTGCTTACCGGTGGTGGTGGCAACGATACTTTCGTATTTAACAAGGGGGATTCCTCTTCGACGGCAAGTAGCGCTGACATCATTTCAGATCTAGCTAGCGGAAACTCCATTGACCTTTCGAGTATCAGTAAAACGTGGAATTTGTGTAGAACTGGCACTGCGACTGATTTGTCGGGCGCTGGATTAACGTTAACGAAGGGTTTTGATGTATTTATCGCTTCTGCCGACGCTAAAAAATATTTGGTTTATGAAACCAGTGTCAGCGGTAATAAAACGACGAGTATCGGTAGTTATGAAGCAATTCAAATTACAGGCACCAATGCTGCGAAATCCCTTCCTGGAGAGTTAAGCAGTTGGACCATCGTCAATGGATTAATAACCGTCGCAGGCAATGCGCTTGCACCCCCAACCATCGACACCGTTGCCAGTGACGACGTAATTAGTAATAGCGAACAAAGCACCACCACTATCACGGGGACCGGAATCGCAGGAGCCACGGTTGCGTTGACGCTTTGTGCTGGAAATACGCGCTCTGTCGTTGTGGATACTGATGGGACGTGGAGTTATTTGTTGGATACGGCAGACATCACGGCCATGGGGCAAGGTGTTCAGACCTTAAGTGCCACAGAAGAAGCTGCGACTGGCAAGAAGGTCAGTGACGCCACTACACACAACATCACCGTCGATACGGTTATAGCTTCGGTGCCGTCCTTCAACACAGTAGCGACGGATGACAAGATTAATGCAGGTGAGACCACAAGCGTAATTAGTGGCAAGGCTCCGGCTGGTTCATCATTAACGCTGACGCTGGCTTCAAATACCCACACAGTAACGGCAGATGCCAATGGTAAATGGAGCTACACCTTAGCAGCTGTTGATGGCATAACAACCACCACAGTTTCAACTTACCACGCTGGTTACTACGATCATGGTTCACACACCAACGTGCCTGCTTATACATCCGATGAAACGGTTACGACTACCGTTAGCTCAGATATCAAAGCGATGG
>JBEGTT010000089.1:0-8197 GCA_041179245.1 Pseudomonadota bacterium
TATATCTTGATGGTGGCTTTGATAAATCTACCGAGTTCGTTAGCCTGCAGTATGCCGATTTGCTGGCAAATCTAGACCCAGCGAAAACATTGAAAGATCCTAAAACGCGTTTGCAGGAATGGTTGCAGGCTCGTCGTTATGCTTTGCCAAAATATACGGTTCAGGAAACAACCGGCGCAGCCCATGCCCAGCAGTTTTCCATCTTATGTGAACTGACCCGGCCCAAACTACAATCGATAGGTCTTGGCGCTAGTCGTCGGCAAGCAGAACAGATTGCTGCCAGCCTGTTGCTGGATAAGCTTGAAGCCTATCCGGCCTGAAAGGAAAAATCTACATGCCTACCAATTCCCCCCCTCAGAGTGTCTCCAATGAGGCCACTAGTGGCATCGATCTGGATCAGTTCTTTGCTGAAAATCCTAGTCCGGGTGCTTCATCAGAAACCGTACATTCCGGTCTTGTAGCGATTGTTGGCCGGCCAAATGTTGGGAAGTCCACCTTACTTAACCGGATCATTGGTGAAAAGGTCAGTATCGTTTCGCGTAAAGCACAAACGACACGGCATCGGGTGACCGGTATTCTGACGCGCCCTGATGCTCAGTTTGTGTTTGTGGATACGCCTGGGTTTCAAACCAAGTTTTCCAATGCGCTGAATCGTACGATGAACCGTGGTGTGACTCAAGCACTGGCCGAAGTCGATGTGGTGTTGTTTGTCATTGAAGCAGGGCGCTTTGATGCTAAGGATAAGGCGGTACTTAGGTTGCTGCCCGAGGATAAACCAGTGATTCTGGTGATCAATAAACTCGATCAGATTAAGGAACGAGCTTCATTGATGCCGTTTCTGGCACAGATGGGGGCTGAACGTAATTTTGCGGCCATCGTTCCGGTGAGTGCCGCCAAAGGTAAACAAATTGATGATCTGCTGGGCGAGGTTAAAAAATATCTGCCCAATGAAGGGCTGATGTTCCCAGAAGACGAAGTGACCGATAAAAGTGAGCGTTTTCTGGCGTCTGAATACATTCGTGAAAAGCTATTTCGTTTGTTGGGTGACGAGCTACCCTATGCAACGGCGGTTGAAATTGAAAAATTCGAGATTGAAGGCAATCTTCGTCGAATTTTTGCTGCCGTGGTGGTGGATCGCGAGGGGCATAAAGCCATCGTGATCGGTAAAAATGGCGAATCGCTCAAGCGGATAGCTTCAGAAGCTCGTTCCGACATGGAGCGTATGTTTGGTGGAACGGTTTATCTGGAGATATGGGTTAAGGTTAAATCTGGCTGGGCTGACGATGAACGTCTGCTTAAAAGCCTAGGTTACGAATAAATCATAGGCACTCCAAGACGCTATGCCACGCGGGAAGGTTGATGCCCAGCCAGCCTGTGTGCTGCATAGTTATCCCTTCAGGGAAACTAGCCTGATTGTCGAAGTTTTTTCGCGGGACTATGGTCGTGTGTCGCTGATGGCGAGGGGCGCACGTCGTCCCCGTGCTGCAATTCGTGGGCTGATGATGGCTTTTCAGCCCCTTGAGCTGGGGTGGGCTGGCAAAGGCGAAGTCCTCACGTTGATGAAAGCAGAATGGCAAGGCGGCATTCCCTTATTGTCGGGGCATGCACTCCTTTGTGGTTACTACTTAAATGAACTGCTAATCAATCTATTGCCGCGTGAAGATGCTCACGCAGTCCTGTTTGCGCACTACAGTGAAATGCTGTGCCGATTGGGGGTCGCTAAAGGCAAGGTTGCGGAGGCCGATTTACGTTGGTTTGAGAAGTGTTTATTGCAGGAATTGGGATACGGCCTGACCTTGACACACGATAACCGGGGTCATGAGGTGGTGCCAGAGCAAACGTATATCTACGAAATTGAGCGGGGTGCTGTGCCGATGGTGCAGGCCCAAGCCATGTCATCGCCGGCGTCATTTGTTTCGTTGGTGCCCTCCATCGTGGTCCAAGGACAAACCCTGCTGGATCTGTATTCGGATAATTTTTCAGATCCACGGAGCCAAGCAGAAGCTAAGTTACTCATGCGTGGATTGATTGCCCATTACCTGGGTGGAAAGCAGCTTCAGTCAAGAAATATATTCAAAGAAATCAGTTAGATATTTAGTAAAGTTAAGGTGATTTATGGCTATTGAACTGGGCGTAAATATTGACCATGTGGCAACCCTCCGACAAGCTCGGCAGACATGGGAGCCGGATCCAGTGTGGGCGGCGGTTGAGGCGCATTTGGGTGGGGCGAATGGCATTACGGTGCATCTTCGGGAGGATCGGCGGCATATCAACGATAGCGATGTGCGCCGATTACGCGAAACCACGCACATCAAACTCAATCTCGAAATGGCGGCTACGGAAGAAATGATCGGGATTGCCCGCCAAATCAAACCAGAGATGGCGATGTTAGTGCCAGAAGGGCGCCATGAAGTGACCACCGAGGGGGGGCTGGATGTTTTGGCGCAGGAAGCGCGGCTAAAAGATCTGGTGAGCCGTTTGGCCGATGTCGGGATTGTGACCAGCGTTTTTATTGATGCTGATCTAGGTCAGGTGGAAGCAGCAGCTCGGATCGGGGCTAAAGTCTGCGAAATCCATACCGGGCCCTATGCCCATGCTTTTCATGCCAAAGGTCGAGATAGCGAAGCGCCACTGGTGTTGGCCGAAGTCGCCAAGGTAGCCGCTGCCGGCGCTGCTATTCAAAATTTGGGGATGCGTTTTAACGCGGGGCATGCCTTGAATTATTACAACGTACAAGCGATTGCGAATTTGCCGGGGATTCGAGAATTGCACATTGGTCACAGCATTGTCAGTCGTTCTGTTTTTATTGGATTGAGAGCGGCTGTTGCAGAAATGAAGGCCTTGATGGCGGCAGCAGTTCGTTAAAGGCTTGGAATGATCTACGGCATTGGTACGGATATCGTTAAAGTCGATCGCTTGGAGAGGCTTTATCAGCGGCGCGGTCGACGCGGCGCGGTGCGGCTTTTGGCTATGGCAGAATTGGGTCAATTTGATATTGCTCGTGATAAAAGCCGTTTTTTGGCGAAGCGTTTTGCGGCTAAAGAAGCCTTGGCTAAGGCGCTCGGTACCGGCATGCGCGGCCCCGTCAGCTTTATCAATATTGAAATCACCCATGATCCCCTTGGTAAGCCTATTTTCGCCTTTCACGGCGATCTTGCGGGCCATATTCAGATATTGGGCCTAGTGGCCCATCTTTCCATTAGTGATGAAGCTGACTACGCCATTGCGTATGTGATTTTGGAGAAGTTATGAAAAATCTTCCGCTTGGTCCTTTGATGATCGATATTCAGGGAACGGTCCTGACTGACCTTGATCGTGAGCGGCTGTGTGACCCACGCGTGGGCGGCATCATTCTTTTTTCCCGTAACTTCCAAAACACCGATCAACTGACTGCATTGACCGCAGAGATTCATGCTTTGCGCACTCCTCGTTTATTGATTGCAGTCGATCACGAAGGGGGGAGGGTGCAGCGTTTTCGGGAAGGTTTTACCCGGTTGCCGGCAATGCGTGCTTTGGGCGAGCAATACGATCAAAATCCTTCGGCTGCCTTGGTAGAAGCTCATTCGGTGGGTTTGACACTGGCGTCTGAATTGCAGGCGTGTGGTGTGGATTTTTCTTTCACGCCGGTGCTAGATCTCGACTATGGCCCTTCGCGAGTGATTGGTGACCGGGCATTTCATCGGGATCCATCGGTGGTGGTTGCGCTTGCCAAAGCCCTTGGAGAGGGCTTGCGAGCAGGCGGAATGGGAACCTGTGGCAAACATTTTCCCGGCCATGGTTATGTGATTCCAGATTCACATATTGAGCTTCCAGTGGATGATCGAACGCTTGCTGAAATGGCCGAAGATATTCAGCCCTACCGAGAATTAGCGGATGCTCATGCGCTTGATAGCGTGATGGCTGCTCATGTTATTTACGATAGAATTGATTCAAATACTGCTGTATTTTCAAAGTATTGGATTTGTTATCTGAGAAATGACATTAATTTTAATGGCGTGGTATTCACCGATGATTTATCCATGGCGGGGGCAGGGATTGTCGGTGGAATGGTAAAACGGGTTGAAGCAGCTTATGAAGCGGGCTGTGACATGTTGCTGGTGTGCAATGCCCCGAATGATGTGGCGGAGGTGTTGGCGAATTGGCACCCTCCATTCGATCCTAAACGTTCTAAACGGATTGAGAAACTTCTCGATTTGGGTAAGAGCACCGCGTGAGCCACACTGCCGGTAGTTTACAGAACTCGTTGTCTATCGTCGCTACCCACCCTGACTTTTGGGTGCTGAATAAGCCGGCAGGAATGAGTTTTCACCAAGACGGTGACGCGCCAGGATTATTGTCCATTACGCGAGAAGTGACGGGTGAAGACTCGTTGTTTCCTGTGCATCGGCTTGATCGCCTGACATCGGGTTTGATCTTGCTTGCCCGTTCTGCTCAGGCGGCCAGTAAGTTGGGCCATTTGTTAGCGACGGGTGGGATAGAAAAATACTACCTTGCCTTGTCCAATCGTCAGCCCTCTAAAAAACAAGGGCTTATTCAAGGCAGTATGCTCAAGGGGCGAAATGGTTCGTGGCGTCTCGGGCCGATCAATACTGAAGCCCCGGTCGCAACGACCCAGTTTTTCAGTTACGGATTGGGAAAAATACTTGCTCAACCCGGTGCTGAGGCGCAAACCATTCGTCTCTTCGTGGTTAGGCCTAGAACCGGGAAAACGCACCAGATTCGGGTCGCCCTGAAAAGTTTGGGGAGTCCCATCCTAGGTGACGAGCGTTATGGGGGCGGAGTAGTGGATAGAGCTTATCTCCATGCGTATGCCTTGCGTTTTTGTTGGCACGGTGAGATGGTCAGTTTCATTCAACCTCCCAATTTTGCCTTAGCGGGCGACCATTTTATTTCTACCATAACTCAGCAACTGCTTGAAAAACTGGGCATGCCTTGGAAGTTAGCTTGGCCTACCTACAAAACTTTACACAGCACATACAACGTCGAACCTTCTTCGATGTAGCTGGTGCTTGTCGGCACGCTGGCAGCCACGTCGCCACTAGAAGCTTGGGTGCTTGCACGAATATCGCCTTGATTAGCCAATCCGTCGTCAAATTGGCGGTCTATGCTGCCGGCGATACTACCGGGCAAGTGGCTGGCGCAAAGGATATGACGGGTCATCCCATAACCGCCGTATTGCACGCCAAAAATTCCGTTTCCCGGATGTTCAGGGTTACCTGAACCACTGCCAGCGAGTAATCCTGCGCTGCGTAGATGTTGCCAGATCAGGCTGCTTTCCGATGCGCCTGAGCATGCGCTGCCGCCTGTTCCCCCATGGTATGCACCACACACAATTCGATCTCCATTGCCATTGCTGGCACTGCTGGGCCAACGACTTTGGGCGACGGCATCATCACCAGGCAGTGAACGGTAGCGTTCTTGGTAGGTTTGAAAAGCAACCGATAACCCTTCCAAGGATGAGCCAATGTTTCGCATTCGGGCTTGGTTAATCAGTTCAGTGCCTTTAAGTACTCCTGCGAGGAGTAGGCCAATGATGACCAGAACCATAGAGAGTTCGATCAAGGTAAAGCCTTGTTGGTAATTTTTCTGACGTGGCATCACAACACTCCTCAGTTCTGGAGTTAATATTATGCAATATAGATTATTTTTCGGCTAGTGTATTTGGGGGGGCACTGGGCGATACAGGCGAGCCGTTTTGATGCTGCGGTCTTGCGTTTGGACGATTTCGATGGCGACCTGACCTACTTTCAAGCTGACCCCGTTTTCTGGGATGTCTTGAAAATGCTCAATAATTAGTCCATTGAGTGTTTTTGGGCCATCCAGTGAAAAACTCAGACCCAGGTGACGGTTGATTTCGCGCAGAGAACGCGACCCTTCCAGCAAAATCGTCCCATCCTCATCCCAAGCAAGCCGGCGAGTTTGACCAGGTAACGAGGTCGTGAATTCACCCACAATTTCCTCAATGATGTCTTCGAGGGTAATTAGCCCCAAAATCTCACCATATTCATCCACAACTAGTCCGACGCGCTGCCGGTTTTCTTGAAAAAAAGTCAGTTGAGCGAAAACCGGGGTTCCGGCGGGAATGTAGTAAGGCGGCTGAATGTGGTCGCGAAGGATAGCCTCATCGACGGTGTCGTTTTCAAAGGCGCCAACTAAGCGACGAATGGGCAAAATGCCTTCGAGGTTATCCAGCGATTCTTTACACACGGGGAGCCGGCTATGGTGACTGGTGGCAATTTGCTTACAGACCTCATCCCAAGGCTGCTCAAGGTCAAGAAATTCGATACGCCCTCTTGGGGTCATCAGATCCTCAACCGCTACTTCGGAAAGCTCAAAGAGATTTAACAGGATGGTCGCGTGCTTGGGTGGAATCAATTCCCGGCTTTCCATCACCAGCGTATGTAATTCTTCGGGGGTTAGCTTGCTTTGCATCTGGCTTTGTTTTGGGCGCAAGCGGAGTAGGGATAGCAAGCCATTGGCGAATAGGTTGATGAACCAGATAACCGGCGAAATGATGCGTTGAAACGGAACGAGTACATAGGGAAAAATCAGCACCAGTCGGTCAGCGTGAGCCGCACCAATAATCTTCGGGCTGATTTCAGCAAATACCAGAATGGCGAATGTGGCCAGTAACGTGGCAATCCCCAAGGCTAGGCTGTCATCGCCAAATAGATCAATGGTCACAATACTGACTAGCGTTGCTGCAGCCGTGTTGATCAGATTGTTACCAATTAGGATGGTACCTAGTAGGCGGTCAGTACGATCCAGCAATACCACGGCAAGCTTGGCCCCACGATGGCCTTCTTTGGCTAGATGGCGCAATCGATAACGATTACTGGCCATCATGGCCGTTTCACTCATTGAAAAGAAGGCTGAAAGCGCTAGTAAGGCAAACAAAATCAGCAGGGAAAGTTTCAGTTCATCCACAAGGAGGCCGGGGAGGTAGTTGTAGGTTGAATAGCCAATGAACGGCTATGGGCGCGACAGAATGATTTCGAGTACAAACCGGCTGCCCATGTAGGCCAACAGCAGTACGCCAAAGCCAATCAAAGTCCAGCGCAAGGCAATTTTTCCTCGCCAGCCGTAAACCAAACGACCAAGGAGCAGCGTGGCAAAAATTAGCCAGGAAATAAGCGCAAAAATAGTTTTGTGATCAATTTGTAGCGCCCGGCCAAAAATTTCTTCGGCGTACAGTAATCCACTGGCTAAGGTCACCGTTAACAGAACAAATGCCACGGTCAGAATTCGGAACAGCAGTTTTTCCATCGACATCAGTGGGGGCAGACTAATCAGCCGACGGGTTAGTTGGCGGTGATGAAGTTTGTGTTCAACGTAACCCATGAAAATGGCGTGTAGCGCAGCTAGGGTAAATAAGCTGTAAGCCAACATGGCGGCAAGGAAATGCAGCCGAAATCCGACCGCTTCAATGTTGGCCACAAGGTGTGTTTGCGGAAAAAATACGGGGAGAAGCGTACAAGCGGCCGTAATAGGTAACACCATCGGCTGCAGCCCTTCCATACGTGCACAAAAACTTTCCAGCCAGTAAATCAGGGCTGCTAGCCACATCATTAACGATAGTGCTAACGCAAAAGAAAAGAGCACACCTTCCGGTTGGTGCATGGCGTTGTTGATGGACATTGCGTGTCCAACTAGAGCAGCTCCGATCGCGGCGCGTTCCCATGCCTGCATCTGGGCAGGAGCGGGGGCGTCTTGGCGCCAGCGGGTGAACCAAAAATGTGCCCCCAGCGCGGCGTAGAGCGCGGAGGGGAGCAGAAAGGAAATCAGGGCGGGAAGGGAGTCAGTGGTAAACAAGGTCGTCTTGAACAAGGGCCGGAAGGTGAAGCTGAATTACAATAGCGAATTCTGGAAATTCTAACCGAAGCGAAGCCCCCATGCTTGATAACCTGACCCAACGCCTTGCCAGAGTTGTAAAAACCCTGAAGGGCGAAGCCCGTCTGACTGAAGACAATATTACTGATGCTTTGCGCGAAGTCCGTATGGCGCTACTGGAGGCGGATGTCGCCTTACCGGTCGTGAAGGATTTTGTGGCAGCAGTTAAAGCCAAGGCCGTAGGTGAGGAGGTGATTGGCTCACTGACGCCTGGGCAAGCCCTTGTGGGCGTGGTGCACCGTGAGTTAACCCAATTGATGGGTGGTGCACATCAGGGGATTAATTTGGCTACCCTGCCACCCGCCGT
>JBEGTT010000090.1:0-4687 GCA_041179245.1 Pseudomonadota bacterium
AACTCATCCCCATCCAGGACGAGCGCTTGCCGAGGTATCTCAGGATTCCGCCGAACAGCCAGTATGGCACTGACGGTGGTTCCATCGGCCTGAATGTTAAATCTGAGGTCGACGGTTTCAATCCACCAAGCTGGAGGCTGATAGTCCTTCAGATAAATAACGGATTTCTCAGCCGGTTTTTCAACCATATTTCCAGCTTGGGTCATTGAATTTCCTTAGTTTTTATTGATGGCGTCAACCACGGCAAGTGCGGTCATATTCAAGATGCGACGAACGGATGTGGCAGCAGTTAAAACATGTACCGGTTTTGCTGCGCCCAGCAGAATCGGACCAATGGTCACGCCTTCGCCACCGGTCATTTTCAATAGATTGTAGGAAATGTTGGCCGCATCGATATTCGGCATGATTAACAGATTCGCTTCGCCTTTCAGGGTTGAGTCTGGATAAGCGCGTAGGCGGATTTCCTCGGATAACGCGGAATCCCCATGCATTTCGCCATCAATTTCCAACTCGCCAGAAGATAGAGCCGGTAGCAGCGCTGCGGCTCGGCTCATTTTTTTAGCAGACTCGGAGCTGGCCGAGCCAAAGTTGGAATGCGAGAGGAGTGCAACCTTCGGCACGATACCAAAGTGGCGAACCATATCGGCCGCCATCAAAGTCATCTCGGCAATTTCTTCAGAAGAGGGGTTTTCATTGACGTGGGTGTCACAAATGAACAGCGAGCGACCTGGTAGCATCAGGTAGTTCATAGCGGCCAGTGTTTGAACTCCCTGACGTTTACCAATGACGTCCTGAACCACTTGCAGGTGGTTCTGGAACTGGCCTGAAACACCGCAGATCATGGCGTCAGCGTAACCCAGTCGAACCATCATTGCGGCGATGAGGGTTGGATTGTGGCGAACCGTTGTTTTAGCGACTTGGGGGGTAATGCCACGGCGGGCCATGAGCTTGTGGTAAGCCATCCAGCACTCGCGGAATCGTTCATCATTTTCAGGATTGATGATTTCAAAATCAACCCCCGGCGTCATTCGTAGGTTGGCTTTGGCTAGGCGCATTTCAATGACTTGCGGACGGCCTACCAGAATAGGTTTGGCGAGTTTTTCTTCAAGAATGATTTGTACTGCTCGCAGGACACGTTCATCTTCACCTTCGGCGTAAACCACCCGTTTGGTTTCGCCCTGACGGGCCGCCTGGAAGATGGCACGCATACCGGCGCCAGTTTGGTATACAAATTCGGACAAGCGTTGTTTGTAGGCAGCCCAATCCGTAATCGGACGAGTTGCTACACCGGAATCCATCGCGGCTTTGGCAACCGCTGGAGCAATTTTGACGATCAGACGAGGATCAAATGGTTTGGGAATTAGGTATTCAGGGCCAAAATTTAAAGTGTGGCCAGGGTAAGCCAGCGCGACTTCATCGACCACTTCAGCTTCAGCGAGTTCGGCAATCGCCCGAACGCTGGCCATTTTCATTTCCTCGGTAATTCGGGTTGCGCCAACATCTAGTGCTCCGCGGAAAATGAAGGGAAAGCACAGTACGTTGTTGACTTGGTTGACGTAGTCAGAGCGTCCGGTCGCGATGATGGCATCTGGACGAACTTCCTGAACTAGTTCTGGCATGATTTCTGGGGTTGGGTTAGCCAGCGCAAAGATCATGGGTTTGGCGGCCATGCCGACAATCATTTCCTGCTTGACGACACCCGCTGCCGAAAGTCCAAGGAACACATCGGCGCCCACGAGGGCATCGCCCAGTGTACGTGCTTCTGTATTCTGGGCGTAGCGAGCCTTGGTTTCATCAATATGACCCGGACGCCCTACATAAATAACGCCCTTGGAGTCGCAGACGGTAATGTTTTCACGTTTCACACCGAGGTCGCACCACAGGTTCAAGCAGGAGATAGCGGCAGCGCCCGCACCAGAAACGACGACTTTGATTTCGTCGATTTTTTTGCCAACTACCTTCAAGCCGTTGAGCATGGCGGCTGCGGAAATAATAGCGGTTCCGTGCTGATCGTCGTGGAAGACCGGAATTTTCATCCGTTCTTTCAGTTTTTGCTCAATGTAGAAACATTCGGGGGCCTTGATGTCTTCAAGGTTGATACCACCGAGCGTGGGTTCCATGGCGGCGATGATGTCAATTAGTTTGTCGGGGTCGTTTTCGGCCAGCTCAATATCGAATACATCAATACCGGCAAACTTCTTGAACAGACAACCTTTCCCTTCCATGACCGGCTTGGCGGCGAGAGGGCCAATATTACCCAAGCCCAGCACGGCCGTTCCGTTGGTCACCACGCCAACGAGATTTCCTCGTGAGGTTAAAGTGTTTACTTCGGCGGGGTGGGCGACAATTTCTTCGCAGGCAAAAGCCACACCGGGTGAATAGGCGAGTGCCAAGTCCCGTTGATTTACCAGACTTTTGGTGGGGGTGACTGCAATTTTGCCGTGGGTGGGTAGACGGTGATATTCCAATGCGGCGTCGCGCAGATTTTTTTCCATGTGGATTTCCTTAGATATTTCTCATTGGTGTGCCTTTTGGCAGCTCGTAAGGGTGCTATTGGGTGCTGTTTGCCCCAATTCAAAGAAAGAAGTGATAGTGGGGAGTCAGTGCCGGGTGTTAGCAGGGCAGGGCGAACAAGGGGTTGAAAGATACTCCAAGCTACTGGCTCAGCCAAGTGTCAATAATCCCAATAAAATGAGGTGCAGCCAGTTCACTGTTCTGAAGCGGTTTGATATGGAGTTGGCAGGAGAGTGTTTGACCAACCTGAGTGCGAATTAAAACCTCGCCACGCCAAGGTTTTTCATCTCGGATGACGGTCTGAATTGATTCAATCTGTTGTGGTTGGTTTCTGCAAAGATAGGTCACCGGGTGACCTATCAGGTCCCTTGACTGATAGTGGGTTAGCTGAGTTAGGACAGAATTCATCCATACAATGTGGGTTTCGCTGTCCATGATGAATACGGCGCTACCAATTTCAGCAAAGGCTGCGTTAAGCAAGCAGCTGCTTTCTTGTTGAAGAGCCGATTCTAAAATGGCGGCAAGGCGATTGGTTATTGCCATTAATAAACGTTGGGCTTTTTCAAGCGATTCGCCATGCTTTGCATAGACCGCGAGAACCCCCCATTTATGGTCTTGTAGGGTAATAGGCAAGGCTAATGCCGATTCAATGCCAACGGCTACGGCAGTTTCCAAATGTTCATTGGGTATTTCTCCTTTGGGGGGGCTTAACTGCGGCCTATTTTTCTGAATGGAGAGACAAGCCATTGGCCATTGGTGGGGGCACTCGTCCGAGCATTTCAAATCGGATGAGCAGTACCAATATTTCGGTAAATGCTCTGTTCTAATGAAAGGGTGTGTCGCCGATTCTGAAACAGCTAACAAAGTGAGGCGACCATCGGTTTCAGCTTTGCTGATCCAGGCAGCAGACAGATCAAAAATGGGTAGCACGCTATCGCAAAAAATTTGGGCAACAGAAATAGAATCCATTTGCCATTTCAGTACAACGGTATCCAGATGCCGAAATAGATTTTCGGTAGAGGCCGTTCGTTGTTGTTCAGTTATGTCCTTGGCGAAGATCGCTACGCTGGTAATGTTTCCTTTTTGGTCTAGGACTGGATAAATGTTGTTTTCAAAAGCAATCCCGTTGCGTTCGTCGCGGGTGACCATGGCTTCGCCAGAGCGGATAACCTCATCACATGCCGCTTTGCGGCTGGTGGCGAGGGAAGTGGGTAGTAGGCTAAAAAAAATTGTTCCCAGAACCCTGTCTAGGGGGCGATGAAAACGCTGAGCCGCAAAGTGATTCATGGCTAATACTTTTCCTTCTATATCAAGTAACAATACAGATTCTGTGGTGGCGTCAATTAGCGCCTGCATTTGTATTTTCTGATTGGTCAGACGGGTCTGGATGGCATCAATGCTGCGGACAAGCACGACGGTGATGCCTAGCAAGAACAGCGTAGCGATCAATGAGCGAGCAAGCAAATAGGCGATTTGTTGGTTAATCAGGTGATCAATGTCATCAATGTAAATCCCGGTGCCAATCACCCAATCCCAAGGTTCAAACAGGCGAACATAGGACATTTTTGGGAGCAGGACTCCATCGGCAGAAGGATTCAGTGGTTTTGCCCACTCGTAGCGGACAAAACCATGCCCCGATTGATCAATAACGCGATTGATTAGGGCAAATAAATTAACTGTATTCGGTGTGGATTCAAAAACACCCGTGTCGCCATACTGGTAATGGGTTGCTGTGTTGTACTGAGCAGAATCCAAGACCTGACCCTCCAAATAAGGTTGGGTAGGGTGCATGACCATGCGAGGGATGGGGCTGGTACGGTCGTTGATCCAGAAGTAGTCGTTATTTCCATATCGCAGTTCACGGATAGCCGCACCCGCAGCTTTTTGTGCGGCTTCTTTATCCATTTTTCCTGCCACAACCTCTTGCTGATAATGGTTCAGGACACCGTATGCTGTTTCTATCAACTGGCGGGTTTGATGAGTTTTTTCATCCAGTACGGACGAGTGCAGCTTGCTGACATCCATCCACGCGCTGATAACGAGGACTAGGATAATTATCCAAGAAAGAACCCAAACTCGGTTACCAATGCGGTTACTCATCTGTTAATTCCTTTTGTTTTTTGTTGCAGTGCGTCAATTTGGTGCGATCCTAGAGCTTGTTTGGTGCAGACTT
>JBEGTT010000091.1:0-17783 GCA_041179245.1 Pseudomonadota bacterium
CGCTTATTTGATCTGGAAGTGCCTGAAATTGAAGATGGTCTGATGGAAATTAAGGCCGCTGCCCGCGATCCAGGTATGCGCGCCAAGATTGCTGTGAAATCTAATGATCCACGGGTTGATCCTATTGGTACCTGCGTCGGTTTGCGCGGTTCCCGTGTGACCAATGTGCGCAATGAGATTGGTGGCGAAAATATCGATATCGTGATGTGGTCTGCTGACCCGGCGCAATTTGTGATTGGTGCGTTGGCTCCAGCAGAAGTGTCCTCCATCATGGTTGATGAAGAAAAGCACGCGATGGACGTTGTGGTAGATAACGACAATCTGGCAATTGCGATTGGGCGTGCGGGGCAAAACGTTCGTTTGGCGTCGGAATTGACGGGCTGGACAATCAATCTATTGTCACAAGAAGAGTCGGAGAAGAAGTCTGAGGCTGAAACAGCTGCTGTGCGCGTCTTGTTCATGGAAAAGCTGGATATTGACGAAGATCTGTCCGACTTGTTGATTGCGGAAGGTTTCTCAACGCTGGAAGAAGTAGCTTACATTCCGTTGGCTGAGATGCTAGAAATTGAAGGTCTGGATGAGGACACGGTTAACGCGCTGCGTACTCGCTCACGTAATGCCTTGCTGACCGAAGCGATTGCTACGGAAGAGCGTTTGGATACAGTGAATGAAGATTTGCTGGCTCTCGATGGTATGACCAAGGAATTGGCAGCCAAGCTGGCTGGCCAAAATATTAAAACACGCGATGATCTGGCTGATTTGGCTGTTGATGAATTGGCAGAAATCTCTGGAATTGATGAAGAACAAGCAAAACAATTGATCGTGACGGCACGCGCTCACTGGTTTGAGTAAGCGGGGAAAAACACCATGTCAACAACTACCGTCGCACAGTTCGCAACCGAACTGAAAATGCCCTCAGAGGCCCTGTTGGAACAGCTTGCTAAGGCAGGCGTAGAAAAAGCAGATGTCCAAGCCGTACTGAGTGATCAAGATAAAACGCGCTTGCTGGGATTTTTGCGCCAGTCACACGGTGAAGCTGCCGGAGCAACCAACAAAATTACCCTAACGCGCAAACAAACCTCTGAAATTAAAGCCACTGACTCGTCGGGGCGCGCTCGTACTGTTCAAGTTGAAGTTCGTAAAAAACGAGTGCTGATTAAACGGGATGAAGTGACACCAGAGGTGCTTAGTCCTGTACTGGCTTCATCGGTTGAAATAACACCTGAACCTGAAGCCGTCATCGAAACGCCGTTGGAAATCCAGCCAGAACCTGTGGTTGAACCCGTTGTGGAAGCATTGCCGCCGCCAGCTTCTATCGTTGAGGAACCTGTAGTTCAAACCGTTTCTGAAGTGACTATCGCTGAAGTGGCGGTGGTTGAACCTGTGATTGAGGTTCTTCCAGAAGCGCAACCGGAACCGGTGGTTGCTGTTGAGCCTGAGCCTGCTGTACAGAATCAACCGGTTCCAACGCTTGCTAAGCGTGTGGTCGCTAATAAACATTCATTCCTTGATCCTAAAGAAATTGCGTCTCGGGAAGCTGAAGAGCGTCGTGGCCGTGCCTTGTCTGAGTACCAGGCTCGGGAACTCGAAGAAAAGAAGGCGCGTGAAGTGGGTTTGCAGCGTTTGAAGCAAGATGCTGAAACCAAAGCTAAAGCAGCGTTGGATGCAAAGAACGTGACTTCACAACAAGTTGCGGCCGTTCGTGCTAACAAAGATGCTCCGTCTGGCACGCTTCATCGTACCGATGTCAAGAAGACTGGCGATGCCAAGAAAACTGGCGGTGCGGTACGTGATGAAAAACCGGCTGGCAAAGGTAAGGCAGATGGTTGGAGCGATAACCGTGGCAAAAAGCCTGGTTTGAAAAGCAAGGGGCCTGATGGTGCCGATGGCTGGCGTAGTGGTGGTAAACACGGCAAAAAACATCAAAGCCAAGAACCTCAAGGCGAACATGCCTTCCAGGCACCAACAGAGCCAATCGTTCAAGAAGTTCATGTGCCAGAAACCATTACGGTTGCCGAACTCGCTCATAAGATGTCCGTGAAGGCAATTGAAGTCATTAAAGCCCTGATGAAAATGGGGTCTATGGTGACGATTAATCAGGTGCTTGACCAAGAAACCGCCATGATTTTGGTTGAAGAAATGGGGCATCAGGCCGTCGCTGCCAAACTGGACGATCCTGATGCATTCTTGGCCGATCATCATCCCGAACATAAGGATGCTGAACAGCTTCATCGTGCGCCAGTGGTAACTGTTATGGGTCACGTAGACCATGGTAAGACCTCATTGTTGGATTACATTCGGCGCGCCAAGGTGGCTGCTGGTGAAGCCGGTGGGATTACCCAACATATTGGTGCGTACCACGTTGAAACAGAACGCGGCATGATTACCTTCCTTGATACACCGGGCCACGAAGCTTTTACAGCCATGCGTGCTCGCGGTGCCAAGGCGACCGATTTGGTTATTCTTGTTGTGGCGGCAGACGATGGTGTGATGCCACAAACCAAGGAAGCGATCCACCACGCTAAGGCAGCGGGTGTGCCGCTCGTGGTAGCGATCAATAAGATGGATAAGCCAGATGCCAACCCAGAACGGGTTAAGCAAGAGCTGGTGGCTGAAGGGGTTATTCCTGAAGAGTACGGTGGTGACTCACCCTTTATCGCTGTTTCTGCTAAGAAGGGCACCGGCATTGACGAGTTGCTCGAACAAGTCCTGCTTCAAGCCGAAGTGTTGGAACTGACGGCGGCTAAAGATTCTCCAGCCAAGGGTCTAATCATCGAAGCCCGTTTGGATAAGGGGCGTGGTGCTGTTGCAACGATGCTGGTCCAGTCTGGTACGTTAAGGCGTGGTGATGTGGTACTTGCTGGTCAAGTATTTGGTCGTGTTCGTGCCATGCTCGATGAAAACGGTAAGCCGATCAACGAAGCCGGGCCTTCAATCCCAGTTGAAATCCTCGGTTTGTCAGATGTTCCAGCGGCGGGTGAAGAAGCGATTGTGCTGGCCGATGAAAAGAAAGCGCGCGAAATTGCCCTGTTCCGTCAAGGCAAATTCCGTGATGTGAAGCTGGCTAAGCAGCAGGCTGCCAAGTTGGAATCGATCTTTGAACAGATGGGTGAGGGCGAGGTCAAGAACCTGCCACTGATTATCAAGGCCGATGTGCAAGGTTCACAAGAAGCCTTGGTGCAATCACTGGTCAAACTGTCTACGGATGAAGTTCGTGTTCAGGTGATTCATGGCGCGGTGGGTGGTATCAGCGAGTCCGATGTGAATTTGGCTCAGGCTTCAGGTGCGGTGATCATCGGCTTTAATACGCGTGCGGATGCTAGTTCTCGCCGCTTGGCCGAAGGCTTCGGTGTTGATATTCGTTACTACAATGTGATTTACGATGCGGTGGACGAAGTTCGTGCAGCCTTGTCTGGCATGTTGTCGCCTGAGAAACGCGAGCAAATTACGGGTCAAGTCGAAATTCGCCAAGTATTCCAAGTTTCCAAGGTTGGTTCGATTGCCGGCTGTCTGGTTCAGGAAGGCGTGGTCAAGCGTGCTTCGCGTGTTCGTCTGTTGCGCGGCAATATTGTGCAATGGGATGGCGAACTCGACTCTCTCAAACGTTTCAAGGACGATGCCAAGGAAGTTAAGGGTGGCTTTGAGTGTGGCTTGTCGTTGAAGGGTAATAACGACATTCAGGTTGGCGACATTCTGGAAGCCTACGAAATCCAGGAAGTGGCTCGTACGCTGTAATGAAAAAACGTTCTTCAAGACTTTCTTTTTCCCGGTCGGATCGTGTTTCCGAACAGATTCGCCGGGATCTGGCTGATCTCATCCAGAATGAGTTGAAAGACCCGCGTGTTGGTATGGTCAGCCTGACCGAAGTTGAGGTGACGGCTGACTATGCGCACGCGAAGGTTTTTTTCACAACACTCGACACCGCTCACTTGCCAGAGATACAGATTGGACTGAATCGATCTAGTGGTTTTTTACGTCGAGAGTTAGGCCGTCGAATTCGGATTCACACCTTGCCAGAACTCCATTTTGTGCACGATATATCTCTGGAACGGGGCGCGAGTCTCTCATTGTTGATCGACCAGGCTGCAGCGATGTGCATCGACTCAGACGAGCCTGAGACAGATTCTGACGATTAAATTTCACGAGGCTATATGTTCGACCTAGTGCGTAATAACAAGCGTGTTGTGCAAGGGTTTTTGCTGCTGATTACCCTTCCGTTTGCCTTTTGGGGCATTGATTCCTACGTTCGAGGCGGGCAGGGCGGAGCAACGATAGCTAGTGTTGGTGACTTCAAGATCACTCAAGCTCAGTTTCAGCAGGCGCTTCATGAGCAGAAAAATCAGTTACAGCAACGTTTGGGGGCACAGTTTGATCCACGTTTGCTGGATCAGCCTGGCTTACGTCAGGAACTGTTGAATCAGCTTGTCAATCAGAATTTATTGCTTCAGGAAGCTGGGAAGCAACGCCTCTACGCCAGTGATGTAGGCCTTCGGCAACTGATTGTGGGTATTCCTGCATTCCAAGAGGACGGGAAATTTTCCAAGTCGCGTTACGAGGCCATGTTGGCCGCTCAGGGGATGAACCCTGAAGGCTTTGAACAGCAATTGCGTCGTGATTTAACAATTCAGCAGTTATTGGGCACCTTGGGCGATTCCAGTTTTGTACCTGTTACCGTGGCCGAACAGGTGGCTACGATTCAGTCGGAAACCCGGCTGGTTCAAGAAATTATTTATTCAGCGGAATCGTTCCTGAGTAAGGTCAAACTGGCACCCGAGGCGGTTCAGGCTTACTACACCGATAATCAGAAACAGTTCGAACGTCCAGAACAGGTGAAGGTTGAATTTGCCGTGTTGTCAGGTGCTGCTCTACGAGCGCAAATTACGGTGAGTGAAGCTGAGGTAAAGACTGCGTACGAGTCGAATAAATCACGTTATCAAGATCCCGAGCAGCGTCGTGCCAGCCATATTCTGCTGACGGTCGATGAGAAGGCCAGTGATGCTGATAAAGCTAAGGCCAAGGAAAAAGCAAGCTCTGTTCTGAACGAAATTAACGTAACACCAAACAAATTTGAAGCATTGGCTCGCCAGTACTCACAAGATCCCGGCTCAGCCAAGCAGGGTGGCGATTTAGGGTATTTCGGCAAAGGCAGCATGGTTAAGCCATTTGAGGATGCGGTATGGCGTCTAAAAGAGGGTGAAACATCCGCAGTCGTTCAGTCTGATTTCGGATTCCACATTATTCGTCTTACGGGTATTAAAGGCGGCAAAACCAAGCCGCTGGAAGCGGTACGCGCTGAGTTGGAAGCTGAATTACGTCAGCAAGCGATTTCTCGCAAGTTTGCAGAATCCGCTGAATCCTTTGGAAATATGGTTTACGAACAATCAGACAGTCTGCAACCGGTTGCTGAAAAATTCCATATTGCCCTTCAGCAAACAGGCTGGATCAGTAAAGGGAACGCGCCTTCAGGAACATCTCTGTCTAATTCTAAGTTGCTCAACGAATTGTTCAGTGACGATACCGTTAAACAGCATCGAAATACTCAGGCCGTTGAAGTGGCGAAGGACACCTTGGTTTCTGCTCGGGTTATCGAACACAAAGCTGCTGATATTCAGCCAATAGAAGCAGTTCGTGGGCAAATTGAGCAAACACTGAAACAGAAAGAAGCCCTCTCGCTTGCAAAGGCTGCCAGCGAAGAAGCCCTTGCTAATTTGCAAGCGGGCAAGGAAATCAAAGACGCTTGGTCGGCCTCTCGTGAAGTGTCACGGATTAACCCCCGTGCTATTCCTGCGCAAGCCATTGCGCCCGTTTTCCGTTTGCCCAGTAATCAGCTCCCAGCCTTTACCCGTGTAGACCTGGCTGGCCGAGGTTTTGCGGTTTATAAATTACTTAAGGTTGGCCAGAACTCGATGAGCCCTACAGAGCGTAAGAGCTTCCAAAGTGCAGTACGTCAGCAGTTGCAAACGTTGATGTCTCAGGAAGACACCCTGAATTATCTAAAGGCCCTTCGGGAACGTTATAAGGTTGAGGTCAATCAGGCTGCCCTGATGGACAACGCTGCTGACCGTTAATGATTCAATAGCGATTTATTGACGGTTTTTTAGGTGGAAAGTTTTTCGGTTGCGATCGTTGGAGCGGGTCCAGCAGGTTTGATGGCTGCTGAAGTGTTGAGTAAGGCCGGTTGCGTTGTCGATGTTTACGACGTGATGCCAACAGCAGGGCGAAAGTTTTTGATGGCGGGGCGAGGGGGCTTGAATCTGACGCATAGCGAAGATCAAGCCCTTTTCCTTTCTCGCTTCAGACTGACTGACTCATCAATTCCTGAGCCTCCGCTTCCGGCCATTTTTCTGAAGGCACTTCAACAATTCGGCGCACCTGAACTACGCCAATGGGCAGATGGTTTGGGTGCCGAAACTTTTGTGGGTACTTCTGGGCGGGTTTTCCCCAAGGCGATGAAAGCCGCCCCCTTATTGCGGGCTTGGTTACGCCGCTTGCAAGAACAAGGGGTCCATTTCCATTTGCGCCATCGTTGGCAAGGTTGGGGGACAAATCACGCTGAGCTTATTTTTCATTCGCTCGATGGGGTGCAAAAAATTCAGGCAGATGCTTGTCTGCTGGCATTGGGTGGTGGAAGCTGGCCAAAGCTGGGTTCCGATGGTCGTTGGCAAAATCTGCTGGCTGAAAAGCAAATTTCATTGCATCCCTTATTGCCGGCTAATTGTGGTTTTAATGTAAGTTGGAGTGGCTATCTCATTGAGCGTTTTGCCGGCCAGGTACTGAAAAACGTACGTCTGAATGGTGTCAAGCGTGGTGATCTTGTGATGACCCGTTATGGCCTAGAAGGAGGGGCGATTTATGCACTTTCTGCTGATTTGCGGGATGAGATTGAGCAGAACGGTTATGCAACGTTGTCGATTGATCTGATGCCTGACCGTTCTCAAGCGGAGTTGGAAAAAATACTAGCACGGTCTAAAGGTTCTAAATCATGGACTAGCTTCTTGAAAACCAGCTTAAAACTGAGTCCGCTGCATGTGGCTTTACTCCATGAGTGTTTGCCGGCTAAAGATAGAGAGTCTGCCGTCCAACTGGCTGCTGGCATCAAGGCGCTGTCCGTTATGCTGAACTCTCCACGGCCATTGGAAGAAGCAATCAGCTCGGCGGGTGGTGTGGCATTTGATGGGGTAGATGACAATTTTCAGCTTAAGTTACTGCCGGGTGTTTTTTGTGCAGGGGAAATGCTGGATTGGGAAGCGCCAACGGGCGGATATTTACTCACGGCCTGTATGGCGACGGGTAGGGCGGCTGCATTGGGAATAATAAATACATTTCAGGAAGAAAACTCTTCACAGAAAGTACGTGTCTGATGTCCGATAAACGCGCTCAAAATTTTTCGATATTCGTCCCTGATTTGTTTTGGCCTGAGCCAGACGATCAAGCCGCATTGAAGGATATTCAATGCCCTCATTTAGAGAAACTGTTAGCGAGAACCCCCTTAACCCAAATGACTCGCGAGAATGGCGGAAGCGATAGCCCAGAGTCGGTTTTGTTTGATCTCGCGGGTTTAAGTCAGTCTTTGGCTTCGATACGAGCGCTGGGTGAGGACAACCCTTTGCCAATTTCGGAGGGCGCCTGGTTATGTGCAGATCCGGTTCATTTGCGTTTTCATCACGAGCAAATTGTGTTGGCTGACCCGGGGGCCTTTGTGCTGACACAGGACGAAGCCACCCAGTTGGTCACTGACTTGAATGCGATGTTTGCTGATATTGGGCAATTTTTTGCGCCCCATCCTGAGCGTTGGTATGTACGTTTGCATCCAGATCATGGTGCTTTTACCACGACGGAATTGCTTCCGTTGTCTGCGGTTGCGGGGCGCCGTTTGCAAGGCGAAACGCTCCATTCCCAGCAAGGAACAGAGAATCAGATTAGTTGCCAGCGCAGGGTGCGGCAATGGCAGAACGAAATTCAGATGTGGCTTCACGCTCATCCCTTAAACGAATTACGGCTGTCTGCGGGTAAACCTGCGATCAATGGTCTTTGGTTCTGGGGAAGTCGCGGATTGTCTACTGTGCCTGATGCTCGCCAAGTCCCGTTTTCTAGGATTTACTCCTACCCACACCATGTGTTGGCACGGGGATTGGCTAAATCCAACGCTTTACCCTGGGAAACGTTGGCGGGGATGAAGGCTGATGGCGTCCAGAAAGTAAATGCCTTGCTGGTTTGGGACGATCTAGTCAAACCAACCTTGTACGAAGATGCAGCCGCTTGGCGGGCAGCCGTCGAGTCTTTTGATCGAGAATGGCTTGCGCCTCTGTTGGCCGGGAAAACACCCTTTACTTTGGTGATCTCCAGTATTTACGGCACCTTCCGGCTAAATAGCTGTGATTACCGGGGATGGCAGTTCTGGAAGCCGATTAAGCCGCTTGGCGATATTGTGCAAAATCTGGCGCTGGCACGAAGTTAAGCGCGGTAAATAAGGTATATGTGACGAAGATGACACAATTAAATCGCCGAACTGCACCACCCCGAATGCAGTGGCAACTGGAACAGGCGGGGGTTCATCCTTTGCTTGCGCGGCTTTATGCCAGCCGGGGTATTTCTGTCGCCAATGAACTCAACCTAGAGTTGGCGGACCTCCATCCCCCGATTCAGCTAACCCGAGCTGCTGAGGCTGCTGTATTGCTGGCGGATGCTATTGAAGCCGATGCCCGTTTGTTGATTGTTGCGGACTACGATTGTGACGGAGCCACTGCTTGTGCCTTGGGTATTCGGGCTTTGCGAGCGTGTGGGGCAACGGTCGATTACGTCGTCCCGGATCGTTTCAAACTCGGGTACGGGCTATCCCCGGAGGTGGTTGATCTAGCAGCAGAATCCGCCCCAGATTTACTGATTACGGTGGATAACGGGATTGCCAGTGTGGAAGGGGTGGCTAGAGCGCAGGAGCTGGGAATTGCTACACTGATTACCGATCACCATTTGCCCGGTGACACTTTGCCGGAGGCGGATTGCATCGTGAATCCTAACCAGCCTGGGTGTGATTTTCCGAGTAAGCATCTGGCGGGTGTGGGCGTGATGTTTTATGTTTTGTTGGCCTTACGGGCTGAATTACGGGGTAGGGGCTATTTTACTGAACGAGATATTCCAGAACCCAACTTTGGACAGTGGCTGGATCTCGTTGCGCTAGGCACGGTGGCGGATGTGGTGACGCTGGATCGTAATAACCGGATTTTGGTCGCGCAAGGATTAAAACGCATCAGGGCAGGTAGGGCGCAGGCAGGGGTTCAAGCCTTGTTTACGGCAACGGGGCGTTCCCCGAGCAAGGCTATTGCCAGCGACCTAGGATTCTTCATTGGCCCTCGCCTAAATGCTGCTGGACGTTTGGCAGACATGGGGCTGGGGATTGAATGTTTGTTGACTGACGATCCGGTGCGAGCATTGCAGATCGCCCAGGAACTTGAAGCCCTTAACCGAAGCCGCCGCGAAATTGAAGCGGAGATGCAGCAGCAGGCAGATGTGATTTTGTCCGAAACGAAAGATGATGCCAGCGGTGCCGGGATTGCACTATTTGATGCCAGTTGGCATCAGGGGGTTATTGGCATATTAGCCTCACGCCTGAAAGACAAGCTATATCGTCCTGTCTTTGCTTTCGCCCGTGGTGATAGCGGCGAGTTAAAAGGCTCTGGCCGAGCTATTCCCGGTATTCACCTACGTGATGCATTAGATATCATTAGTAAAAAATCCCCTGGCCTGATTATTCGTTTTGGCGGGCATACGGCTGCGGCTGGCCTGACCATTCGCGAGGATGATTTTTTACGCTTCCAACAAATGTTTGTGGATGTGGCGGCTGAGTTACTCAAAAACGACTCGTTGCATCGCAATTTATCAACGGATGGTATTTTGGAAGCGTCTTACATCAATCTGCCCATTGCGCATTTGTTGGAAGGCGAGGTTTGGGGGCAGGGGTTCCCTGCGCCGTTATTTGAATGCGTATTTGAAGTTGAAAATCAGCGGGTGTTGAAAGAAAAACACCTGAAACTGCGGCTGCGCACGGCGCAAGGAAGCTTAGACGCCATTCACTTTAATCATTTATCCTTGCCAGAACAGATTAGTAGTTCTAAAGTTCGTTTGGCATACCGTTTGGCGGTGAATGAGTTTAACGGGCGAGAAACGCCTCAATTACTTATTGAACATCTGGAAAGTTTGCCAATGGATTGAGGGGAGCCGTGAAACGTAGGCCTTTACCTCCCCCCCAAAGAACAATGTTGGACCTTAAACAAAGAATAATGAAAACACCACTATTTCCCCAAAGTGAAGTAGAACGAATCAAAGCGCTGCAAGATTTATTGATTCTTGATACCCCGCCAGAAGACAAATTTGACGTTATCACCGCGTATTGCCAAGCGCGTTTTCAGGTTGAAATCGCTGTTGTGAGTCTTGTTGATTCTGATCGACAGTGGTTCAAGTCCATTTGTGGTTTGGATGCTAAAGAGACGCCGAGAAACGTTAGTTTTTGTGGGCATGCGATTCTTAACGATACGGTGATGATTGTTGAGAATGCTCTTGATGATGATAGGTTTTTTGACAATCCACTGGTGGTTGGGCCACCGAATATCCGTTTCTACGCAGGGGCTCCGCTCAAGCTTTCTGGTGGTTCAAATGTTGGCACGTTGTGCCTGATTGATTCAACCCCGAAATGTTTGCTGAAAGAAGAACTTGAGCATTTGGTTGTTCTTGCACACATGGTTTCGATGCTGCTTGAGAATGTTGGCCGAATTGAAGACTGCCGAGGCAATTGCTTGTATGGGAAATTGGACGCTGAATGTCCCTATAAGTCGACTAAACAGCCACTTCCTGGCATTTGCCGGGGATACGGATCCGATGTGGTGCCTGCCTTTGACCATGAGGGGGCATTAAAACGTTTTGGTATGGATGATTTGATTCTGCGCGAAGTGGTTACGGCTTCCCTTGAGGATCTGAAGTGCAGTTTTGATAACCTAAAGCACTGTATTTCCGCTGGAGATGCGAATGAATCCAGACGGTTAGCACACAGCATCAAAGGTGCTGCAGGTTCTATTGGTGCCGTTGCGCTTTCTGCGGTAGCTGCTGAAATTGAGGTGTATGCCAAATCAGAAAGCCTAAGCATGGCTGCGGCAATGTTTCCTGATATGGGTCTGGAATTTCACAGACTACAATCAGCCCTAATTGACATAGGGTGGATTTCTTAACGCTGTTCAGCCTAGTGACTGCGGGTTACGGCAAAATCGGCGAGATCAATTAGGGATCTTTTGTATACCGACTCGGGTAGGTTGGTGATCGCTGTTTTGGCTTGTTGCGCTGATTGCATGGCTGTATTGCGAGTGTGTTCTAGCGCACCAGAGCTACGAACGGCCTTTAAAACTTCAGGGAAAGACTCCCGTCCCCCCGTTTCAATTGCTTCTCTCACTACTTTTGCTTGGGTCTCGGTACCATTTTCCATGACGAAGATGAGGGGAAGCGTTGGTTTTCCTTCCGCCAAATCATCCCCGATGTGTTTTCCCGTATCGGCTTCTTCGCCTGAGTAATCCAATACATCGTCAATCAATTGAAACGCGGTACCCAAGTGCATCCCATAAGCGGCAAGCCCAATTTCTTGCTCCTGGGTCGCATTGCCTAGAATGGCACCTAACTGGGCCGCTGCTTCGAATAGTTTGGCTGTTTTGTAGCGGATAACTTGCAAATAGCGAGTCTCATCAACGTTTGCATCATGGCAGTTCATCAGTTGAAGAACTTCACCCTCGGCGATGATATTGGTTGCGTCAGACAGAATACGCATGACGCGCATATCGTCAGATTCGACCATCATCTGAAAAGCGCGCGAATACAAGAAGTCTCCAACAAGCACACTCGCCGCATTGCCAAACATGGCGTTGGCGGTATCGTGGCCTCGACGTAGCGATGATTCATCAACTACATCATCGTGAAGCAGGGTGGCGGTGTGGATGAACTCGACGACAGCGGCTAATTCGTGCTGGCGATTTCCCGTAAAGCCAAGTGAGCCAGCGGCCAGTAGAACCAGCGCTGGGCGCATTCGTTTGCCACCTGCACTAATAATGTATTCCGCAACTTGGCGGACAAGGACAACCTCCGAATAGAGGCGATTGCGAATGACACTATCAACCGCCCGCATATCATCGCCAATCAGGCTGTAAATTTGTTCTAGGGGGGTCTGGGATGTCACGATAGATTCAGCAAACTGTCAGGGGGAGAGGGGGCCGAATCATAGGAGGCGAAGACTGTCTACGTCAACGCTAAAACCACTTAATGGCTGGCAAAAGCAGCCCTAGAATCTCAGAAAACTAAAGCAGCTGCAGAAGCAAGTTTAGGTAGCAGAACTAGCGTCCAGAATAGTGTCGCTGATTTCATTTTAAAATTCTCCGTAATAGGTTTAAAGCATCTGAACCCTTTTACGGAGAATGTTTAGAAAACTTTAGAAGATTTTCTGGATCAAGCGGTGGTATTGATCGTCGTGCCTACCGTTTGGCCGCTGGTGTTGACTGTTGCGCCAAACACAAAGGTTTGGGAGGCACTAGCTTGACTTGCACCCGCTGGTTGAGAGGACGAGCTACTTTGCAAGGCGCTAACCGAACCGGCAGCTTGGACCTGATCCTTGCTCTTATCTAGGGTTGTATAGGTAAAAGTCTGGGCATTTTTATCCTGCGTTTTGCTGAGCTGCTCCGTACTGGTACTTTTCTGAACAGCATTTCGTAGGTCGGTTTGCTCAACTGACTTTGAACGCTGTAGCTCATTCGCGTATTGCCCCTTGTCTTTATCGAGTCTGATATTACTTTTTTCAAGCTCGGCACGATTCGTATCTACGAGTCGTCGACTTTCTTCTACCTTGCCTTGGGCCTGATTAACACGCTGATAACTGGCGCTAAGATCGCTGGCTAGCGCACTGCGACTGATTGAACTGACCATGATCCACCCCTCCTTTCCCTAGAATGCCCCAAGATTATAAACGTGAAATTCAGGAAAATTTCAGGTAAAGAATGGTGGCTGTAAAAAATGAGAAGGCGATGGCGTAACCGAGCCAAGGGATTCTTTTTTCAGCATAAGGGTCTTGCATGCTGCTTAACGCACCGGGGGGAAGGGTGGCTAATTTAGTCAGGCTTCGCCCAAAAGGAATGTTGATTTTTGCGCGGGTATTGACGGCCCATCCGTTGGCATCCAGTAGTGGCCCAAGGTTGCGGTTGCGGAGCTTAAATAACGCCAGCAAGAAAGATGGACCAGAGATAACTAACATCAGGCCAGCAATGGCAAGTGGCATTTGCCACCACGCTAGATTGAGAAAACTGTGCAGCAGATTAGCCAACGCGGTGCCAATAGCACCTACTGCCAAACCGATAGCTGCGAATATCCCCGCAAAGCGCGCTACATCGAAAGGGGCGACTGGGGGTGCAGGTGTGGTTGGGGGCGCTACCGCTGGAGAGTTGGGTTTTCCTGTTGCCGGGGGGAGGCTAATGGCAGTATTCGCTTTATTGGCGAGTGTGTTGATGCTGCTTGCGCCGGCACTTTCAGCCAGTTTTTCCTTCGAAGATGCAATTTTCTGGATTTGTTCACCCAGTAGGCGCACAAACTTTTTGTAGGGTGACCAGAGTGATTGGCGCAGGCTAATCGGGTGGTCAATGATGCGAGTGATGGTGGCATGCCAGTCTCGCCCCAGTCGATCATAAAATAGCCCGTTGCGTCCAACCATCAGTTGATCGGAATCACCGTCTGTAAAAGCCGCTGCGATGATCATTTGCTCCATGCCCCCATTTTCGCCACGAACACAGTCGCAGTAGGCCAAATAAATTCCTGAAAGGGTGGCCAGTGTGGCGTGCTTGGCGGGGTCAAGCACCTGAATACACAGATCACAGCTGCGCCCATCTAGGTACAGCGTTCCGGCCTGAAATAAGGCCTTTTCAGTGCCGCTGTAAAAATTCTGGAAAGATGCAAAATTGCGCGCAAGACGAGCAAGGTCGCGGGTATAGCGCGCCAATCGGTCTGCGCTGGCAATGGCTTCAGCGGTTTCAACTAACGCTGCATCGGCATCAACTAATGCCTTAAGCTCCGTTTCGAGTTCAGGAATCAACAAAGCATCAAGGGCGTTAGGCTCTAGTTCAGCAAGTGGCGTAGATGGTTTTTGTGCAAGCCAAGCTATGCGAGCGCTGAAGATCGCTAATAGTTGCAGCCATTCCTGCTCAGTCAACACTTCACGCAGCCCTAGTTGTGGCGTAACCACTTGTTCAAGCAACGCTTGTATGCCTGCGGACCAAGCTGGGTTGAGCTCAGTTCCTGTCAGCGGTAATGCTTTTCCAGCGCTGATGGTAGCTAATGGCAATGCGGCGATATGACTTTCGCCTAATTTAATATCCTGCGCAAGATTCAGCGGGGACAGCGCTTTTAGCTCGTCATCGGAGGCATTCAGTAGTGCAGCTGCTCTGGGATCAAACCCTGCGAGTCGGCAGCGGGTGAAATAGTCGTCCACTTTTTCGCGGACAGCTAACAGCGTATTGAGGGCGATTTCTGTTAGTCCACCGAGTGGTGACAGCGTGCTGTTGTTATCTGGCAATGTCCGCCATATTGCAAACGAACGGCCTTCGCTAAAAAATTGTTTGGCGAGTTCAGCGTTAATGCCATTCGTGCCGCAACGGTCCAACGTTCCGCCCAGTTTTTCCAGAATGGTTGAAATGAGATGGCGTAACTGGGGCTTGAGCGTTGATTCTGGCGTGACGACACCATCACCGTTTAGCGGGAGTGCTGCAAAGGCAACCGCGCTGTTTTCGGTATCTGCGCAGGCAATATGCTCGCTATCTGCCTTGCCCAAGCCTGCCAGAATTTGTTTCGCGGCTTCCAGTATCCGTACACCTTCAGGCGTTTCCGTATTGATGGCTGATAGCGGCAAAGCGTCGGCGCCAAGTGCCAACAACTCGCGATCGTTGAGTAGGCTAGCGGTCCATTTAAGTGAGGTAATTAGTTCGTGAGCACGAATATAGCCATCGTTATCCTGATCCAGTGCAGCCAGTGTTAGAGGATCAAATTGCAAGCCTTTGCTAGGGCAGGAGAGTGCTACCCAGAGTTTTTGATCCAGCTGGTCCAGACTCAATAAATCATCCACCGTGTCGAGGCGAACTTGATCAAATCCCCCGCTGCGGTAAAAGCGCCATGTATGAGCAGATTGGGTCCTACTTGTTTGAAGAGTTGTCATTTTTGAGGTCTTATTTCACGGTTGAGCTGAATTAAAAGTGGTTTTCCACAGGTTTTTTACATTTTCAGCGTGTTGTTCAATCTCTTCGTATGGCACGAGGCCCTTTTCATCATTGAGCCGTTTGGCGTGTTGTAGCCGGCGGTATTCACGGTAGGCTACCTGTGCGGCGGTAGCTGCTTCGACGGGAATAAGTCCAAGTTTTTCTGCCATACCGAGTAAAGCAATATTGCCTAGATTTTGTGTTAATTCTGGGAACTGATGGGCGTGGGCCAGAATCAGGTATTGCACGATAAATTCCACATCAATAATGCCACCCCGATCCTGCTTCAGATCGAAGTAGCCTTCTGTGTGCGAACCATGGTTATCGAGCATCCTCTGGCGCATGGCAACGACTTCGTCGCGTAGCGTGTTTGGATCACGAGGCAAGCTGAGTATTTCACGCCGGATGGCTTCAAATTTTTCACCAACAGCCGAATCCCCCGCACAAAAGCGGGCGCGAGTCAGTGCCTGATGCTCCCAGACCCAGGCATTATTCAGTTGGTATTCGCGGAAGGCTTCCAAGGACACAGCCAGTAAGCCGGCGTCGCCATTGGGGCGCAAGCGCAGGTCAGTCTCAAACAAGAAACCAGCTGGTGTTTGGCTAGATAACCACGTGTTAAGGCGTTGCCCTAGGCGGGTGTAGTTTTGCCCTGAATCTTGCGATTCATCATCGTAGAGATAAACCATATCCAAGTCGGATGAATAACCCAGTTCCTTGCCGCCTAATTTGCCGTAACCAATCACGGCAAAGGCAGGCGTTTCCCGATGGCGGGTACGGACTGTCTGCCAGCACAAATCGAGGGTGATTTTCAGGACGGTGTCAGCAAGTAAAGACAGATGATCGGAGATACGCTCAATGGTGTGTAATCCGGCAAGGTCTTGCGCTAACAGACGAAAAACCTGCGCATGGTGAGCTTCGCGCAACAGATCCATTTCTCGCTCGGTATCTCCTGCAACGGCCGTTAGCTGGTCGCACAGTTGGGTTGAAAAGGCTTCAACATCGGTGGCCGTATCGAGTAAACGCGTGTATAGTAATTCGTCGAGCAAAATGGGGTGTCGGTTTAAATAATGCGCTGCCCACGCCGCACTACCGACCATATCAGCTACTTTTTGTAGCGCTTGCGGATATTGCTGCAACAAGGCGAGATAGGCGCCTCGTCGGCTAATAATTTCCAGAAAACTGAGCCCACGTTGTAGGGTTAGGTCAGGTTGTGGGGTTGCTCGTGCGGCTTCGAGTAATCGAGGCCCTACGGCATCCAGCCGTTCCCGGTTGGTGGCCGGTAATGCTTGGTAACGGGCTGATTGGTGAACTTCCTGTAAACGAGCCCAAGAAGCGTGTGGGTCTCGAAAACCCAGCCCTTCAAGGGCGGCGATTGCCGCATCGTTATCGAGTTGGCCAAGCCACAAGGGGGATAAAGCATGTTCCCCGGCTTCAGGGTCAGAAAATACCGATTCAAAATGCTGGCTGACGCGTTCCCGGTGGCGATTTAGTTCGGCGAGTAGTTCAGCCCAGTTTGCGAATCCCATGGTGGGTGCCAGAGCAGCCTGGCGTTCAGGGTTGTCCGGCAACATATGGGTTTGTTGGTCACCGACATATTGTAGGCGATGTTCTAACGTGCGCAGAAAACCATAGGCCTGACGAAGTTCTTGCTCGGTGGCGGTACTGATTAGGTCCCGTTCTTGTAGACGTTTGAGCACGGTGAGGGTAGGGCGGGTTTGTAAGCCTTCTTTGCGGGTATCGCGCCCCCCCCGAATTAGCTGGAAAACCTGAGCTAGAAACTCAATTTCACGGATGCCGCCAGGCCCTAGTTTGATGTGGTCGACCCTATCTTTGCGTGCCACTTCACGGCGGATTTGGGCATGTAAGCCACGCATGGCGTTAATCGCACCGAAGTCGAGATATTTGCGGAACACGAAGGGGCGGGCAATTTGATTTAACGCTTTGGCCCAGTGAGGCTGAAGGTTATCCCCTTCATTCATCACACGGGCCTTGATCCAAGCGTAACGTTCCCATTCCCGGCCTTGGGTGATGAAGTAGTTTTCTAGCGCATCCAATGAGCAAGCCAGGGGGCCAGAATCGCCATTGGGGCGCAGGCGCATGTCGACCCGGAAAACTTGCCCTTCACTGGTGATTTCGCCAATAGCCGCAATCAATTTTTTACCGAGTCGGCCAAAAAACTCAAAGTTGTCGATCCGTTTTGGGCCAGATGTTTCGCCATCTTCGGGGTAGATAAAGATGTAATCCACATCAGAGGAGACGTTTAATTCACGCCCGCCGAGTTTGCCCATACCAATGATTAGCATTTTTTGTGCTTGGCCTTGGTTATCCAGCGGCTCACCATAAAGTGATGTGAGTTGTGGATGTAGCCAAGAGAGGGCGAAATTGGTCGTAATGTCTGCCAGCAAGGTCATGCTTTCGACGACTTCCGCTAAATTAGCGTGTCCCGTCAAATCTCGGAGCGCGATGTGGGCAATGGCTTGCTGGCGCACCCGGCGCAAGACAACTTTTAAACTGTCGTCG
>JBEGTT010000092.1:0-8221 GCA_041179245.1 Pseudomonadota bacterium
CCAACCAGAATCACGTCATCGATATCGCCAATTTTGCAGCCCGCGTCCTTCAGTGCCATCACACAAGGCGCCATGGTACGTTCGACTAACTCATCAACCAGTGACTCAAATTTTGCACGAGTAATCTTCAGTGCCAGATGCTTTGGACCAGAGGCATCAGCAGTGATGTAAGGTAGATTAATTTCAGTCTGTTGGCTGGATGACAGTTCGATCTTGGCTTTTTCAGCAGCTTCTTTTAGACGTTGCAACGCCAGCACATCCGCCTTCAGATTCACGCCTGACTCCTTCTGGAATTCGGCAATGATGTAGTCGATCAGGCGTTGGTCAAAATCTTCACCACCGAGGAATGTGTCGCCATTGGTCGCCAGCACTTCAAATTGCTTTTCGCCATCGACATCGGCAATTTCAATGATGGAAATATCGAACGTGCCACCACCCAAGTCATACACGGCAATTTTCTTGTCTTTGCCGGAAACCTTGTCCATACCAAACGCCAATGCCGCCGCCGTTGGTTCGTTGATGATCCGCTTAACTTCCAGACCGGCGATCCGACCCGCATCCTTGGTAGCTTGGCGTTGGCTATCGTTAAAGTACGCTGGGACGGTAATAACCGCCTCGGTCACTTCTTCGCCGAGATAATCTTCAGCCGTCTTCTTCATCTTGCGCAGTACTTCAGCAGAAACTTGTGGCGGCGCAATTTTCTTGTCCCGCGCTTCTACCCAAGCATCACCGTTATCAGCTTTAACGATTTTGAAAGGCATCAGGGAGATGTCCTTCTGCACTTCTTTTTCTTCGAAACGCCGGCCAATCAAGCGCTTAACTGCGTACAGCGTATTTTTTGGATTAGTCACAGCTTGGCGCTTGGCAGGCGCCCCACAAAGAATTTCACCATCTTCAGCATAACCAATCACTGACGGTGTGGTGCGTGCGCCTTCTGAGTTTTCAATAACCTTTGGCACACCACCTTCCATAATCGCTACGCAAGAGTTGGTGGTACCGAGGTCAATCCCAATAATTTTTCCCATGATCTTTTCCTTATCTGAATGCTGAAATGTTGATGTTTTCTAAGTGGGGACAACCGCCCCCGTTTCAAGTGTTTTATTTGCCCTTGGAGACCATGACTAACGCTGGACGCAAGGTGCGATCAGCAATGGTGTATCCCTTTTGCAGTACCGTGACAACGGTATTGGCTTCTTGCTCGGACTCAACCATCCCAATAGCCTGATGTTTGTGTGGATCAAATTTTTCGCCTGCAGGATTCACTTCCAGCAAAGCATTTTTCTCAAATGCCGACACCAACTGCTTCAGGGTCAGTTCAACTCCAGAAAGGAAGCTCTCTACCGTTTGTTCCTGAACCGCCAGAGCAGCCTCTAGACTATCTTTGACCGCCAGTAATTCACCGGCAAATTTTTCGACAGCAAATTTATGGGCCTTGGAAATATCTTCCTGAGCGCGGCGACGAATATTTTCGCCTTCGGCTTTAGCGCGTAACCAAGCATCGTGATGTTCAACTGTTTTCTGCTCCAGCGTGCGAATTTGCTCATCCAAACTAGGCAAGGTGTCGACCGAGTGTTGTGGCGGTGAAGTCACCTCTGCTTCGTTGTCGGCGATGGGGGTTTCTGGCGTGTTGTTTTCGCTCATGGTGTTTCCCAATAGTTTTTTAACTTTCCCCACATAGTGCTTTTCAAGGGAATTTCAAGTCATAAAAGCCAAAAAAAACCCCGGACATATCCGGGGCTTGCTGACAAAACACTTTTATCAGGTTTTAAAACGATGAACCAGATTCTGCAGACCATCTGCCAGTGCCTGCAAATCCCTGGCTGCAGAGGCTGTCTGTTCCACCGAATGGGTGTTACTTCGAGCCATTTCAGAAATGGCTTCGATGCTTTTCTCAACATCGGTGGAGAAACGACGCTGTTGCTCGGTGGAACTAGCAATCATGTCTAGCCCAACCCCTACTTCAGTGACAGAACCATTGGTTGACTGCAGCACCGTCGACACCGCCTGAATGGAACGCTGGCTACCCTCAAGGTACTGAAGTCCATTATGGATATTGTGTTGTACTGACAGGGATTGCGCATTGAGCGCCGCCGTAATTCCATCAATTTCAGTAGCAGCGTGCGAAGATTTTTCCGCCAATTTGCGAACCTCGTCGGCGACCACAGCAAAACCCCGGCCCTGCTCACCTGCCCGAGCAGCTTCAATCGCCGCATTCAACGCCAACAGATTAGTTTGATCCGCGATGTCTTTAACTTCGCGCGTCATCTCGGTAATGGAATGGGTGTTCTTCACAAACTCGTCAATAGAACCCGCCATACCCCGCACGGCTTGCTCAACAACAGACATATCCTTCAGCAAGGTTCCCAGACACTGCTCACCTTCTTTCGCCCGTGTCAGACTTTCCTGAGATTGTTGATGAACATTGTCCGCACTCATTGAAATTGCCTGAATGCTGTGCGCCAATTGATCCACTGCCGCTGCGGCATGAGCTGATGTCTCATTTTGCTGATAAGAACTTTGCTTCACGCGGTCAGCACTGCTCGTCAGTGACTTTACCTGGGTCGCCAATTGATCAGCCGAGTTCCCAACCTGTTTCACGAGCCGTTGGAAATTCGCCATCATTTCATTGAACACGGAAGATGCCTCACCAATCTCGTCGCGCCCTTTAACTGGCAAGCGACGGGTCAGATCACCATCACCCCGAGCAATATCTTCCAAACCACGGCGCAAGCCTTCTAAAGGCTGGGTGACGAAATGATTGGTCAGTGCATAGATAATAAGTAGCAATACGATACTGATACCAAAAGCAGCGAGCGCGACCTTCAGTTTTAGGTCATTTTGTGCGGCTTCCACGGCCGCTAGCGAAACCTTCATGCTGACCAAACCTAACACAGTCCCTTCGGGAACTTGGTGGCACATGATGCAGTTTTTCCCCAGATAATCCGTAGAGGCCTTTGTTGGGTTAATAACCAACAACGCCGGACCATCACTTTCCTCAATAACTTCCACAACAGACTGCCCCGTCTGCAATACCTGCTGCTCTAGCGATGTCATTTCGCGTGATTTTTTGGTGTCTGGGCCGAACATTTTTTCTACTGCTGGAGATCGCGCTACATGTAAATCTTTAATAACCGAGAGCTGTTTGATCTGATCCAGAAAAATCTCTCTCTGACCAATCGTGCCAGTAAACATCATGCCGGTTAACCCCGCCATGGTCATTTCATGAATACTTTGAGAAAAATCCTTGGCTTGGGCGATGGCTGTTGCTTTATTGACTTTGCCCTGCCAGATAATCAGGCTGGTGCCCGACACCAACAGTGCTAACCAAATAGCCACCGTTAGGCGAAGCCAGATTCTCCAGTCAGCGATGCGCTTCATCTTTCACTTCTCCCAAATTTGTAGAATTTGTCCAATACAGCTGGCAATTGTAATCTTAGCTACCGGCCTAATGTTAAGAATTACGATCTAACACACGCAAAATAGATGCCTGAATATACTTTAAACTTCCTTTTCACTCACTCAGTATCAGAACATCAATGGCTTCGTTTCCCGGCGATCACTTTCAGCTTGATCAATTAGTACTGCCCCGACCAGCCATTGGTTATGGTGTTCAGCATCTTGGCACGGATCAATTACTTAACGCTTACACCGCTACACTGATACCCATCCGGCAAGCCCTTCAAGTGCAATCCGTTTTTGAAACCTTTGAGGCCGCTGCCGCTGCCGGACAAAAACACCTCGCCCAAAACCCAGAAATTCCACTTTCAATTATTCCTGTGGGCTACGATCCTATTTTTGATCGCCTTGTTTTGATTCAAGGTGTTATTCAGCCTTGAATTACCCTTATTTGACTTTACGCATAGGCCTCGGTATCGTTTCCGCCCTTGCGCCATCTTGAACTCAGCTTGCGGGCGCGTAACAAATGCGGCTAAAGCGAGATCCTCAGCAGGTCTTAATTGTGTCGCGTCATGTCCGCAAAACCGGATTCAGCTCTGAAATGACGACAACCCATCAGATAACAACAGCCCCCAGTTCAGTTGGTTTAGTCAAACCGCAAAAAGCGCGCTTCGACAAACCGCTACTGCTACGCCAAGGCACCATACTTCCCGGCTACGAACTCGCCTACGAAACCTATGGCGAACTCAACGCCAGCAAGTCCAATGCAGTGCTGGTCTGCCACGCTTTATCAGGCAACCATCATGTTGCCGGCTATTACGACCCGGCAGCACCAGAAAAATCTGCCGGCTGGTGGGATAACCTGGTTGGACCGGGTAAACCGCTTGATACCGAAAAATTCTTTGTCGTAGGCGTTAACAATCTCGGTGGCTGCTTTGGCTCCACCGGACCGATTTCTACCAATCCGATAACCGGAAAACCATACGGCGCAGACTTTCCATTGGTCACGGTTGAAGATTGGGTTTGCGCTCAAGCTCAACTAGCCGATTTACTTGGTATTGATACATGGGCAGCCGTTGTAGGTGGCTCACTGGGTGGTATGCAGGCGCTGCAATGGACACTTGAGTATCCTGAGCGAGTTCGCCATGGCGTAGTCATCGCTTCTGCTCCAAAGCTAACAGCGCAAAACATTGCGTTTAATGAAGTAGCCCGGCAAGCCATTTTGTCTGACCCCGAGTTTTACGGTGGCCACTACTATGAACACGGTGTCGTACCACGTCATGGCTTGCGGCTCGCCCGCATGGTTGGGCATATCACCTACCTGTCAGATGACCAAATGGCTGAAAAATTTGGCCGCCAACTGCACCACGGCACGCACAAATTCAGCTATGACGTCGACTTTGAAATTGAGTCTTACCTGCGCTACCAAGGTGACAAATTCGCTGACTATTTTGACGCGAATACCTACTTGCTAACTACCAAAGCACTGGACTATTTCGATCCCGCGTTTAATTACAACGGGAATTTACAAGCGGCACTGGCGCGTGCAAAAGCTGACTTCTTTGTCGCTTCATTCACCACCGACTGGCGTTTTGCACCTAATCGCAGCCGTGAAATTGTTTATGCTCTTTTGCACAACGGGCGCAAAGTCAGTTATGCAGAAATCGAATGCGATGCTGGCCACGATTCGTTCTTACTAGAAGACCCTTATTACCACGCCGCACTCGCAGCGTACTTTGAAAGGATCGCACGATGACCAGCTTCGGACGGTTCGACTTTGACTGTATTGCCCGCTGGATTAAACCGAATGAACGCGTTCTGGATTTAGGCTGCGGCGATGGGGATCTGCTGAAATTTCTGCAAAATACCAAGCAAATACATGGATACGGTGTTGAACTGGAGCCTAAGCATGTGATTGCCTGTATGGCACAAGGCGTGAATGTATTGCAATTTGATCTAGAACGCGGACTGGCGGGGCTGGAAAACAACTCATTTGACCATGTCATTATGTCGCTCTCGTTGCAAACCGTTCGGCATACGGAACAAGCATTACGCGAAATGTTGCGTGTAGGACATGAAGCGGTGGTTTCGTTCCCCAACTTTGGCTACCGCAAGCATCGCGAGGCCATTGCTGCCGGCAGAATGCCCGTTTCCAAGCACCTTCCTTATCAGTGGCACAACTCGCCGAATTTACGCTTCTTCACCATCGCGGACTTTGAACAACTCTGCGCAAACTGCGGGATTGTTATTCACGAACTACAAGCCTTTGACGAAGGCAAGCCAATAACGGACGACCCAAATCTCAATGCTGATGTGGCGCTGTATCGCTTAGGTCGGGGATAGCCAGATAGACATACCGGAACAGCGGAATGCCGTTGTTTGAGCGAAGCGAGTTTAGGCGTTCTGGCGGTGCCCTGTATGCCTATCTGGCTGAAGAATCCAACGTGTTTTCCAGCTTCTGCATCAAATCTGTAATTTTAGGATTGGCATGCGGTGGAAATCCCATAACCACGGCCCCCACCTGATCCTGCATAAACTGGATCACCTGAAGCAAATCAGCTCTAACCTCATCTTGATCAATTTCTGCCTGATCAATTCGATCAACGAGGGAGGCCAACTCGCCCGCTTGCCTTGCCAAGCCCGACAGATGCAATGACTCAGCCAATGCCTCAAGGTCGCGGGCTACGCGGGCCAGCAATTGCGCATCGGCCAACGGTTTTTTCTCAAGCACGGGCTTGATCTGAGCCGCAGGAATACTATCGACCTGCAGCCCCTCTTCACCCACCGTCAACGGCTGCAAAACCACCTCATCCAGCGCAGCAGGATTGTCCGCAGGGGAGAAAACACCGGATGGCTCAGACAGAATTTTCTGAACTGGATTAACGCTCAGGCTATTCAGGTAATCGTAAATAGACTGCGGAGAACGTTCTTCCCTGTCCTCTTCAACTTTCTCAAATCCAGGCTGTGGTACCCGGACTTCCTGAATAAACTCAGGCTCTGGCTCAAAAATTCCTTGCACCGCCCTTGCCACTCGGATTTCCTCTTCCACCACTTTCTCTAGCCGAGCAGCGAACAGTTCCAATCTTGTATAAAGGGCCGCATGCTCAAGAAAATCCAGCTCTGCCATGCGTTCTAACGGTGCGGCCATTGCGGCAACAAGATGTGCCGGAGGCTCAATCTCGTCGTCGACCCGATCCATTGCCGACGCAAGTGCTTCCGAAAACCGAAAGAACGCCGGTTCACCGACGGTTAATGCCGCGCCACACAAACCAAACACGGCCGAACGAAACGTTCCCCACCCATCCTGATAACGCCGATCCCAAGCTTCAAGCAACTGTAGAGTTGCCGCATTCCAAGCCGCTGACACTTCCTCTGAAAAACGTGGCAACTGCGACTGTGCGACAAAAGGCAGGATAGAAGCTGTTTTAGCCAACAAATCGGCCAGTGGGTGATTGGCATCTAGTGCCAGCGACCCTGTTGGTTTATTGAGCCGATTGAGAACCGCCCGAATTTCTTCCCACAGTGATTTATCCGGTACCGGGTTTTCCCGAACCAGCTGTTTGAACTGTGAGTCCAACTTACTGGCCAGTTTGCGTAGTTCTGCATCAGCGGGAAATTTTGCATCGACCAGAGCCTGAATCAACGCCTCTGCATCACGCCAAAAACCCACAAACTCCGGTGGCTGAATCAGCGCAACCGCCCCTAGGACAGCACGCATTTGGCGTAGTCCATTGTTGGCTTCCGGCTCTTTCAACCATGTCAGCAACGCTTTCTGATAGCGCTGCCGAATAGCAACCAGATTGAGCGGTGGTGTTTTAGGCTGCAAGTTTGGCAAATGCCTCAATGACTTCGGTAGGTGCCTGAACTAACTCAATCAGAACGCCTTCACCGCCAATCGGAAACTCTTCGTTACCCTTGGGGTGCATGAAGCAGATGTCAAAACCTGCCGCACCTTTGCGAATCCCGCCGGGGGCAAAACGCACGCCATTAGACGACAGCCACTCAACAGCCTTCGGCAAATCATCAATCCACAAACCCACGTGGTTTAGTGGTGTCGCATGCACGGCTGGCTTTTTTTCTGGATCAATCGGCTGCATTAGGTCGACTTCGACTTTGAACGGACCGACACCCATCGCACAAATGTCTTCGTCGACATTCTCGCGTTCACTTTGGAAGGTGCCGGTCACTTCCAACCCCAGTTTTTCAACCCACAGGGTTTTGAGTTTTTCTTTAGAAGGCCCACCGATAGCGATTTGCTGGATGCCCAGCACTTTGAATGGACGCGTTGTAGATGTGGTCATGCATTCTCCTGTTTTTGTGAGGTTGTTTTGCTAACCCGAAGGATTATAAACAGTCCAATCAAAATCATGGGCAAGGACAACCATTGCCCCATGCTGACCACGTAAGACTGTCCAAAAATACCGTGATCGGGTTCGCGGAAAAACTCGACGACAGCGCGCGCCAAACCGTAGCCGACTAAAAACACGCCGGAAACCGCACCCACTGGCCGAGGTTTAGCGGAATACCACCACAGCACAGCAAACAGTGCCAAACCTTCTAATCCTGCGTGATAAATCTGCGACGGGTGGCGAGGAAATTCATCCCCCGCCTGCGGAAACACCATCGCCCACGGCAGGTCTGCACTGGCAACACGGCCCCACAATTCGCCATTGATAAAATTACCGATACGCCCCGCCATCAACCCAAGCGGCACCAAAGGCGCAATAAAGTCGGTGGTTTCCCACCAACCAGCTTGGTGCTTACGCGCCCAAAATACCCTCGCGATCAATACGCCTAGAAATCCACCATGGAAGCTCATGCCACC
>JBEGTT010000093.1:0-3433 GCA_041179245.1 Pseudomonadota bacterium
GCGCGAGCCGCAGAGCGGAACAAAACATCCACCGATGGGCGGTGGCGGGAAACGAGAGGACCGTCCTTCAATTCGACGACATAACGGGTGCCGCGCCGCTGGAGGATCATATGCCGGTTGCCGGGAGCAATCAGTACGCGCCCAGCCAGCACAGCATCTCCATCTTCGGCTTCCTTGACTTCCATCTGGCAAATGGAATTCAGTCTCTTGGCAAAATTCGCCGTAAAACCTTCGGGCATGTGTTGAACAACCACAACAGCGGGTGAGTCAGCAGGAAGTTTTTCCAGCACCACTCGTAAAGACTCGGTTCCGCCAGTCGATGCGCCCAAACAAACTACCCGCTCGGTTTTGGTGCCCGTTGTCCACTTTGGCGGGGGGGGCAGGATGGCATCAGCAGATAATTTGGGCTGTGCGTGTTTTGAAGGGCTACTAACTCGTACCTTAGTTCGGCTTGCTGATTTGACGGCATCACAAAGCATTGGCCCAGATACCAGCAAGAAATCACGTAGTCCCGTCGAAGGTTTCAGCAAGCAGGCGACGGCACCCGCATCTAATGCGCCTCTGGTAACCGGGGAATGTATGTCCACTTGGTCAGAAAATATAATGACCGGCACCGGACACTGAGACATCATTTTTTTTAGAAAAGTGATGCCATTCATGCGGGGTAAATCAATATCCAACAGGATGACGTCCGGTACTTCTTTTTCGATCCGCTTGGCGGCAACAAACGGGTCGGGTGCGGTGCCCATCACTTCGATATCGGGGTCTGCTTCAAGCAGATCGGTCACGATTTGACGGGTTGAAGGAGAGGCGTCAACGATGAGAACTCGGATTGCGGCGACCATTAGCCATTCTCTCGCAGAAAGACGGTTGCGCCGAGTGGGCGCAAGGGCAGTGACATGCCGGCGATACTTTCGGAATGGCCGATGATTACGTAACCGCCAGGGCGAACGGCATTACACAAGCGTTGTAACACCGCCTGTTGGGTTGGTTTATCAAAGTAAATAAGCAGGTTGCGGCAGAACACAATATCCATCAGTTGGCGTATGCCATAGTCGTTGTGTGTCAGGTTGACTTGGGAAAAATTCACTTTGTTTCGCAACAGCGGGGCGATACGCACTTCGTTACGTTGGGTATCGCGCAACAGATAGCGCTTTCTCAGCTCCATCGGCACAGGCTCAATCTCGGCATGGGGGTAAATCGCCCGAGCCGCCGTATTGAGCATGGTGGTGCTCAGGTCGCTGGCTAGAATCTCATAACGAAAACCCGGCGTTGCCTCAGCGAACTCCTGACAAACCATTGCCAGCGTATAAGGCTCAGCCCCATTCGAGCAGCCCGCGCTCCAAAGGCGCAACGGATTTTGTGTCCCTCGGCCCTGTGCGATCAATTCGGGCAAACCATGGTCGGTCAAAAAATCAAAATGGTGCGGCTCACGGAAAAAGTCTGTCTTATTGGTGGTCACTACATTCACCAATTCAGTTTCTTCTTCGGACATCCCGTTCTGGTTGAACAGCCAGTTGCAGTAATGCGTGAAGGTGTCAAAACCAAGGGCACGCAAACGACGACGAAGACGACCTTCCAGAAAAGATAGCTTGGAAGATGGCATCCGGATGCCGGTTCGGCTGTGGATGTAGTTAGCTAGTTTTTGAAAATCTTCAGGGCGCAATGCCCCCTGATCGTGAAATAGCGTAGGGGAAGCTTGTTTCATTCGACGTCAGGAAGTACGGCAAGCTCAGTGGAGTCGAAGAGTTTCTGCATATTGAAAATGGTGACAAACCCCCCATGCAGTCGACCAATCGCTGCGATGTATTCAGAGTTCCACGCAATGCCGACATCCGGTGTGGACTCCAGACCACCCAGTTCCAACTCGGCCACCTCAAACACCCGGCTAACGAGTAGGCCAACGGTAATTGTCCTGTCGGTGAGGGGAACCTCAAGCACGAGAATACGGGTGTTGACGGTTACCGGGGCAGCGGGAAGCCCCAGCTTACGGGATAGATCAATGACCGGTACTGTCGTGCCACGCACATCAACTACCCCCACAAAACAAGGGGGCGCGTGGTGCAATGGGACTGGGGGGCGATGTTCCAGAATTTCGCGCACACAACGGACATCAACGGCATAAACCTCATTGTCCACGCCGAGCGTAACGTAGCTACTAATCGGCTCTTCGGTGTCGTTAAAAAGGTCCTGTTCCACGCGCAATGGCTCCAGGCTTAGTAGCGGTCAAAACGACGATCTTCTTCATCGTCGGTATCCAGTACCAGCGAGAATCCTTTGCTTTTCGGGTAAGTTGGTTTGTTAGCAGCCCCCTTGGGTTCAGCTCTTCTGCTGGTTGACGATGATTTACGTACTGACCCTTGCGGGGAAGATGGCTTACGCATGGATTGCTCTTGGGGTTCAACTTGGAAGAAGTTAATGACGTCCTGAAGCTGAACTGCTTGCGATGAGAGTTCTTCCGACGTTGAGGTCATTTCCTCAGCGCTGGCGGCATTCATTTGAATAACCTTGTCGAGTTGCTGGATAGCCACATTGATTTGCTCGGCGCCAATATCCTGTTCACGGCAGGCAGCGGTGATTTCGCTCACTAATTCGGCGGTTCTACGGATGTCGGGCACCAGTGTTTCCAGCATCTTTCCAGCTTCAACGGCTACACCCACCGTTTCGGTAGACAACGCGCTAATTTCAGCAGCTGCCCGTTCGCTTCGCTCAGAAAGCTTCCGTACTTCAGAAGCTACCACCGCAAAACCTTTACCGTGCTGACCCGCACGAGCCGCTTCGACCGCAGCATTCAAGGCCAACAAGTCGGTCTGGCGGGCAATTTCTTGAATAATCATGATCTTGCCGGCAATTGTTTGCATGGCTTCAACCGTCTTGGCGACGGCTTTTCCGCTGAGCTGTGCGGATTCTGAAGAAGCTTTGGCAATCCGCTCGGTTTGTTCAGCATTGACTGCGGTTTGTTTGATGACGCTGGCCATTTCTTCCATGGCGGCAGAAGCTTCTTCTGCCGATGCCGCTTGTTCGGTGGCGCCCTGACTCAACTGTTCGGCGCTGGCGGACAGTTGCTGGCTACCGGAAGAAACCGCAGCGCCAGACAAGTTAGCCTCGGTTACGACGTTGCGTAGACGCTCAACCATGGTTTCGTGGGCGATACCGAGTACATCGCGTTCGGAACGGCGATGGGCTTCTACGGTCAAGTTACCTTTGGCAATTTCTTCAGCCACAAAGGCTGATGCACGCAGGTTGGTAATCATCTGTTTTAGCGCATTGATCAGGTCGCCCATTTCATCATTGCCGGTCGCGCTGACATCCACACTCAGATCCCCTTCAGCGACGGCTTCGGCAAGTTTGACCGCACGGCTAACATTCAGGCTGATCGACACGGCAATCATCAGGCCCGCACCCAGAGAAACAACCAAGGAAATGACCGCTG
>JBEGTT010000094.1:0-4718 GCA_041179245.1 Pseudomonadota bacterium
ATTATTCCCACTCGGAAAAGTGCCAGGCTATGGAAAAATATCCACCGGGCGCTCATGCTCGCAATGAAATCTTGCGTGCTACTCACCGCTTGGGTCGGGCAATTTGGAAGAAGTGGAGCGGTTACCACCAGCGAAGTCTGGTCGAAACCAAAATGCGCTGCTTGAAACTTCTTGGGGAGCGAATCATGTCTCGGAATTTCGATAGGCAAGTTGCAGAACTTCACGTACGTGCCGCATTGTTGAATCGCTTCACTCAACTCGGCACCCCGGTAACTGTCGCTATGACATAAATCCGTCTGGGGTAGGGGTAATGCAACTCAAATTTGAGTTGTGCAACAGAGCCTTAGTAACCCCAAAAAAAACTCTCTAGCTAATTCAAACGGCAAACGGCCCGCTTCGACCCCATATTAGCCATGTTAGAATTCGCGCCTTTTTCAAAGGCTTGAGGGCTTGCCATGTTTAGTGCGAAAGACACGCTTTCCAACGTTGATCCCGAATTGTGGGCTGTCGTTAAAGACGAAAATCGTCGTCAAGAAGACCACATCGAACTGATCGCATCCGAGAACTATGTCAGCCATGCTGTCATGGAAGCTCAAGGTTCACAACTTACCAATAAATACGCCGAGGGTTATCCTGGCAAGCGTTATTACGGGGGTTGTGAGTATGTTGATGTCGCTGAACAGCTAGCGATAGACCGCCTGAAGGCTCTGTTTGGTGCAGATGCGGCTAACGTACAGCCAAACTCTGGCTCACAAGCTAATCAAGCCGTGCTGATGGCGTTCCTTAAGCCCGGCGACACCATCATGGGCATGAGCTTGGCAGAAGGCGGCCACCTGACCCACGGCATGCCGCTGAACATGTCAGGCAAATGGTTTAACGTCGTGGCTTACGGCCTAAACGACAAAGAAGAAATTGACTATGACGCGATGGAAGCTTTGGCGCGTGAACACAAGCCAAAACTGATCGTTGCAGGCGCTTCTGCTTACGCCCTGCGCATCGACTTCGAACGTTTCGCCAAGATCGCCAAGGAAATCGGCGCGATTTTCTGGGTTGACATGGCGCACTACGCGGGCCTGATCGCTGCTGGCCTGTACCCTAACCCAGTTCCATTTGCTGACGTAGTTACTTCCACTACGCACAAAACCCTGCGTGGCCCACGCGGCGGCATCATTCTGATGAAAGCTGAGCACGAAAAAGCGCTGAATTCGGCGATTTTCCCAGGCTTGCAAGGTGGCCCGCTGATGCACGTTATCGCTGGTAAAGCGGTTGCGTTTAAAGAAGCGGCCACACCGGAATTTAAGCGTTACCAAGAACAAGTCGTCGCAAATGCCCGCGTGATGGCGCATGTGCTAGCCGCTCGTGGCTTGCGTATTGTGTCTGGCCGTACCGAAAGCCATGTTTTCTTGGTCGATTTGCGCGCCAAGGGCATGACCGGTAAAGCCGCTGAAACCCTGTTGGGTACAGCCCATCTGACGGTCAACAAAAATGGCATTCCGAAAGACCCAGAAAAACCATTCGTCACTTCAGGTATCCGTATTGGTTCGCCAGCAATGACTACGCGCGGCTTTACGGAAATTGAAGCCGAAAAGATTGCTCACCTGATTGCTGACGTACTCGACAACCCAAACGATGAAGCCAATATCGCCAAGGTTCGTGAACAGGTTGCCGATCTGTGCAAACGCTTCCCGGTTTACGGCGCATAAAACCTTGTTATGAAATGTCCGTTCTGTAGTGCCCCAGATACCACCGTGGTGGAAACCCGTCTGAATGAAGACGGGGATCTGGTGCGTCGCAGACGGCGTTGTCCCGGCTGTGAAAAACGGTTTACGACGTATGAACGGGCAGACATTCAGCTCCCCCAAGTGGTCAAGAAAAACGGCGCGCGCACTGAATTCAGCCGCAACAAATTGCGTGCAAGTCTCGAATTGGCTTTACGCAAACGCCCCGTCACCACCACAGCAGTTGATGCCGCCTTGGATGGGATTGAAGAGAAACTACTACTGGCCGGCGAACGTGAAATCCAAACTCACCAACTCGGCGAGTTAGTGATGCGTGAACTGAAGAAACTCGACAAGGTGGCCTACATTCGTTTTGCGTCGGTCTATCGTAACTTTGAAGATGTCGACGCCTTCTCAGAAGCGATCCGCGAAGTTTCTCCGGCTGTACCAAAAACCAAACCACCCCGCAAAAAATGAATCCAATAGCCGACGAACTTCGGCTTGATTTTCAATTCATGGCCCGCGCGCTGGAACTGGCCCAGCAAGGCCTATGGACTACCTCCCCGAATCCCCGCGTTGGTTGTGTCGTTGTTCTCAACGGAAAAATTATTGGTGAAGGTTGGCATCAACGAACCGGCGAACCTCATGCCGAAGTTCATGCTTTGCGCGCTGCTGGCAATTTAGCCAAAGGCGCAACAGCCTACGTCACGCTCGAACCTTGCAGCCACACCGGCAGAACGCCACCTTGTGCAGAAGCCCTGATTGCTGCTGGACTTTCAAAAGTCGTTTGCGCGATGGAAGACCCTAACCCCCTCGTTTCTGGCAAGGGTTTGGCCATGCTCAACGCTGCTGGAATCGAAACGGTCAGTGGTGTTCTCGAAGATGAAGCCAAAGAGCTGAACCTTGGTTTCGTTTCCCGCATGACCCGCGGTCGCCCATGGGTTCGCCTAAAATCAGCAGGCAGTCTTGATGGAAGAACCGCACTATCCAACGGCATCAGCCAATGGATTACCAGCCCGGAAGCCCGGCTTGATGGCCACCAATGGCGTGCGAGAGCCTGTGCCATTCTGACCGGCATCAATACTGTTTTAGCCGATGACCCTCAGATGAATGTTCGAGGATTAGAAACTGAACGGCAGCCTGACCGCATTGTCCTCGACAGCCAACTGCGCACGCCAACAAATGCCCGGCTATTTGCCAATACGACTGGTAAAACGTTTGTGATGACCTGCACGGATGACCCAACCAAACAATCAGCCCTTGAAACCGCCGGTGCCAATGTGGTTCACCTACCGACAAACCCAAATGGGCAGATTGACCTTCACGCCCTGATAGAATGGTGTAACCGCCAGCAATACAACGAAATCCACGTCGAGGCCGGTGCGGCGCTGAATGGTGCGCTACTCACTGCTGGATTAGCCGACGAACTGGTGCAGTATCTCGCCCCTTGTTTGTTAGGCAACACCGCTCGCGGCCTGTTTGAACTTCCTGAATATTCCACACTCGAAGAGCGCATACGGCTGCAACTGCACGATGTCAGGCAAATCGGCCCCGATATTAGAACTATCAGCCGAATCATCAACAAAACCCAATCACTTTAATCGCTGGAGAAACCATGCGCTGGAATGACTACCAGAACGGCATTTATGCCTTCGACGCTGACTACATTCGTCCACTTTTATCCGCCATTCACCTGATCGTCGAAGAGGGCAAAGCGGCGTTCGTCGATACCGGCACCAATGATTCATTGCCCTTAACACTCGACGCGTTGGCCCGTGTTGGCTTAACGCCTGCCGATGTTGAATATGTCATCCTGACCCACATTCACCTCGACCATGCCGGTGGTGCCGGCGTGATGATGCAAGCGTTTCCCAATGCCAAGCTGGTGGTTCACCCCCGTGGCACACGTCACATGATCGACCCAAGTAAGTTGCTTGATGGGGTACGCGCTGTTTATGGAGTTGAAGCTACGGCCAAGCTTTATGGGGAACCACTACCCATTCCAGCCGAACGCATTATTGAAGCTACCGATGGGCTGACCCTAAACTTAGGAAATCGTCGCCTGAGCTGCTTTGAAACCCCCGGCCATGCTCGTCACCACGTTTGTATCGTGGATGAGAAAACCAGCGGGATTTTCACCGGCGACATGTTTGGGATTTCCTATCGTGAAACCGATGTGCTGGTTGGTGAAGAACGCAGGATGTTCATATTCCCCACCACCTCCCCGTCACAATTTGATCGGGACGAAATGCACGCTTCGATCGACAAGATTCTGAGCCGCAACCCCGAAGCCTGTTATCTGACCCACTACGCCCGCGTCACCCCCGTACCTGAACTGGGAGCCAAGTTACATGAAATGGTGGATGCCTACTGCAACATCGTTTTACAGGCCGAAGGGACCGGTGAAAGTCGCCACCAAGCTGTCGTCGAAGGGCTAACCCAGTACCTAATTAATGAAGTTCGCCAACACGGCTGCACGCTATCGGATGCTGAACTCGTGGAACTGCTAGGGACAGATATTGAACTGGACGCCCAAGGGCTAGAGATTTGGGCGGATCAGTTGGACAAATCAGCAAGCAGCTAACTGATTAATCACCTGCGCGGCGGCGGCAAATCCAAAGCCAGCCGTCACGCAGACTGATGAACCAAAACCTGCGCAGTTCAGCCCCTGTGGGCCGCTATTTTCAGTTGAACAGCTCGCATCAGCAGAGGGGTAACGTAGAGGTTCGGTCGAGTAAATCGCGGTTACACCAAACTTCTTTTTTGCGTCGCGGGTAAAACCGTGTTCCTTGCGCAGTGCAGCGCGGACCTTGGATAACAACGGGTCTTGAATCGTGCGTGATAAATCATCAGCCATAATTTTTGTCGGATCAATCTGACCGCCGGCAGCACCAACAGTGACAATCGGAATCCCTTGTGCGTGGCAAAACGCGACCATCGCCACTTTCACTCGCACTTGATCAATCGCATCTACCACCGCAGAAGGCTTTTCACCGCCCT
>JBEGTT010000095.1:0-6260 GCA_041179245.1 Pseudomonadota bacterium
CCGAAGAACAAATCAAATCGCTGGCGAAGTCCGGTGAAACGAAACGCACCTTAACCTTCCGTTCTCCTGTATCCGGTGTGGTGACGGAGAAAAAAGTCGTGCAAGGCATGCGTTTTTTACCCGGCGATTCCTTGTTCCAGATTGCCGATACCTCGTCCGTCTGGGTCTTGGCCGATGTGTTTGAGCAGGATGTTGGGGCGGTGAGCATTGGTCAAAAGGCCAATATCAAGATCAATGCGTATCCCGGTGAGATTTTTGAGGGGCGTATTGCTTACGTTTATCCGACCCTCAAAGCAGAAACCCGAACTGTGCCGGTGCGCATTGAACTGGCAAACGCCAAAGGACGACTGAAACCAGCGATGTTTGCTGAGGTCGATATTCCGGTTGCAGGTGCGATTCCGGTAGTCACCGTGCCGAACTCGGCGGTCATCGACAGTGGTAACAAACAGGTGCTGATTGTGCAACTGGCGGAAGGTCGTTTTGAACCACGTCCGGTCAAACTGGGCCAGCGAGGTCGGGATTTTGTTCAGGTTTTGGAAGGTGTTAGAGAGGGGGAAATGGTGGTGACGGCAGCCAACTTCCTGATTGATGCAGAAAGTAATCTGAAAGCCGCGCTGGGTGGCATGCAGAAGGCAGATGCCCATGCCAGTAGCAGTGCTAAACCTGCTGCGACCGTTGGTCATCAAGCGCGAGGCACTTTGGAAGCGGTTGATGTGGCACTAGGCACGGTGAGCATTCGTCACGAACCGATTGCTAGTCTGAAATGGCCTGCGATGAAAATGGATTTTGTGCTGGCCAATGCCTCACTGGTTCAGGGCGTTCCCTTGGGTAGCGCTATTACCTTCGAGTTCGTTGAACGCAAACCGGGCGAGTTTGTGATTACTGCTCTGAAACCTCAAGCGCACCAACACTAATTATGCTTAACCATCTGATTGACTGGTCGGCGAAGAATCGTTTTTTGGTCTTGTTGGCAACCTTGTTTGTCGTCATCGGCGGCGTTTGGTCAGTCCTGAAAACACCGTTAGATGCCATTCCGGATTTGTCGGATGTGCAGGTGATTCTGTACACCGAGTTTCCCGGGCAGGCACCTCAGGTAGTTGAGGATCAGGTGACGTATCCGCTGACCTCTGCGTTGCTCTCGGTGCCAAAGTCCAAGGTGGTGCGCGGGTTTTCGTTCTTCGGAGCCTCCTTCGTTTACGTGATTTTTGAAGATGGAACGGACATTTATTGGGCGCGCTCTCGGGTGCTGGAATACGTCAATTCGGTATCCGGCAAGTTGCCCAAAGGGGTTAATCCCACGCTGGGGCCTGATGCGACCGGGGTTGGCTGGGTGTATGAGTACGTGGTGCTGGCCAAAAACAAGACGCTGGCTGAACTGCGCACATTGCAGGACTGGTATCTACGTTACCAACTCGCCAAAGCGCCGGGGGTTGCTGAGGTAGCGAGTATCGGGGGTTTTGTTCAGCAGTATCAGGTAACGGTGAACCCGGTGAAGCTGAAAGCCTATGGCATTCCGCTGGCACGGGTGAGCGAGGTGATCCGAAATTCCAATCGTGATGTCGGAGGCCGAACCTTGGAAATGGCCGAGACGGAATACATGGTGCGGGGGCGAGGTTATTTACGCGGCAAAGAGGACATCGAAGGCTTGGTGCTGAAAGCCCAGAATGGCACGCCGGTACGGGTAGCGGACATCGGGGTTGTGGAACTGGTGGCAGACGAGCGGCGGGGGCTGACTGAGCTTAATGGCGAGGGCGAAGTGGTAGCGGGAATCGCCATGTCGCGTTATGGGCAAAATGCGCTGGAAGTCATTCATAACCTGAAAACTAAAGTCGCTGAGATTAGTGCCGGGTTGCCGGAGGGGGTCAGCATCGAAAGTGTTTATGACCGTTCCGAGCTGATCCATCGCGCCATTGATACCTTGAAGCGAACCTTGCTTGAGGAAAGCCTGATTGTGGCGCTGGTCTGTGTGGTTTTTCTGCTCCATCTGCGTTCAGCGCTGGTGGCGATTTTGATGTTGCCGGTTGGGATTTTGGCGGCCTTTATCGGTATGCGGGCGCTGGGGATTAACGCCAACATTATGAGCTTGGGCGGTGTCGCCATTGCCGTCGGGGCGATGATCGATGCGGCCATTGTGATGATCGAAAACGCGCATAAACATTTGGAACGGCTGCAACCAGATGAGTCGCGTGGCGACGCCATTATTGCCGCCTGTAAAGAAGTGGGGCCGGCCCTGTTCTTTAGCCTGCTGATCATCACAGTCTCTTTTCTGCCGGTGTTTACGCTTGAAGCACAGGAGGGGCGACTGTTTGCGCCGCTGGCTTGGACCAAAACCTTCTCGATGGCAGCAGCAGCTTTCCTTTCGGTGACCTTAGTCCCCGTTCTGATGCTGCTATTTATTCGTGGCCCGATCCGGCCTGAAGCGGAGAACCCGGTGAATCGTTTTCTGATTCGGGTCTATCGCCCGATCATTGCAAAAGTGATGGCGTCGAAGAAAGTAACCATCGTTGCTGCCGTGTTGGTCATGCTGGTGAGCCTGATCCCTGCCAGCCGCTTGGGCAGTGAATTTATGCCCACCTTAAACGAAGGTACTTTGTTTTATATGCCGACTACGTTGCCCGGTTTGTCGGTGAGCAAAGCGGCAGAGTTGTTGCAAACGCAGAACAAAATCATCAAGAGTTTTCCCGAGGTGGCGTCGGTTTTTGGCAAAGCGGGCCGTGCTCAGACGGCAACGGACCCAGCGCCGTTGGAAATGTTTGAAACGGTGATTAACCTGAAACCGGAAAGCGAATGGCGCTCAGGCATGAACATCGACAAACTCATCGCTGAAATGGACAAAGCTTTGCAGTTTCCCGGCGTGGCCAACTCTTGGACGATGCCGATCAAAGCGCGAATTGACATGTTGTCCACGGGGATTCGCACACCGATTGGCATCAAGGTTTTTGGCACCGATTTGGTCGAAATGGAACGCCTAGCCAAAGAAATCGAAACGGTGGTCAAGGCCGTGCCGGGCACCAGCAGTGCTTTTGCCGAACGGATTACCGGCGGTTTCTACCTCGACATCATCCCCAACCGACTGGCTTTGGCACGTTATGGCCTGAGTGTGGGCGAATTGATGGATGTGGTGTCGACGGCGCTGGGTGGCGAAATGGTCACCACCACGGTTGAAGGGCGTGAACGGTTTGGCGTGACCGTGCGTTACCCGCGCGACCTGCGTAGTGACCCACAAGCGATTGCGCGTGAAGTGTTGGTGCCTGTTAGCGGCGAAATGGGTGGCGTTCCATCCATGATTCCGCTCGGCCAGATTGCGGAAGTCAAAATCACCACGGGTGCACCGGCGATTCGTACCGAAAACGCGCTGCTGTCGGCCTATATTTACGTCGACATTCGGGATAGGGACATCGGTTCCTACGTTACTGAGGCGCGTAAAGCGGTCAGTGAACAGGTCAAGTTCACGCCCGGCACTTACGCGACGTGGAGTGGCCAATTTGAGTACATGGAACGCGCGACGGAAAAGCTAAAAGTCGTGGTGCCGGTAACGCTACTGGTGATTTTCCTGCTGCTTTACCTGAATTTCCGTCGGCTGACCGAAACGCTGATCGTGATGCTTTCCGTCCCATTTGCTTTGGTTGGTGGTGTCTGGTTGATGTGGTTACTTGGCTACAACTTGTCAGTGGCCGCAGCGGTTGGCTTCATCGCGCTTGCAGGGGTAGCCGCCGAAACCGGGGTGATTATGTTGATTTACCTAGATCATGCTTGGGTCGCCGTTCAGGAAAAGTGTCTTGCCGAAGGGCGACAGCCTCAAACCGCGGATCTTTACGCGGCAGTGATGGAAGGGGCAGTGGAACGGGTACGCCCGAAAATGATGACAGTGACTGCCATCATGGCCGGCCTGTTGCCGATTCTGTGGGGCACAGGGACGGGTTCGGAAGTGATGAGCCGTATCGCAGCCCCCATGGTCGGCGGGATGATTTCATCCACCATCTTGACCTTGGTCGTGATTCCGGCGATTTATGCTTCGGTTTTGCAGCGGAAATTAGGTTTGTTGAATGAGATGGGCGTGGCAATAGTGTCATCTTGTCGGGAAAGTGACGAAACGATTGTTTAAAGGTTGTTGATTTAAAAGAACTTCCCCCTGGCGCTTGATTTGCTTCTTGTTGGGGTATGAAAACCTATCTCGACTGGTCTGCTTACGATACCTATGGTGTGGGTGATGCTTATGCGGGAATTCCTGCCACGGGCGGTAACTATGCCAAGGCAGTCGCTGTCTGTATGAATAATCACCAGTGCCAACGTGAAGGCAAAGGGGTGATGTGTCCCAGTTTTAGGATTACGCATGACCCAGCTCATTCTACGGGCGCTCGGGTGAAGGCGTTCAAGGCGGCTTTAAATGGGGAGCTTTCACACGCCCTTGGTGACGATCCCTTTGCCCATCCTGATTTGGCTGCAGCGATGGACCTTTGTGTGTCCTGCAAGGGGTGTAAGAAAGAATGCCCCAGTGCCGTTGATATGACGCTAATCAAGACCGAATATCTTGCGCAACGTAATGCCCGCCTAGGCGTGTCAATACGAGCAAAACTGTTTGCCGGCCTACCCAAATGGTTGCATCAATGGCGTTTAACACTCTCGGCATTCGTTCGGTTGCGCAATGCTTCGCCGATGTTTGCCAGACTGGGTGAATATTGGCTGGGGATTGCAGCAAGGCGATCCATTCCTCCCGTCGTTCAGCAGAAAATTTTTTACCCTGATTTAGGCAGCTCGGGTGAGCGTGGGAAGGTCGTTTTGTTCATCGATACCTTCACTTATTACTACACCCCGGAAGTGGCGGAGGCAGCACTAAAAGTGCTGGTCACAGCGGGTTATTCCGTTGAAGTTTTGCGGCCTGTAGAAACAGATCAAGAACCTAGTCGTCCTCTGTGTTGTGGGCGCACCTATTTGTCGCAAGGGCTGGTAGATGCAGCAAGAATTGAGGCGCAGCGGGTAATGGCTGCGTTAGCGCCGGCCCTCAAAGTGGGGACCCCGATTGTGGGTTTGGAGCCATCTTGCTTATTAGCGTTGAGAGATGAATTTTTCAGCCTTTCGCTTGGGCCTGACGTGGGGCAGTTATCCAAGCAGGCCTTTTTGTTTGAAGAGTTTTTGATGCGTGAAGGTAATCGGGGGCTCAAACTCAATCTACAGCCGATCTCTGGTGGCCGAGCGGTTGTTCATGGGCATTGCCATCAAAAAGCGTATGGGGCAATGAAATCTGTCCGAAAGGTACTTGCTTGGATTCCTGGGTTCGAGTTCGACATTGTGGATGCGAGTTGTTGCGGCATGTCTGGTAGCTTTGGCCTAGAAAAAGAACACGTAGATGCATCTCTTCAGATGGGGGAATTAGCCCTTTTGCCAGCGGTAAGAGCCGCTGCAGCAGATGCTCCGATTGTGGCTGATGGATTTTCTTGTCGGCACCAGATTAAGGATGGAACGGGTCGAGATGCCGTGCACGTCGCAGTATTGCTGGCGCGTGCACTGGCATAAAACTATAGGCGTGGGCTATTCGCCCTGTGTTTGGGCCTGAGAAATATTACTGTGGGGTGGCACGCTGTGGGTTAACCAGACATTGCCACCGATGGTCGAGCTTTGACCGATGGTGATGCGGCCTAAGATGGTTGCCCCTGCGTAAATTACAACATCATCTTCTACGATGGGGTGACGTGCATTGCCTTTGATTAGGTTGCCATTTTCGTCAGCAGGGAAACGTTTTGCCCCCAGCGTGACGGCTTGATAAAGACGGACGCGTTCTCCAATGATGGCGGTTTCGCCAATGACGACACCCGTGCCATGGTCAATGAAAAAATACCCGCCGATGTGAGCGCCGGGGTGAATGTCGATCCCCGTTTTGGAGTGGGCGATTTCAGCGATTAGACGTGCGAGGAAGGTCACGCCTGCACGGTAAAGTCGGTGCGCCAAACGGTAATAAATGATGGCCTGAATGCCGGGGTAACTGAGCAAAATTTCTGCAAAACTGGTCGCCGCTGGGTCGCCTTGATAGGCACTTTGTAGATCGCTGGCGAGCAGCGCTCGAATTTCTGGGAGTGCTTCTGCAAAGTCACGGGTGATCTGTTGGGCTTTATTTTTAAGAATACCGTCGGGGTCTTCGCAACTGTTTTGGTTTAATGACGCAAACAACAGGCTGCGGCGCACCTGTTCAGCCAAAATGTTCAAGGTGTTATTGAGCGTATTGCCCACATAGAAATCGATACTTTCATCGGTTAGGTCAGACT
>JBEGTT010000096.1:0-4246 GCA_041179245.1 Pseudomonadota bacterium
TGGCGGCTGCAACGCAGAATCAGGCCTTGTCGGCTTTGCTGTTTTTGTACCGTGAAGTGCTGGACATCAAAGGGTTTGCAGCGGGCGATGAAAAAGGCGGTTCAAGCAGCAGGTTTAACCAAGCTGGCAACCCCGCATACGTTGCGCCACTCCTTTGCGACCCATTTGCTTCAGTCGGGTTACGATATCCGTACGGTTCAGGAATTACTCGGGCACGCCAATGTGGCAACCACGATGATTTACACTCACGTGCTGAACAAAGGCGGGCGAGGGGTGGTTTCCCCGCTGGATGCGATTTGATTGATTAACGTAAACTTATTTTGACTAGGGAAAGCAGCTATGCCTGAAATATCTCGCTTTTTAGGAATCGTGATCTTCATGTATGCCAGTGAGCACAATCCACCGCACTTGCATGTCAGGTACAACGAATTTACAGCGGTGCTGGAACTGAGAACCCTGAATCTCTTAGAAGGTAAATTACCCGCGAAGGTCCGGGGGTTAGTTGAAGAATGGACTGAACTCCATCAAGAAGAACTTTTGTTGATGTGGCAAACCAAAGACTTCCATAAAATCCCCCCTTTGGTTTGAGGAGAGAAAGATGCCGTGTGTTAAGGAAGTGCAATACGTTGATGGTTACCGTCTCTCGATTTTGTTTGATACAGGTGAGTCGGCAGTAGTCGATTTCAGCGGTTTTTTGCAGCGGCATCCAAATGCGGCACCACTGAAAAGCATTGATCAGTTCAAGGCGTTTTATCTTGATGGTTGGCCGACCTTAGCTTGGCCTTGCGGCTTTGATATTGCCCCAGAGACTTTGTATGAAATGGCCACAGGTAAGTTGCCTGTTTGGGCAAATCAAAGCGTTTTGCTTGAAGAAACTTGCTAATTAGAGCCTGAACAGAGCAAACAATGGTTTCCCCGCTGGATGCGATTTAATGGAATCGGGCATGAGCAAAAAGGAAAAGACGACGGTGGTTCAGAAATCATTGATTCGCTCGTCGGCAGCGGAATATCTGACCTTTGTGGCGGCAGCCGGACAAGGTGGGGTGGAAGCAGTTTATGCCGATGAAAACGTTTGGCTGACGCAGAAAATGATGGGCTTGCTGTACGACGTTGATGTTCGAACCATTAATTACCATTTGCAGAAGGTGTTTTCAGATACCGAGTTAGAAGCAGATTCAGTTATCCAAAATTTTCGGATAACTGCCGCAGACGGTAAAAGCTACGACACCAAGCACTACAACCTCGCCGCGATCATTGCGGTGGGCTACAAGGTCAATTCCGAGCGTAAGTTTTACCAAAAGATCACGGATATTTACGCTACGTCGATTGACTATGACGTGACGGCGCAAGCAACGAAACGCTGTTTTGCTACGGTGCAAAATAAGTTGCATTGGGCTATTCATGGTCAGACGGCGGCAGAGGTGATTGTTCACCGTGCTGATGCCACCAAAAACAATATGGGCCTGATCGGTTGGAAGGATGCGCAGCGGTTGGTGTCGGCTTCAAATGAAATTCCACAGGATCAGGCATGAGCAAAAAAGACAAATCAATCTATTCCTGCACTGAATGCGGAGCGACGTCTCCCAAGTGGCAAGGCCAATGTCCCGGTTGTGGGGTGTGGAATACGCTGGTGGAAAGCATTGCCGAAAAATCGGGAGGTAGCCGGTTTGACTCGCTTGCCCCGGTGGCGATCTTACAAAACCTATCCGAAATTGAAGCGCGGGAAACTGAGCGTATCGCCACGGGCATCGGTGAATTTGACCGGGCCTTGGGCGGTGGTTTAGTGGCCGGCGGTGTGGTGCTGATTGGTGGCGACCCTGGTATTGGTAAAAGCACCTTGTTGCTGCAAGCCTTGTCCTCGCTGGCGGCTAACCATTCTGTGCTGTACGTCAGTGGTGAGGAGTCGGGTGAGCAGGTCGCCATGCGCGCGCGGCGTTTGGGGCTGGAAACCCGCGATTTGAAGTTGCTGGCAGAAATCAACCTCGAAAAAATTCTGAGCACTTTGCAGAAGGTTAAACCACAGGTTGCGGTGATTGATTCGATTCAGACGCTGTGGTCGGATGCCTTGTCGTCTGCTCCCGGTTCTGTCGCCCAAGTACGTGAATGCGCGGCACAACTGACACGCTTGGCGAAGCAAGCCGGGATTACCGTGATTCTAGTTGGCCATGTGACCAAAGAAGGCGCGCTGGCAGGCCCACGGGTGTTAGAACATATTGTCGATACGGTGTTGTATTTTGAAGGCGACACCCATTCCAGCTTCCGGCTGGTGCGAGCGGTGAAAAACCGTTTTGGCGCGGTCAATGAGTTGGGCGTGTTTGCCATGACCGACAAGGGCTTAAAAGGCGTGAGTAACCCGTCTGCCTTGTTTTTGTCTCAGCACACGCTGGATGTAGCCGGTTCTTGTGTGCTTGTGACCCAAGAAGGCACACGGCCGCTGTTGGTTGAGATTCAAGCGCTGGTGGATTTGGCGCACGGTAATGCTCGTCGCCTGACGGTCGGGCTGGAAGCGCAACGTTTGGCGATGTTGTTGGCGGTGTTGCATCGTCATGCGGGTGTCGCCTGCTTCGATCAAGATGTGTTTGTGAATGCCGTGGGTGGTGTGCGGATCAGTGAACCTGCTGCCGATTTGGCGGTGCTTCTGGCGATACTTTCTTCATTAAGAAACAAAGCGTTGCCGAATAAACTTATAGTGTTTGGTGAGATTGGTTTGGCGGGGGAAATTCGCCCTGCACCGCGTGGGCAGGAGCGGTTGAAAGAAGCTGCGAAACTGGGTTTTACCCATGCGCTGATTCCTGAAGCCAACAAGCCGCGTCAGCCGATTCCCGGTATGACGGTTCTGACGGCCAAGCGGATTGATGAGGCTATTGATTTACTGCGTCAGATTTAATAAGAGAAAATTGACTGATGGAAGCATTTCTGATTTCTACGAGTGTGGTTGCCTTGGCCGAGGTGGGTGACAAAACCCAGTTGCTGGCGTTTATTCTGGCGGCTCGTTTTCGTCGCCCTTGGCCTATTATTGCGGGCATTTTTCTGGCGACGGTGGCAAACCACGCGGGGGCTGCGGCCATCGGGCAACTGCTGAACAGTTGGTTAACGCCCGAAATTTTGCGTTGGGGCTTAGGATTGTCTTTTCTAGCAATGGCTGCATGGATTCTGGTGCCGGACGAAATCGACGAGGAGGAAGTCCCTAAAGCCCGCTGGGGGATTTTGGGTACGACTTTTATTGCCTTCTTCATGGCTGAAATGGGCGATAAAACTCAGATCGCGACCATCATGCTGGGTGCGCAGTATGAATCCATGGTGGCAGTGGTGATGGGTACTACGTTAGGCATGATGATCGCTAATGTGCCCGCTGTTATATTGGGCGATAAAATTGCGACCGCCTTGCCTGTCCATCGGGTACACCAAATCGCTGCCGCTATCTTTGCGATTCTGGGCCTGATGACTCTGATGGGATTTGCCCAGAGTGTTGGGCTGTAACGATTAATAATTTAACTTCGGGAAATTCGTATGTCTCAGGCGTTTGCTAACCAACTGGAAGCCCTCAAACAATTTTCTACAGTGGTTGCTGATACAGGCGATCTGGATGCGATTGCGCGCCTAAAACCACAGGATGCAACGACCAATCCATCTTTGTTGCTCAAAACAGCACAAGACCCACGGTTTCAGGGACTGCTTGAAGCGGCGGTCAGTGGTGCCCGTTCGGTTCCTACGGTCGTAGATCGTTTGTTGGTCGGTTTGGGTGTGGAGATTCTTCAGCGGGTGCCCGGTCGTGTTTCCACAGAAGTTGATCCTCGTTTTAGTTTTGACACCGTGGCGACGGTGAATAAAGCGCGTGACCTGATTGCCGCCTATGAAACGGCAGGGGTTTCCAAAGACCGGGTTTTGATCAAAATCGCGGCGACGTGGGAAGGCATTAAGGCGGCAGAGACTCTTGAAAAAGAGGGGATTCACTGCAATTTGACCCTGTTATTTAGCTTTGCCCAAGCGGTAGCGTGTGCCGATGCAGGTGTGACCCTGATTTCACCGTTCGTGGGGCGGATTTACGACTGGCACTGTGCCGCGAATAAGGTGAGCGATATTCCAGCCGATCAAGACCCCGGAGTGGCTTCGGTTCGCCGAATTTATGAGTACTACAAAAAATTTGGTTACCAGACCGAAGTGATGGGGGCCAGCTTCCGCAAAATTTCCCAGATCGAATCTTTGGCGGGCTGTGATTTGCTGACGATTAGCCCAGATTTATTGG
>JBEGTT010000097.1:0-7914 GCA_041179245.1 Pseudomonadota bacterium
CCAACCAAACCAGCAGAGATGAAAGTGCAGGCCGAGCACGGTAACCGGAGAAATCGGCCACTAGCTTGCCAGCCTTCGTGGTGTCATCCAGCAAACCGGTCGTGTCCCAGAGTGGGTCAATGATTGCGGGCAACCATCCAGCGCCAATCAGGCGATCAATCGCGGCCATCAGCAATGCCGAGGCCAGAATTAACAGCAGAATGGAAGACAATCTAAGCAACAAACCGATATTGAGACGAGCCAAGCTTTTTGCAGCAATCCATGCTGTAAGTGCCGCTGCCGCAAAACCGATGAGCGAACCCAGCCATAAAACATCCATCTCACCCCCTTGGGCTAGGCCGTAAAGGAAGATGACCGTTTCAGCCCCTTCGCGAGCCACCGCTAAAGCAGCCACCACCGCAACCCCCCAGAAGCCAGAACGTTCTGCTGCATCAGCAAGATCAGCATGCAACCGAGCCTTCATCTGGCGACCATGCTTCTTCATCCATAACACCATCTGGGTAATCAACCCTGCCGCGATAATCAGGGTTGCCGTCTGAAACATCTCTAGCGCTTCGCCGGTCAACTCATCTTGTACCGTCAATAAAGCCCAGCCAAGTAACAACGCTAGACCAACACCCGCAGCTAACCCGACAAACAAGGCATGTTTTCCTTTTCCGGTTTCGTCGTTTGCCTGAAGCCAGGCATACAAAATTCCGGCAATTAGGAAAGCCTCTAGACTTTCCCGCCAGACGACAAAAATTGCATTACCCATGCTGCTCTCCTTTGCTGATCTGCTGGCTAACTACTTAGCGACAATTCGTCCTTGCCCCGTTTCAGGGTGGAAATCATCAAAAAATTTGTAGCTACCGGGTTTCATGGGGAAAAAAACTAGCGTACGGGTCACACCGGGCGCTAGTACCAGTTCTTTTTTTAGTTCGAGGCTTTCAAACTCAGCCGATCCTGGTCCCTCGTTTTTCACTTCCAAGCGAAAACGCACCCCTGCAACCACCTCCAGCGTTTCAGGAAGAATCCGCCCATCCTTCATCAGCAGTTTATAGGTTGGCATTTCATCGGCCATCGCGTTCCCAAAAAGTAGGGCATTAACCAACAGAAACGCAACGGCAACCGAAAGAAGTAGGTGTTTCATCACATGTCCTTAGTAAGCAATATTGGCGCGCAAGCCAAAAACTCGAACCGGCCCGGCATCAGGACTTCCGCCGGCCCGCGTAATCCACTGGAAATCCGGTGAAATCTCGAATTGAGGAGAAATTCGGTAACGGTAATAAATTTCGGTAACAGTTTCCGCCCCTGTCGGAAGGAAGGAAAAACTGTTGGCCTTCGCTTCATCTAAATAGGCAGTCGCTAACCCAGCTCGATAGCCCGTACCGGCTTGCAACCAACTCCCCGCCACACCGATGGCATCCGCACCACGGCTCCAATAGCTACCATTAAATTCCGCACCCACGGCCACGGCTTGATTAAACGGAAGTTCGCCCTGGGTCAGCCTGCCATAACGGGCAAATACATTGACCCCGTCGCCAATCCGCTGATCCACCGAGGCTCCAACACCGGTATGAGCAGACAAGGTGGTATCAAAATTGGACGCCTCTCCCCGCCGCCAAGCATAGATCCGGTAATTACCATTCAAACCACCAAAGAGCTTAAGTTGAGTTTCTGCCTGAGCCATCACGAGCGGAGCTGAAAATGTTTTTTGGTAATTAGCGCCTTTTTCACCCGCCCCAAATAAACCTAAGGACAAGCGCCAAGGTTCCATCTTGTTAAAATAATTTAGGTAGGAAGCCACGAAACCAGGCTGAAAACCATTGGCATCAACCCCTATTTCACGTCCAGCATCCAGTAAAGGGTTGTGGACAAACACGGAGTTGAGGAACTGTTTTGACTCATCCCCGGCCGCCGTGTTCTGGTCAAAGAACCCAAAAATATCCATCTTGCCAAACGTCAACTGAAGCGTTTCGCGTGAGTAGGGCCTGAAACCTAGGTAAGGAAGAGGAATCGCTGCCTGATACCAAGCTTGCCCCAAAATGGCAACAGAATCGTCAGGATTAGCGCCACTGGCACGGAAGGCCAGCGAGTTAGGCGCACTGGCAAAATGCCCCGCACTGGAGAACGCCGAATTTAGCCCAGTGCCTTGCCCCAGACGAAAGTGGGTAAAGACCTTCTGATCAATGTCTCCAATGCTTTGCAGTGGCAATTCAACCGTAAAATCGGCCCGGTAGTTCAACTGTCCGCCTGCATTTTCCATCCCCGAGCGCATGCCGGTACTTTGCTGTGCCACCGTTGCCAGAGACGCGCCTATTTTGATGCCATCGAAAGCCTCGGCAATTTTTTTGGCCTTTTGCATTTCTAGCGCATCTTTTTCGACCGCCTTCAGCCGAACCGTGAGTTCTGGCTCATATTCTGACAATCGAGGACTTTCCAAACCTTTGGCTATCTCGTCACTCTCACCCTTCAAGGACTTGACCTGTTTTTCCAGTTCAGCGTTGCGGGCTTCAAGTCTTTCTAGTCGCGCCGACAATTTTTCAAGGAGTACGGCTTCATTCTGGCCGGCAAATGCGGGAAATGTAGGAAATACAAGCCCAGCTGCCATCAGTGCAGCAGTGAGTTTAGCGAGTTGCATACTCAGTACCCGCCCTTCTTACCGATGCCAACATAAGTAAATTCGTATTCAACTTCAAAGGGTTTGAACCAAGGACGGACGCCAGTAGACCGGTCTGTATGGCGACCAAAATGACTATGGGGATTAGCTGAGGGTGGAAGGATGGTGTATTTGACCTTGTATTTTCCCGGCCCGGCCAGCTTGATGTTGTCGCCGTAGTGCGGGCCATCGTTAGCCACCATCGGCATAAAGTCACCCGCAATCTTGTAGTCCCCTCCGCCCATCTTCGACACTTCGTACTTAACTACTAAATACGGAACCCATGCCCCTTCTTCAAAACCATTTGGGTTATTCGCCAACGCATGAATATCCGCTTCGATGTGGATATCTGACTCCGCCGCCTTACGCATCATGCCATCGGGTTCCATTTCAACCGGCTGCAAATACACCGCTGCGATTTCCAAACCTGATCGTTGCTGCGGAACACCAATTGGATATTCCAACGCCAATGCAAACGGCCCCAGCGCCGTCGTAAAAGCAATTACCGTAAGACTCTTTTTGATGAAAGACATGGACCGAACTCCTAATGAATTAATCAAACCCTGCAAATGAGAACCTTTATCAATAATAAACGAATGAGAATTGATGTCAACTGACAATCAATCGTATTTGCAAAAAGGGCAAAAAAAGCCCTGTTGGCTTGAACACGCAACAGGGCTCATGAAACAAAGAAACTCAATAAGATTTACACGCTACACGGGCAACCCACCATCCGTTGAATGATCGCTCGGACGACTTCCATACGCGTATGCAGAACAGACTGAATTCCTTCCTGAGTGATTCGATCTGTACTACCACAACGGCCAGCGGCATCATTGGTCACCAAATTGATCGCCGCATACGGAATATTTTTTTCCCGCGCTAGGACGGCTTCCGGCATTCCAGTCATTCCAACCAAGTCGGCACCATCTCTGGCATACCGCACGATCTCAGCTGCTGTTTCAAGGCGAGGGCCCTGAATCGCCGCGTAAACAGCACCTTCTTTGATGTCCACACCCAGTGCAATGGCGGCACTAATAATCTGCTGACGAAGTCGTGAATCGTAAGGTTCCGTGAAATCAACTTGCCTAACCACGCCATCTTTGCCATCAAAGAATGTGGATTCACGTCCCCAAGTGTAGTCAATGATCTGGTGGGGAATCACAATATCACCGGGGACTAGGCCGTCCCGAACTCCACCGACCGAAGCAACCGAAATAATGCCCGTCACCCCAGCTTCCTTAAGCGCCCATATATTGGCTCGGTAATTTACGGTGTGCGGTGGAATGGTGTAGCCGTGCCCATGACGGGGCAAAAAAACCGTGTTTTGACCACATAGCTCACCAAATGTTAGTGGGCCGGATGGCTCACCGTAGGGGGTTCTAGCGATCTCTCGGCGAACCACATTCATATTTGATAAAACGGTCAGACCGCTACCACCAATAATCGCCAGCATGAGAGTTCCTTGGGGTATTAAGTTGAAGTTCTATGTAAACAAAGCGACGCCAAGGTCGCCGTCGCACTTTTCAAATTAGGATGACTTTTTCGCAAATCTGCCAGATTGGCATCAGGCACCGCCATTTTGCGATACATCGCATCGCCCCGAACCGCCTGCCAAGGTAAATCAACGACGGTTTTATTGAGGTGATAACGAACCAGCGTATCCCGCGCCAAATCTTTCGCCTGCCAAGGAATCACCGTACGATCCACAAAATGCAAACGTTGAACCATCGTCAGTTGTGAGGCCAGTTCTGCGACCTTGCGATGGATTTTCTCGCGATACGCCGCCACTGCTTTACCCGCATCTCCCTGAACCGCGCCGGTCATGTTTTGCGGCGCGCCCATGAGCCAACACACCACTGCATCCGGTGCAAAGTGCTGCAATATTTTTTTAACTTCGTCGCTTAAATTTTCCAGATCCGCCGCTTGCAGCATCAAGCGATCAGACACCACTCGCCGCCCGGTTGCTTCCAAACATTCAGGCAAAACATCCATCGCAAAAACAGCGTTTCCGGCATCAATCAGCGCCGCTGTCCCAAAACCAACACCACAACCTATTTCCAGCACCCGCTGAGGCAGACGCATACCTTGTGCTCCCGGTAGCTGTTCAGCCATCCAAGCATAGTCACCACGCTGGGCGTACTCGGCACCTTCAGCTTCCCAATACTCAATAAACCCTTGAACATCAGGCGCACTCATACAACACTCCGAGGATCACGAACGGCGTACACGGCTGGCAAATTACGCCACGCTCCTTGCACGTCCATCCCAAATCCAAAGACAAAACGATCAGGGACATTCAGGCCAACGTAATCAGCCTTGACTGGCTTTTCGCCCACTTTCTCTTTATTGGCGAATACGGCAATACGCACCTCGGCAGCGCCCATTTGCAGCAAACGTTCACGAATAGCCGCCAGCGTCACGCCCTCATCCAGAATGTCATCGACCACCAACACCACGCGATCTTTTACTGGCAAACGGGGGAAAGCTCGCCAGGACAGCGTGGTACCCACGGTATTTTCACCGTAACGGGTTGCATGCAGGTAATCAAAATCCAGCGGAAATGGCAGACGGGTCAATAAGCCACCCGCAAAAGGCACACCACCGGCCAACACACACAGCATCAGAGGATTGCTTTCCGCCAGATCACGAGTGATTTCGCTAGCCACTTTATCAACGGCAGCTGTTACTGCGGCGGCATCGTGGATCAACTCCGAAGAAGCCAATAGTTTTTTCGCCATTTGGGCGCGGGTTAATTGTTCGGTGGATATGTTCATACGCTTGCTCCTAATGCGCCCAAAGATTTTAGGTAGGCTGTAAATTCTTTACCCACTTCTGGGTGACGTTGGCCCAGTGTCACGGTGGCTTGCAGATAACCCAACTTAGACCCGCAGTCATAACGATGACCATCGTAGCGATACGCCAGCACCTGCTCTTCGCTCAACAAGGCGGAAATCCCATCGGTCAATTGAATCTCGCCGCCAGCACCCGGCTTGCCATTTTCCAGATGATGGAAAACTCGGGGGGTCAAAATATAACGCCCTACCACGGCCAAATTTGAAGGGGCCTCTTCGGGCTTGGGTTTTTCGACCATATACGATATTTGTTCAATGCGGTCTGCTACCGGCCGCGCCGCCACAATCCCGTAACTTTTGGTGTCCTCACGCGGCACTTCCTGCACCGCCAACACCGAGCAATGGTAATAATCATACCGTTCGACCATTTGTTGCATGATCGGTACTTCACCGTCGAGCAAATCATCTGCCAGTAAGACGGCAAAAGGTTCATCGCCAATCACCGGCTTAGCACATAACACCGCATGACCTAATCCCAGTGCTTCCGGCTGGCGGATGTAAATACAGTTTACGTCCTTGGGAATAATGTTCCGCACCAAGTCCAGCAACTGTTGTTTACCCTTTTTTTCCAACTCAGCTTCCAGCTCGCCTGCACGATCAAAATGGTCTTCGATGGCACGCTTGCTACGGCCGGTCACAAAAATCAGGTCTTTGATCCCTGCCGCCACAGCTTCTTCCACCGCGTATTGAATCAGCGGCTTATCGACCACCGTCAGCATTTCTTTTGGGCTGGCTTTGGTCGCCGGCAAGAAACGGGTGCCCAGACCCGCGACTGGGAATACTGCTTTACGCACTTTTTTCATTGTTTTCTCCCTCGTTAATCTTCTCTGGAGTGTGGACGGTGTGGGCACACCAGACCGCCCAGATTCCTAAACTCGCTTCGCTCAAACAACGGAATCTGGCTTGTCCGGCACGCCCACACCGTCTTCCGATACAGTGCTGTTTAATAATTTCAACAAACCAGCTTCATCAAGCACCGGCACATTTAAGGCCAAAGCTTTTTCCAGCTTAGAACCTGCCTCACTACCCGCTACGACCCAATCGGTTTTTTTGGAAACAGAACCAGCCACTTTACCGCCGGCCGCTTCAATCAAGGCTTTCGCCTGATCTCGGCTCATTGTGGGCAGCGTTCCGGTGAGTACCAAGGTTTTGCCCAGCAATGGCTGAAAAGCCACATTTGCGGGTTGATTTGGCCAGCTAATGCCAGCTTGCCGCAAACGTTCAATCACTTCCCGATTATGCACAGCAGCAAAGAAATTCAAAATGCTTGCAGTAACGATAGGGCCAACATCCGGCACCGCTAACAATGCAGGTTCATCTGCCGTTTCAACGGCTTCTAACTCTCCGAAATGGCGGGCTAAATCTTTTGCCGTCGCTTCGCCAACATTGCGAATTCCCAAGGCGTAAATGAAACGCGCGAAGGTCGTTTGTTTGCTCGCTTCAATCGCCGCCAGCAAATTCATGGCTGATTTTTCGGCCATGCGATCCAAGCTGGACAAGGATTCCAAGGTGAGTGAATACAAGTCTGCTGGGGAATGTACCAAACCACGATCCACCAATTGCTCGATCAGCTTATCGCCTAAACCGTCAATTTCCATCGCGCGGCGGGAGGCAAAATGCCACAAGGCCTGCTTGCGTTGCGCCGGGCAAAACAAGCCACCGGCACAACGGGCAATCGCTTCATCTTCCGGCTTTTCCACCGGTGACTGACACTCTGGGCAAATCTGCGGCAACACAAACGGTGGATGTAGCGGCTCAGCGCCAAACAGGTCTGCTGTTGGGCGGCGTTCCAAAATCACCGACACCACTTCAGGAATCACATCACCGGCCCGGCGCACTACCACCGTATCGCCAACCCGAACATCTTTGCGCCGAACTTCATCCTCATTGTGCAAGGTCACGTTGGTCACCGTCACGCCACCGACAAACACCGGCTTCAGCCGCGCGACTGGCGTAATCGCCCCAGTCCTTCCAACCTGCACATCAATCGATTCCACCACCGTCAAAGCTTCTTCGGCTGGATATTTATGCGCCACCGCCCAACGTGGTTCTCGGGTGCGAAAACCCAGCGTGGCCTGCAAATTCAGTCGATTGACTTTGTACACCACGCCATCAATATCAAAGGGTAATTTTGGACGTTGTTCAGCCATCTCGGCATGAAAGGCTGCCAAACCTTCTGCGCCTTGCACCACACGCCGATACGCACACACCGGAAAACCAAATTCAGCCAAGGCATCTAGCAAATCCGCATGGCTTGCTGGCAAAGGCCAATGGCCAGCATCACCCACACCATATGCAAAAAAGCTTAATGGGCGACTAGCGGCAATTTTGGGGTCAAGCTGACGAATACTCCCTGCTGCGGCATTACGCGGGTTAACCAGCGTTTTTTCCCCTCGCGCCAGTGCAGCGGCGTTGTACTGC
>JBEGTT010000098.1:0-27771 GCA_041179245.1 Pseudomonadota bacterium
CTGCTTCCATCATGCAGCCGGAACAAGCACCTTTCAGATGCACATAAATCTTCTTGCCTTGAACATCGGCCAGTTCCACATCGCCGTGGTCACGCTGCAACATCGGACGAACGGATTCGAGCACTTCTTCGATCTTTTTGATCTTCTGTACCAGCGTCAGTTTGGTTGCAGGTGGGCGAGGGGCTTCTGGTGTCGCAGGGCAAGCGGGTGGCGGAGAAACTTCACCGGGTCCAGTACGTTCAGACATCACCTTGGCCAGAATCTCTTCAATGCCTTCGTGGCAAGCGGCACAACCACCACCCGCTTTGGTATAGAAAGTGACTTCTTCAACCGTATTCAGGTTATTGGCCTTGACCACGTCTTCAATCATCACCGCATCGACGGCGAAACACTTACAGATCAGTGCGCCCTCTTCATGGTCATCTGACCAGACTTCACCACGATAGTTAGCAATGGCGGCTTGAAGTGCTTCGCGGCCCATCACCGAGCAGTGCATTTTTTCAGGGGGCAGGCCATCCAGATAGTCAGCAATGTTCTGGTTGGAAACTTCCAGTGCCTGATCCAGCGTCATGCCTTTCACGATTTCGGTCAGGGCAGAAGAGGAGGCAATCGCCGAGCCGCAGCCAAAGGTTTGGAAATGCGCGTCCTGGATGATCTCTGTTTCAGGATCAACCTTGAGCATCAAGCGGAGTGCGTCGCCACATTGAATCGAACCGACGTCACCAATCCCGTTGGCCTCTTCCAGCGGGCCTGAATTGCGCGGATTGAAGAAATGTTCACGAACTTTGTCTGAGTATTCCCACATGGTATTGGCTCCTTAAACAGAAAATGAAGAGCCACAGGAACACTGGGCGCTGGCGTTGGGATTATCGAATTTGAAGCCGGTATGGGTCAGGGTGTCGACAAAATCAACGGTGACGTTGTCGATCATCGGCATAGTCAATGGATCGACCAATATTTTGATGCCGTCGATGTCCAGCACCCAATCATCTTCAGCTTTCTCGGATTCCAATTTCATGCCGTACTGGAGACCAGAGCAACCACCACCGGAGATGGTGAGGCGTAACCCAATAACCGGGTCTTCTGAGCCACGAATGAAGCGTTGGACAGCCTTGTTTGCAGCAGGGGTCAAGTTAATCATGTCAGTTCTCCCAGTTAGATAAGCCAAACTTGCAAGGCTTGTGCCACACCGGGAAAATGACCTAACTTGATGAATTTAAACAAATGTTGCACCGCGATAAATTGTCGGGTTTGTGACAACCAAGGTGGTTGGTTGGGCTAGCTGTCAGTTGTCTAATCGGATGAAAACAGCATCACCCTTTAGTTCAGGTGGTTTACCCCAAACCTGCACAGATTCAACATAGCTTTGTGGATCGTTTAGGGCAAAAAGTAGAACCTGATATTCAGCAAAGACACGACCATCAGGAAAAATCGTTAACGTGCCGTAACGTTCTCCCCCTTTCCACTGACCTTGCAAGCTGGTTTCACCAGAATAGGCATCGATGAGTGGGGTGAACTGGGCTTCTTGCCAATGGGGTTCATCACCAATGGAAAGCCCTAGTTTTGCAACCTGCTTACGGATGGCCAAACAAACCGCATCCCCAACCACAGGGTCGGGGATGTGATCAGATTGAGCAGCGTGTGCTGGCATCAATGGGCTTAGACAGAAAGGCTTAGGCAGAAATGGTTTCGTAGCTGAAACAGCTCTTTGGACAGACCCGGCCACAGGCAGCACAGCCGATACAGTCGTTCAAGTCTTTCAACGTCATTTTGGCTGCTGCACTTTCATCCTCATCGTCGTCTTCGTCTGAATCAATCAGATCCAGCACATCACGAGGACACACTTTGTAACAGCGACCACAGCCAATACATTTTTGTTGATTGATTTCGGTCACAAATTGGGGGACCCACGGCGTGCCGCCACGGGTGAGTGCAGTATATTCGCTCATCGTTTTAACCTTTCAGTAGGGTAGCCAACTTGGCATTGGCATCAGACCAAGCCTTGCAGGCATCGTAAGTAGACTGGGCTATGCCCGGAATTTCTTCATATCCAGCTGGCAATCGGTCTTCCACTAAATCGTGAAGTTGTCCTGCCCACTCGGATGCAATACGTTTTAATTTTTTAACTTCCTTGTCCAAAGTTTTGATTTCTTCCTCGGTCAAGTGATACCTCCTTCTAACTTAAAAATAGAAAACGTTGCTGGGGCTTAAAGACCCGCTACGTTGGAATACATGCCGATGCGTTCAATTGCTACTGACAGCAATTTGTCTGCTTCGTCTTTCATTTTCGAGAAGCTGGGGAAACCAAAGCGATGGACGTCGCGCAGGGTTTTATCGACAACTACCAGTTTGCCGACGGTAATCAGCGTGCGGCCAAAACCTTCGTGAGTCAGGTGGATCATCGGCACGGCCAGCAGCTTGCATTCTTTCTCAATCAGCACCGCAATCGCGTTGTAGAACGCTTTGACGCGGGCCAGTGTTTCTTCATCGGGATCACCAACGAGGGGAATGGTTGCCCTACGTTCTTTGGTGAGCACAAAAGGATCTAGGATTTTTTCAACTGTCCAGCCGGAATAATTGCCATACGTATCAAGGGCGCGCATTTGGCGGGCCATTTCTTTGATGAAATCAGTTTCAAAAAGTGGTGCAAGGTTTTCGGTTGTCATGGTGTGGCTCCAGTGGAAATGATTTTGGTCGTGTCTTCATTGAAAAATGTGACGTTCAACGCCTTGATGTGCGATTAGCCCTGCCAGCCTTCTTCCTCCATGTTGGCGAAGCGGTTGCTGGTTTTCTCGGTTTGGGCTTTTGCAAGGGCACGGTCCACCCATTGCACACCACCAACCCGAATGGCTTCAGAGAGTTCTGTGAGCAAGGACGGAATGTGGTCGTTGTCCGCAATTCGAATCGGTTGAATGCCTTTGGCTAGCAGTAGCTTGATGGCACTAGCGCCGATGGCCATCACAAATACGGCGGCGCAGCCATCGAGGAAGTCTATTTTTGCGTTCAGCTTGTTTTCGTTGCCGTCCATTGATTCTTCTGGGAATTCAGCAACGCCTGTTAGCGCCGAGCCGTGAGCGTTTACTTGGAAAATCGCAAACCCTTCCGCTGCGCCAAAGTGTTGGTTAACGCGTTCTCGGTCGTTGGACGCAAAGGCGATTTTCAACATTTCCGTTGGCTCCTCTTTAATGGACCACACCAGTTGCAAGCGGCGAGGTTGAGCGGTTGTTACTGGCTTGTCGGTAGAGGGAGGGGTAGGGTTCGATTTCATGGTGCTGACTCAAAATGAGATTGGCGAGATCAAACAAGGCTTGCCGGGTTCCGCGATATCCGACCCAAGTGCGGGCATAGCCGCCAACCCAGTCGTATTGCGGGAAACCAGCACGCATCAAGGGAACGTTTAGCCGCTTGGCGGTTTCAACCGCATGCGAATTGGCGATTAAGAGCTGTGTGGATTTGCCTGCTGTGGCTTTTTCCAAGTCTTCCAGATCACCCACGATGACGTGTTCAATGGGCAATGCCGCCAGCGATTCCGCTCTGACCGGTGTGACGGCAGAAACAATCTCTGCACCCATGCCGGTCAGGAAGGTGGTCAGCATGCCTAGCAGATCCGCATCGGCAGCCAGTGCGATGCGTGTAAAGCCGAGCATAAAGTGGCTGTCGACCATTGCATCCTGAAGCTGGGCGCGGTGGCGCTCGATTTTGGCTGGGACAGGAATGCCGCTGATGTTGGTTAGGGCTTGGGTGAAAGCATCGCAGTCATCCAGCCCCATCAGACCGGCGAAAGAAAAGTTCGGAACCCCGGTTTTTTCATTCAGGATGTGCGCTGCCCGATTGAGCGAAGGCCCGATCACCAGCGTGGCAATGGATTCGCCCATGCTTTCAATGTCAGCGCGGGGGGTGCCACCAATGGTTAGTGACGAAAATTCCGCTTCGACCAAGTGACCATCTAACGAATCGCCAATGTCCGGGAGCATCACAGCACGTAAACCAAACGCCTCAATCCATTCCCTGATCGCTTCAGTGTCACCCGGCGTGAGCATGCTGGAGGCCAGCACATTTACTTGTTTGGGACGACGGCCCGCGCATTGGGTGTCTGGTACCAAGGTTTGAATCATGGCTTCAATTGCCAGTGCGTAGCCTGTTTCCAAACAGCCGAGGTAGTCTGGCGTATTGACTGGAACAACAGCGACACCGTTAAATTCGGGATATTGACTGCGAAATTCTTTGACCAAGCGGTGAATATCAGAACCTTGAGTTTCAGCCAAGCCAGTGGTGACAAGGCCAATCATGTCAGGTTTGCTTTTGTCGGAAAGCGTACGCAGGGCTTCGATGACATTTTCGTCAGCACCCATAATCGACGACACTTGATCCATCGCCGTGGTTTGCAGCGGAATCGGTTCGCGGAAATGACGGACAAAAAACACCTTACCGAAGGCGGTGCACCCTTGAGAACCGTGCATCAACGGCAGGCTGTTGTTGATACCTAAGAAGGCTAGTGATGCGCCAACCGTCTGGCTAACCTTCAGCGGGTTAACCGCAAGCGCCTTTTTGGTTTGGAGGATTTGGGCCATGTCACTGTCACCTTGTAGAGTCTGGTGTGATCTCAGCAAGGAAGGTGCCAATTTTTAAATCTATTTAAATCAGTGTGTTAAGTATTTTTGTGTGTGTCGTAAAGGCGACAAATGATGGTCTGTGCAGTAACCTCATAGCAGGTGCGCCAATTGCTAATAAGCGTTTAACCCCGCGTGTAGTCCCGTGAATAGCGGGATATTTTGAAGAAAGCCCGACGATGAATTACGCAAAAATTGCAGGTTTGTTTGTGGTTGCGTTCCTGTTGAATCGTGTTGCTCCCGCGATTCTTGAACATTTATCCCAATTAGGAGGGACTGAAACAGCCATCGCCAATTCGTTGTGGTGCTTGGCCTTGTTCTTGGGATTTGGCTGGGCATGCAGCAAACTTTCTGAGGGTACACACTTTCCCAACTTTACCTTGCAGCTCTTGGTGGGCATCGTATTGCATGATGCCTTGGCACCCATTGCCTCGCAGATCATGTTGTCGGTGGTGGTGTGTACGGCGCTGGCAGCGATCATTCTGAAAGGAGGCGGGGATGAGCTGGACCGCTTGGACATCGTGAAAATTGCTGTTCCAACGCTGCTGATTGCCGTGGTGGGTTATCTGATTACCTTCTTGGTGATGTTCCCGATTCTGATGGCTTTAGGGCTAAGCGGTAAAACAGCGGCTTTGTTGTCCGCCATTATTGGTTCCACCGATCCAGCGGCGTTGATTCCAACCTTGAAAAAGCTGGTATTCAAAGATGAGTACAAACGCTTATCCAGTATTTCGGTCGCTGAAAGCGCCTTGAATGATGCGGTGGGGGCTATTTTTACAGCGGCGGTTGCTGCGATGATTCTCGGTGGTATTTCAGTGGATTCATTGGGCGAACTGGTGTCAGGGCTATTTAGCGCCGACAACATGATTCAACTCGGGGAGCAATTCCTGTTCGGGACGCTGGCTGGTTTAATCGGTTGGGGGGCAATGGCGGCTTATGAAGCCTATAAATCACGGGATCACCAACGTGATGTCGGTGAGACCACCTACGACTTTGCCATTGTTCTGGCGATTCCTTTGGTTACTTTCCTGCTTGCCCAGTTGATTCACGGGAACGGATTTTTAGCGGCATTTGTGGCGGGACTGCTGGCGAATTACAACCACGGGAAAGCATTCTTTCGTACGACCTTACACACGATGGAAATACAGGTTGAGAGCATTGCCAAACCGACTATCTTCATGATGGTTGGCCCGTTCGTTGCCCTGAGCGATTTATGGGAAACCGCATTGTTAGGCCTGCTGGTTTCAGCTGCTTTTATCCTTATTGCTAGACCCGTGGCCGTCATGCTGTCGATGTTGCCGACTAATCTAGCGATGAAAGAAAAACTGTTTTTGAGCATCGTCCGTGAAACTGGGGTCATTCCTGTGGTGCTGGCGGTGATTACCGTTGCTCAGTTTCCTGAGTTAACCCTGTTGATGCCATTAACCGCTTGGGTGGTCATTTGGACGCTGACTGTGCTACCCGCATTAACCCCTTGGTGGTCAAGAAAGCTAGGGGTTGTTCTGTAATTTTTAAAGATGACTTTGAGTGCTTGAAATGGCCTGCTCAAACTTTAAACTCAGGGCAATCTCGAAGCGGATGTTGTCGCCTTTGCCGATCAAATAACCGATCAGTAGACAATCATCCTGCTTCTTGATTTCCAAATAGCCTTGGCAATAAGGACATTGGGTTGAGTACACCCCGAGTTCTTCGTGGATCAATTCTGCTTTTTCTGCCCACAAGCGGGCTGCACCAATTTTGGCCCCACACAGCGGGCAGTCAGACGTTCTAGGTTGTGCCATGGAATCTCCTCGAATAGCGCGATCAAAGACCGATCAAATTGTGTGGCTTACGACAAAAGTAGGCCTGTTTTGAACAGGCTATTGTCGCTTTGCTACGCATATGGCAAAGCAACACAGCGGAACTGGCTGAAATCTTGATGGTGTTGTTGTATTTCAAAGCAGCGTCTTCACAACGAACCCGATGAGCGCGCATACGCCAATGACGCGGATGACATTGACCTTGAACCGAAACAAGGCAATTGCGGCACCGAGTGCAATGACTGCTGAACCCCACTCGAACGAACTATCGAAGCCCTTCGGCCACAGAACGTGATAACCAAAGAACAGGGCTAAGTTCAGAATGACCCCGACTACTGCGGCCGTAATTGCTGTCAGGGGGGCCGTGAACTTTAGGTCGTTATGGGTTGTTTCGATGAAAGGGCCTCCCATCAGAATAAAGACGAAGGAAGGTAGGAAGGTGAACCAAGTGACCAAGATTGCTGCAACGGCCCCAGCCATAAAAAGACTGCCAGGGCCAAATATCGCTCGCATTTCAGCACTCAGGTAGCCCCCGACGAAGCCAACAAAGGCGACGACCATGATGAGCGGCCCGGGTGTGGTTTCGCCCAGTGCCAAGCCATCAATCATTTGTGTCGGTGTCAGCCACCCATAGCCATCGACAGCGCCTTGGTAGACATAGGGTAAAACGGCGTAAGCTCCACCGAAAGTCAGTAAGGCAGCTTTAGTGAAGAACCAGCCCATCTGCGTTAGCGTGTGGTCCCAGCCATAGATGGCGCTTAGAATCCCCATTGGTACAAGCCACAGCAAGCCGCCAATGAGCGCCACTTTGAGCAGTTTGCGCCAAACGAATAAAGCATGCGCAGGCGTTGGGGTGTCGTCATCAATGAGTGCTCGACCAAACGACTTATCGGCTTTGCCGTGCCCGCCACCTACTTTGAACTTGTTTGGCGCTATCCGCCCACCGAAGTAACCGATAGCGGCGGCTGCAACAACAATGGCAGGGAAAGGCACGTTGAGCGCGAAGATAGCTACAAACGAAGCTGCGGCGACGGCCCACAACACATTGTTCTTCAGGGCGCGCGAGCCGATGCGGTGGGCAGCCTGAACCACGATGGCGGTTACAGCCGGCTTGATTCCATAGAACAAGCCAGCTACCAGCGGCATCTCACCAAAGGCAATATAGACCCATGACAGGCCAATCAGGATGAACAGCGACGGCAGGACAAACAGGCCTCCAGCCACGATGCCCCCCCAAGTACGGTGCATCAGCCAACCGATGTAGGTGGCTAGTTGCTGTGCCTCCGGTCCGGGCAACACCATGCAATAGTTGAGCGCATGCAAGAAGCGTCCTTCGGAAATCCAGCGTCTGCGTTCCACCAATTCTTGATGCATGATGGAAATTTGCCCTGCCGGGCCGCCAAAGCTGATGAAGCCAAGTTTTAGCCAGAACAAGAAGGCTTGCCAAAAACCGACTTCAGCAGGTGGGTTGTCGATCGTTTCGGGTTTTTCTGCCAAGGGGGTGTTCATGATTTTGAAGCCTTCACAAGGTTCTTCCCACTCAATATGTGGGGTCACAAGCTAGGTCATCCCGATTTCTACAAGTAATCAAACCGATGCCCACGGCGCAGGTTTTTTGACCGCTTGCCACACCGGACTTTCAATCGAGATGGCGAGTTGTTTTGCAAGTTCACCCATCCCCACGTAACCGGCGTAACCAAACTCCCGTTCTTGATTGATGTCGAGGAAAGGAATACGCGCTTTTAAGGCGGTGTAAAGGTTGCGCCCCCCGGCAATCAGAATGTCGGCTTGGTATTCGTGATACGTCGATAACAACGCTTTTGGGCTGCCATCGTCGATCATTTTTGCGTCTTCACCCATCAGCTCACGGATGCGGGCCTTGTCTTCTTCAGTCGATTTTTTCGTGCCGGTAGCTACCACAACCATCCCCAAGTCTTGCAGGGCGGAAACGATAGACCATGATTTGACACCGCCGGTGTACAGCAAAACGCGCTTCCCTTTCAGGCGTTGCCGCCAAGGTTCCAGCGCGGCGTTCGATTTGGCTTCTTCGCGCGCAATCACCACTTCGGTGCGTGCAGCTAAATCCGGGTCGCCAATCATCTTGGCGAAGGAGCGTAGCGCGTGGGACACATCGGCCACGCCGTAGAAGCTGCCTTCAAAGAAGGGAATGCCGAAATTTTCCTGCATCTTGCGCGCCACATTTAATAAGGCTTTGGCACAAACCACCATCGTGACTTTAGCGCGGTGCATGGTCTGAACGTCGGCAAAGCGTGAATCGCCAGATAAGGTGCACAGAATGCGTAAGCCCAGCTCATCAAATAGCGGTGCAACATGCCAGAACTCGCCGGCGATGTTGTATTCCCCAATCAGATTGATGTCGTAGGTGGGCAGTCCATCGGCGCGGGGGGGGGCAGGTTTAGGCTCAGCGGTGCCGATGACGTACTTGAACATGGCTTCACCGGCTAAGCGGTTGCCGAGATTTTTGGTGCCATAAAACCCGGCGGCATCCACTGGCACCACCGGTACACCCCAGCGTTCAGAGGCATCTTTGCAAACTGCTTCCATGTCGTCGCCAATCAATGCGGTGACGCAAGTGGCGTAGACGAAAACGGCGGCAGGCTGAAAACTGGTGACAGCTTGTTTGATGGCATGGAACAGGCGTTTTTCACCGTTGCCCATGACGACATCGGTTTCGGAAAGATCAGTGGTCATCCCGGTGCGGTAGAGCTTGGGGCCAGAGGAGCGGGTTCCCCGGTTGTCCCATGAAGACCCCGCGCAGGCAATCGGGCCGTGGACGATGTGGGCTACGTCCGCGATGGGCAGTAAAGCAATCTGGGCGCCATCAAAAGAGCATCCGCCTGCGGTTGCACCCGGTTTGGGTTTAGCGCAGCCGGATTTCTCTTTGGTGTTGTGGTCACAGGCCGGTTCGTCAAGGAATGCTTTAATTTCGCTGGTTTTCATGGCTTGGCTCCAAAGTTTAATAGAGCCTATGCAAGTCCGGTGCCACTGCTAATATCTTGTTTATGAATGAATTATGGATTGTCGTGTTTTCGACAATCCATCTAAATTCACCAAAAAAGTGCTTAGAGCACGACCTGCGAACCAATTTCTACCACGCGATTTGCTGGAATCTTGAAGAAGGCAGTGGCGCTGCTGGCGTTGCGGAACATCGTGACAAAAATCAGTTCGCGCCAATAGGCCATCTCTGATTTCAGCTTCGGAATCAGGGTTTCCCGACCAAGGAAGAATGAGGTGTCCATCATGTCGATGGTTAGCCCCTGTGGCGTGCAGTGCATGAGCGCTGCTGGAATATCGGTTTCATCCTTGAAACCATATTGCACCTCTACTTGCGAAAACTGAGCGTTGATGTGTTTGACGATGACCCGTTCTGACTCAGGGACGTAAGGCACTTCAATGACTCGCACGCTCAAGATAATCACTTTTTCGTGCAAGGTTTTGTAGTGCTTCAAGCTGTGCAGCATGGCGTGAGGAACGCTGTCTGGGTTGGGAGTCATAAATACCGCAGCCCCGGGAACCGTACCAACACCACCGTAGGACAGATTACTAATGAAGTCCTTGAGATCCATCGCATCTTCAGCCAAGCGATGGCGAAGCAGCTCTCGACCGCGTTTCCAGGTGGTCAGAATGATGAAGATGGCGAGGCCAAAAACCAGCGGGAACCAGCCACCATCAGGAATCTTCACCGAGTTGGCCAGGAAAAAACCCGTATCAATCACGATAAACGGCGCAGCACCCAGAAATGCGCGTAGCGGACTCCACTTCCAAAGGCGGACGGAAACGGCAATGGCCAGAATATTGGTAATCAGCATCGTGCCCGTCACGGCAATGCCGTAAGCGGCTGCGAGATTGGTGGATGACTTGAACTCAATCACCAGTGCAATCACCGAAATTAGTAGCAGCCAATTAATCGCTGGCAGGTAAATCTGGCCGATCTCGTCATCCGAGGTGTGTTTGATCGCCAAACGCGGTGTGTAGCCTAACTGGATGGCTTGTTGGGTAATCGAGAACGCGCCCGAAATAACTGCTTGCGAGGCAATGATGGTGGCGATGGTTGCCAGAATTACCAGAGGATAACGGCCCCACTCAGGGGATAGCAGGTAAAAGGGATTTTCGATGGTGCTTGGGTCAGCCAAGAGCAGCGCACCTTGGCCGAAGTAGTTAATGACCAAAGCGGGCAACACATAGGCTAACCAAGCGTATTGGATTGGCTTAGCGCCAAAATGACCCATATCCGCATAAAGTGCCTCTGCACCGGTGATACACAGGACAACCGCGCCGAGCGCAAAGAAGCCCAGCCAAGAGTTTGTGGTTAGAAAGGAAAGTGCATAAAACGGGTTGGCAGCGGCCAATACCGAAGGGTTTTCAAGAATCCCGATCACACCGAGTAAAGCCAATACGGCAAACCAAACCACCATAATCGGCCCGAATAGCGCACCAACGCTAGCTGTCCCTTTGCGTTGGAAGATGAACAACACCACGAGGACGGCTAAGGTAATCGGAATGATGTAGGGATCAAAGGCTGGCGTAATAATTCCCAAACCTTCAACCGCGGATAACACCGAAATGGCCGGCGTAATCACGCCATCCCCATAAAACAGCGCTGCGCCAAAAAGTCCTAATGTGATAAGCACCTTTTGTTGCCAAGAGTTTTCTGTGCCTTTTTGCAGGGCTAGGGTCATCAGGGCGATGATCCCGCCTTCGCCTCGGTTATTGGCCCGCATGATGAAAGAAACATACTTCAAGGTCACGACGATCATCAGCGACCAAAAGAACAGCGACAAAATTCCCAGCACGTTATCCGGGGTAATCGGCACCGGGTGGTGAGCGCCGCCAAACACTTCCTTGATCGAATACAGCGGGCTAGTGCCGATGTCGCCGTAAACAACACCCAAAGCGGCTAGGGTCAGGGTGGCCATGCGTTTTTTGTGGGGAGTGGATTGGGCTGCGGTTTCCATGGAAGTCCTTTTAGGGCTGAAAGCGATACCCGACGCCGGTTTCGGTCAGGAGGTATTTTGGCTGGGTGGGGTCTTGCTCAAGTTTCTGGCGCAGATGACCCACGTACACGCGCAGGTAGTGACTGCTTTCGATGTAGGACGGACCCCAGATTTCACGCAATAAACTGCGTTGTGTCAGCACTTTGCCTGGGTGCCCGAGTAAGTTTGAAAGCAGACGATATTCGATGGGTGTTAGATGAACGTCAATGCCTGCGCGGATGACGCGTCGGCGCGACAAGTCAACGCTAATGTCACCGAATTCAATCAGCGGGGAAGCGGTTTCGCCATTACGATTACGTCGCCGAAGCAAGGCTCGAACATGGGCGCGGAGTTCGCCGACGCTAAACGGTTTGGTCAGGTAATCGTCGGCACCGGCATCCAGCGCATCAATTTTGTCGTGTTCTTGCGAGCGCGCTGACAAAATCAGAATCGGCACATCCGACCAGCCGCGCACATCACGGATCAGGTCGATTCCGTTGCCATCCGGTAAGCCCAAATCAAGCACGATTAAATCCGGTTTGCTGGCACCCGCTTGAACCAAGCCATCCGCCATTTTTTCAGCTTCAATCACTTGGCAACTTTCTTCTTCGAGCGCCATGCGAACAAAACGGCGAATCGGCTTTTCGTCTTCAATCACCAGCACTTTGGCGAGTATTGCGGTCATGGCGTTTCTTCCTCAACCTCAACAGTAGGAGGATTTCCTAGCGGTAGGGTGAACGCCACGACGGCACCCCCTTCCGCTTTGTTTTCAGCCGAAATGCAGCCGGCGTGGGCTTCGACAATCGCTTTGCAAATAGCCAGTCCTAACCCAGTGCCGGGCTTGCTGGATTCGCCAGAGGTGGTTTGCCCGCGCACAAACATCTCAAACAGGTTTTCAGCGCCTTGTTCGGGAAATCCCGGCCCTTGGTCGCTAACAGTGATCTTCACCGTGTCAGCTTGTGTTATTGCTGCCAAATCAATCGAACTGCTTTCGGGTGCGTATTTGGCGGCATTTTCCAGCAGGTTGCACAGCACGCGCTCGATCAATACCGCGTCAAATTCCAGCAGCGGGAGATCGGGCGGCAAGCTGACTCGTACAGGGTGTTGCGCCAAGGCGTGACCGAGCAATTTGATACTGGCACCAATCACTTCTTCAAGCGGCTGCCATTCTCGGCGCAGGGTAACTTGACCGGCGTTAAGGCGAGCCATGTCGAGCAAATTACCGACCAAACCCGCTAAGCGTTCCGCTTGTTCGTGAAGGGCTTGCGCGGTTTCCAGTGCCTGTACCGGCAATGGGGGTTTAATTAGCGATAAGGAGTCGGCTAGCCCAACCATCGCCGTTAGCGGGGTTCTCAAATCATGGGAGAGCGCAGACAGAATGGAGCTGCGTAGCCGTTCGGTCAGCATACTCATTTCAGTGGATTGGGCCACGTCCACGTAATGCAGGCGTTCCACAGCAACCGCGACCAATGAAGCTAGGGCTTCGAGTAGCGCCAGAGTGTCTGGTGTGATTTCCTGATTGTCTGGGCCAAAGTCCACCGCCAATACGCCGCGAATTCGCATGGAGGCTTTGAGCGGAACGTATACGGCCGCCAGCCCCAAGGCTCCCATGCTATCGCTACGCACCAGTTTGCCGCTATCTTGGGCTGTTTTGGCGAGGTGAGGTTCGATCCGAATGGAGCCATGATAGTCACTGACTTCTGGCGGCAAAATGGCGACCTTTGCCTGAAACTGGGCTTGGATGAAGTTGCTGGCAAGCTCGATGACTTGGTTTAGGGCGAGGGTTCCGGCGAGTTGGCGTGCCAATTCATAGAGTGCGCGAGTTCGTTGTTCCCGTTCTTGTGCTTCTTGGGCGCGTTGTTTAAGTCCTGCGGCGAGATGCGCAGTGGTCAGCGCGGTCACCAGCATGACGGCGAAGGTGACGAGATACTGAATATTGTTAACCGCTAAGGAAAATCGAGGCGGCACAAAGAAAATATCAAACAGTAAAACACTAAGAACAGAGGCCACAATCGCCGGATTTCGGCCTAGTTTCACTGCAATGACCAACACCGTCAGCAGAAATAGCATGACGATGTTGGCCAAATCCAAATAGCCCAAAAGGGGTGTGGCGAGCAGGGTGGTAGTGACACAAGCGCCCACGGAAAGTAGGTACTGTGTTGATGCATTAGGCTTCAGTTTCATCTCATGTCTCCTGTGATGTTGCCAAAATAGGCTACGTCACATGATGTAAAAACAGTGATGATTCTGTTGGTTCTGGCGTAAAAATTCCGTAAAGATTTTGGTTGGTTTTAAGAGATTCCTAATGGCAGCTTAGACAGAATAAGGACGGTGTAACCAGTTACGAACGACCTCAATATCTTTTTCTGGCAGGTAGGCAAAGCCGCCCAAGGCATCTTCCACTACCGTTTGAGCAACCCAGTGTGGCACGGCTTTGGTGGTGAGCATGTGGAAGTACCATGCCATCGGGTATCCCACGGCTCGGTCAAAGGTCAGCAGGGCATCACGTAACGCCAGTTCGCGAGTGTCGTTGGTGAAATTAAACTCAGGTGGATCACCATTTAAGACAGCAAAAGGTTGGGCGCGGAAGATGGACTGTTGGTAGCGGTCTTGGTGTTCACGCATAATCACAATCCAGTGGTTGTAATACTCACTGGCGACGCCGGCACTACTATTTTTCCAATCGGCAAGCATGCGATGGATGGGGGCCGGTTCGGCAGATTGAGCCAGCATCCGGTCGAGAAAGGTTCCAACATGGCTAATCCGGCGGAGGGCGTACTGTGCCAAGCTGACCGGCTGGCCAGTCTGGGCGTGGTCGGGAGCAACCAGCTCTTCGAGTGAAGTCGGAGCATCGTCACCGGCAAATAAAAGATGACTTTTCACTTCTTGAAGGTCTTCAATTTCCAGTTGCAAGAAATTGTCGGTTCCCTGGCCAGCAGGGGCCACTAGGTAATGCGTTCGGCCCACTAAGCGGGTAGCCCAAAGATCCTGATGGGAAAAATCATCAGCAAGATGGGTGAAATCACCGTCACGCACTTCTAGTTCATTCTCAGCCCACTGCTCAATATCTGTGGCAAAACGTGAGCCATCTGACTTCACGATACCACCTAACCGATACCAACCTCCACGGCATAAAATATAACGAAAATGCCAGTCGGGCAGTTGTTCGTGGAGCGCTTTTGTCAGGGCCGTTGGGCCGCTTGCTACTGAGGCTTGCGCGCAAACTTCAGTAATGGGTGTCGACAGGCTTTTACAGTATTCCGCCCACGCATTGATTTGGCTCATAAGGGTTCCTTGTCCGGAAAATCGGCTGATAAAGTTTGTAATCTTTCGCGAACTAGTTCACGAACTTCGGGTTCTGGGTCTTTTAGCAAAGGGAGTAAGGCGCTGGGTGATGCTTGAGCAACGGCCGCTAACCGTACCCACCATTCAGGATCGTCGAGTAGCTTGTCCGCAAGTTCTGGTAGCGCACGTTCAGCGATTCGGGCGCGCACTTCAGGCTCGGTGTCATTAACCAATAAATGGAGAGCAAAGGCAGGCAAGCGTTGGGCAACGACCTTACGGACCTCACGATCAGGGTCGTGAATGAGCTTGGTCAGTTTTCCGTGAGGGAGTCGGCGTGCCACGGTGGCTCGAACGAGATAATCCGGGTCGTGGATCAGTGGGAGCAGATGATTTTCCGGAACGCGAGATACGGCAGCAAGGCGGACGTCTCGGTCTGAGTCTTTGAGCAGGCGAACTAATTCATTAGGAGGTAGTCGGCTGGCAACCACTCTGCGCACCACTTCGTCCCGATCAAGTGCCAGATTGGTGATGGACTCTAGCGAGGCGTAACGCGCCGCAATAGCGCGCCGCTCCCAAAACAAATCATCAACAAAATTTTCTGCTTCATCAGGGTTGTTGCTGAAGAAACGATCAATCTGTCTACCGCTATGGGCGCGGACACAACTATCACCCGGCACGCAACGTTGGTGCGTTAAAAAATTGAGGCTGTAGCAACATCCCGCACACAAACTCGATGAGTCTGTGCTGGTGTCACTGGAAGCAAGCTCATTCTTCATCGGCCTTCGCGGCAACAACGATGCCGGTGGCGTTGGCTAAATCAGCAGTAAATTCAAGGCAATGTCCCGATTTTCCACTGATCGGATAAAGCAGGTAAGCACCAGCATCAAGTGTCGGCAGGATTCTGGGCGAAATGTCATCTTCACTGCATTCTGTGAAGTGAATGCCGGGAAATTTTAGCCGTAGCGTTTGGGCGGAAGCATCAATTCGAACGGCCTCAGCGATGGCGTTTAGCAGGTCTTGGTCGAAGATCATGCTTCAACCTCGTCATCTTCATCTTCCATTTCAGCCTCAAAACGTGCCAACGAAGCGGAAGGAACGCCCATGATTTGCGCTAACCAAGGTGGGGGCGATGTTAGGCGGGATTGGAGTTCGGCGAGGATTTCGCGAGCGGGGCCGCCTTTGGGTTTTTTCAACGGATGTACGCCAGCACGAACGACTTTGGCAGCAGCAGGGCCACCAATCGATTGCAGGTAAACAATCTGGCAGTCAGCAATGACCTCGGCGCGGGCTTTGTTTTTATCTTCAGCCGCATCGGCATCCAGTGCGGAACGAACAGCAATCAGCTTGATGGCAGAGGTGGAAAGTTGATAAATCAGAAAGTTTTCACAAGAGCCAAAGTGCCCGTCGAGGTTTTCGCCTCTGTTTGAGGCAATGGCAACGCGGATGGAACCGGGCATTTCACCGTCGGTGTAGGGTTCAGCCGTTGGGAAATCACTGCCTTCAATGCCTTCACCCCAAAAAATTCGGACCGCAGCTTTTAAAGCTTCCGGGCTGACGCCGACCGTACAGTTTTCGTCGGCGTGGTCACCCGCCAGAATGGTGCGCAGATCTTCTACCGTAATCGAAGAAAGCTTGCTTTCGGTGATCGGCAGATCAAATTTTTCAGCCAATGCACCGACAAACTCGCGCACATCCAAGCCGTCTAACGCTCGGGCTGCCAAGGCAATACGAAGTGCCGCTTCACGTGATGCAATAGGTGTTTCAGCCATGATTTAGCTCCGCTTGAACGATCTGAAAAGAGTCTGCAATGGAACACCCGGCGATGTGCGGCCAGATGCTCGGTTTCAAGCTCTCAGGTGCTGCGGTACTGCATTTTCTTAGGCTGCTGAAATACAGCCAGATGGGCAAACGTTGGCACACATTGGTGTGTCGTTTTCGCCTTCGCACTCAGTACACTTGCTAGCATCGATGGTGAAAAATACTTTGCCTTTACTGATGGCTTTGGTTGGGCAAATAGGCCGGCAGTCATCGCAGGCTGTGCATTCATCAGGATTAATAAACATTGCCATGATGTTTCTCCTACAAAGTTATGGGTCAGTCTTCTGCTGCACCTAATCGTTTAGCGCGCAATGAAATCGGCAAACGAGCAGGTTTGGCAATCGGGTCGATGTAGTAGATTCCGCCATTTTCCAATTTAAGCTCGCCACCCCATTTTTCAGGGGTGTCGAACTCAATTGAATTGATGGCCGCCTCTAGGTCCCGCTTTGGGAGGTAGAACACATAACCTCCCGCAGCGTTTTGACGAACCATGATGTTGGCCATGAAATTTACCGAACCAAGTCGTGGTTGTAGTCAGTGGTGCCCATACCGCGTGTTTCTTCGTCCAGACGTTCCAGAACCGCATTGGTCAGGGTTGTCAGAACATACATGGCACCTTCGTAACCGAGGGTGGTCATGCGATGCAGATGGTGACGGTCAAAAATCGGGAAGCCGATACGGATCAGTGGCACTTCAAACTCTTTACCCTTGTGTAGGGTGTCGCGTTGGATGTACTTACCGTAGCTGTTACCTACCAAGAAATCTGGCTTGTCAGTGAAGCAGAGACTACGCAAATGCCACAAGTCAGCACCTGGATAAACCTTGGCGCCTACACCGTAAGGTGAGCTGGCCAGTAGTTTTTCCATGGCTTTGCCCCACTTCTTGGAGCCATTGTTGCAGACCACGTGAGTTGGCTCAATACCGAATTCCAACATCAGCTTGACCATGCCCATGACGAAGTCTGGGTCACCGTAGAGCGCCATTTTCTTGCCGTGTAACCAAGCGTGGGAGTCAGTCATCATGTCCAGCAAACGACCGCGTTCCAGCGTGATGGAGTCAGCAATTGGCTTGCCGGTGACTTCGGAAACCTTCATCAGGAAGGCATCAGTCCATTCCACACCCATTGGGATGTCGAGTTTCGGTACTTCGTGGTTCCAAGTACCTTCGACGTACTTCCGAGTTTTGTCCAGCGTCAATGGCTGAAGTAGGAATGTGGTCAGGGCGTTAGGTGCATCCTTGACTTCATCAATCGTTGTGCCGCCAGCGTACATGCGGAACTCACCATCAGCCGGTGTGTCCAGTACTTCTTCAGGATCGGACAGCATCGTGTAAGCGACATCCATTTCCTTCAGATAACGCTTGATGACGCGGTAGTTACCCAGATACGTTTCGAAGCCAGGCACGATATTGATCTTGCCGTTGGAACCGACAACCTTGCCTTCCATGCTGTTTAGCGTGAAGTACTTGAGGATGCCTTCTTCCATGTTGTCCCAGCCGGTGACATGCGAACCGACAAACGACGGAGTGTGGGCAAACGGTACTGGGAAGTCCTTGTCTAGATGGCCTTCTTTCTTGGCATTGCCGATGAAAGCGTTCAAGTCATCACCAATAACTTCTGCGATACAGGTGGTAGACATGGCGATCATCTCTGCGTCGTACAGACGAGTGGCATTAGCCAGACCTTCGTGGACGTTTTTCTGACCACCGAACACGGCTGCATCTTCTGTCATTGAGTCGGCGATGAAAGCAATCGGCTCTTTGAAGTGACGGTTGAAGTAGGTACGGAAGTAAGCCACGCAACCTTGTGATCCATGGATGTAGACCAGAGATTTCTTGAAGCCCAAGCCGCACAGGGCTGAACCCAGTGGTTGGCAAGCTTTGGCGGGATTAATCGTCAGGGCTTCGCGCTTGAAGTTCAGGTCTTGGTATTCCTGAGTGGTTGTCCAGTTGAAAGTTTCTTGGACTTTGTCGCAAGAATAACCTTCTTCAAATTGTGCCTTTTTGTTAGCGAGCGTGGCTTTGTAGTCATCGTCGCGGAACAGTGGGTAACACGGCTTGATTTTCTCTAGGGTTTGCATCTTGATCTCCTTAGCCCGCACCACCTATCTGTGGATACGGGCGTCAGTTGTCTAAACGATTGGCGATTTTGCTGGAACTTGCGTTCAGGCTGCCTTCTTCAGAAGGGAGTCTTTTGGCTCGGTTTTCCAAGGCGTCTTCATCAGATCCCAACATGGATTATTCAGCGTTAAATCCATGTCCTTGGCGAAGATGGCGAAACCATCACAGCCATGGTAAGGGCCAGAATAGTCCCAAGAGTGAAGCTGACGGAAAGGCACGCCCATCTTATGGAATACGTACTTTTCCTTAATGCCGGAACCAATCAAATCAGGTTTCAGTGCCTTAACAAACTCTTCGAATTCGTAACCGGTCACATCATCGAAAATCAAGGTAGTGTCTTTGACATCGTGGATCGTGCGGTCATAGTCATCGTTGTGGGCAAATTCATAACCGGTACCAACGACTTCCATGCCCAAGTCTTCGTAAGCGCCTACAACGTGACGTGGGCGCAAACCACCGACGTACAACATAACCTTTTTGCCTTCAAGGCGAGGTTTGTACTTGGCAATCACTTCTTCCATCATCGGTGTGTATTTAGCGATAACGGCTTCAGCACCTGCTTTGATCGTGTCATCAAAGTACGAGGCGATCTTGCGCAGTGATTCCTTGATCTTGGTTGGGCCGAAGAAGTTGTATTCAATCCATGGAATCCCGTATTTTTCTTCCATGTGGCGGCTGATGTAGTTCATGGAACGGTAGCAGTGCAGCAGATTCAGCTTAACCTTTGGCGTGTTTTCCATTTCCGCCAACGTGCCATCACCAGACCACTGAGCCACAACGCGCAGGCCCATTTCTTCGAGCAGAATACGAGAAGCCCAAGCGTCACCGCCGATGTTGTAGTCACCGAGGATGGCAACATCGTAAGGAGTGCCTTCAAAGGCTTGTCCATCACGGTTGGAGATGATCCAGTCGCGTACAGAGTCATTGGCGATATGGTGACCTAGCGATTGAGAAACGCCACGGAAACCTTCGCAACGCACTGGAACTACGGGCTTGTTCAACTTGGCAGCAGCCTTTTTAGAGACGGCTTCAATGTCGTCACCAATCAGACCGATTGGGCATTCTGATTGAACAGAAATACCTTTGTTCAGAGGGAACAGCATTTCGATTTCGTCGATCAGTTTGGCCAGTTTCTTATCGCCACCGAACACGATGTCCTTCTCTTGGAAGTCGGACGTGAAATTCATTTCGCAGAATGCATCAACGCCGGTGGTACCAACGTAGTAGTTCCGACGACCAGCGCGGGCATATTGACCGCAGCCGATTGGGCCATGAGAAATACTGATGATGTCTTTAATTGGGCCCCAAACCACACCTTTGGAACCGGCGTAAGCACAACCGCGCATGGTCATAACACCTGGCAGCGACTTACGGTTGGAAGTAATACACTTCTTGGACGACTCAAGTTCCTTGTCGTTAACCATCAAGTGTTTGGCGCGATCTTTCTTGGCCTTTTCAGGGTAAATCTCCAGCACCTCAGCAATGAGGGCAACGGATTCTTCGCGGGTGAGCGTTGTCATGCTTGACTCCTTTTGTTGTGCCGACATCTATTTGTGCACGGCACCACTGTTCAATAAATGCTCGGGAGGCGAGCCGACTCGACAGAGTCGGCTCTGGTCAAACTTTATGCAGCAGCAGCCAGTTCGGCGGCAGACTTACCGACGATAGATTCGTCTTCTGCTTCCATGATGCCGAATTCCATCAACAGCTCTTCCAGCTCTTCCATCTCGATTGGAGTAGGAATCACGAAGTTAGTGTTGGTGTCGATCTTGTGTGCCAGTTGGCGATATTCGTCAGACTGCTTGTGGGTTGGATCATATTCAACACAAGTCATACGACGAATTTCGGCATGCTGAACCACGTTGTGACGTGGGACGAAGTGAATCATGGTGGTGCCCAGACGAGCGGCCAGTGCCATGATCAGTTCATCTTCGCGGTCGGTATTGCGGGAGTTACAAATCAGGCCGGCCAAACGGACAGAACCTGAGTTCGCATACTTCACGATACCCTTGGAAATGTTGTTCGCTGCGTACATGGCCATCATTTCACCAGAGCAAACGATGTAGATTTCCTGTGCCTTGTTTTCGCGAATTGGCATGGCGAAACCACCACACACCATGTCACCCAACACGTCGTAAAACACGAAATCAAGAGCTTCGTCATACGCGCCTTCTTCTTCCAAGAAGTTGATGGCGGTGATAACGCCGCGGCCAGCACAACCCACACCTGGCTCTGGACCACCTGACTCAACGCACTTGATACCGCCAAAGCCGATGGCCATCACGTCTTCAAGTTCGAGGTCTTCAACAGAACCTGCTTCGGCAGCCAAATGCATTACAGTGTTTTGTGCCTTGCTGTGCAGGATCAGACGGGTTGAGTCGGCTTTAGGATCGCAGCCAACAATCATTACTTTCTTGCCAGATTCAGCCAGAGCAGCAACCAGATTTTGCGTGGTTGTTGACTTGCCGATCCCGCCTTTGCCATAAATGGCGCATTGACGCAGTTTTGCCATGGTGTAATCTCCTTAATCTGTCAGTCGATTTGCAATGGGGTTGAATTAAGAGTCCCATCTCCTCTACTGCATGTAGCATGCCAGCCCACCTAAATGCTCCTAATGCATTGATACTTAATGACTAATAATTCCGCCGGTGAAAATTTGCGGGCTTTTGAATACGACAAAAGCCCTTCGGTTTGTCGGGCTGTCGACAATGCGTCATTGCCTCGTGAAGCGCGTTTGCCAATTAACCGATGCAATTTACCTGCGGTGATATTGGGGAGCTTGACCTTCCAGCGCTCACCTTCTCCCTTGGTGCTTGATGGTGTTGCTGAATTACATAAAGATCTCTTTCGTCGGTTACGCGAAGTTTCGGTTAACCAATGGGCGACGGTGTTTCAGGATTACCTCACCGTGCATTTCCGGCTGGAGTGGCCTGAGGAGGTTGGTTTGACGGAAGTGCGGCAAAGTCGGGCTAAAGCCAACTATGTTCGGACGATTCGGGGATGGAGTTTTGACTCTGATAGTCGTGAAGGTGCCGCATTAAAAGGCTGGGTTGAATCCCGTTTTGGCCTTGCCCCGCGTTATCACGGGGAATCGCTACGGGATCATCAAAGCCATGCTTACTTGCGGTATCTTGAAATGCGTGCTCAAGGCCTGTATGGCACCAATGCGCTAGAGGCCCAGTTAGATTTGGTCTATACCTTTTGTCAGTTCCAGTTATTGCGGACACAACCAGAACAGCAATGGGTGACTTTGTACCGAGGGGTGAATCGCCTTGATGACCACGAAGTGCTCGCCAAAGGTCAGAATGGCAGGCAGACCATTTTGCTCAACAACCTCAATTCATTCACCGCCAACCGCGAACGAGCTTGCGAATTTGGTGATCACATTCTCACGGTCCAAGTGCCGCAGAGCAAAATCTTCTTCCGCTGCAATCTGCTGCCGGGTGTTTTGAAAGGCGAAGACGAGTATCTGGTGATCGGTGGTGTGGTGGATGTCACATTGTCGACAATGTGAGTTGTGGCTGAGGATTCAGACTTGTTTCACTGGTGATGCGATAGACTTTATAGGTCGATTGGGTTGCTGAATTCGAGTCAGCGGTGGTTTCAACGTGTGTCAGTTCAATGTGGGAGTTGAGACCAAATAGGTCATCAATTTCAGTCGAAATTTCTAAAGCGTCAGCGGCTAACTCATCCTCATCTTGATCTTCGGTGGTCATCAGCATCAGTGCACTGGATAGCGGTGTTAATAGCTGAAGTTGGGCCACATAAGCCGGGCGCAAGATTTCGGGTAAGGCGGTTAAGGCTGCTCGGTCAAAGATCGCATCGATGATGCCAAGGTCTTGTCCGGTCAATGCAAAAAAATCACCACAAAAAATAGTCAGATTACCGGACACCCAACGCGTTAATTTCCCGGCCTGAACTTGAGTGGCTTGTAAGTGATTTTCCTTGAAGAAGGCCCGTACGGCCACCGGGCTAAGCTCAACTCCAACCACTTGGTGACCTTGTTTTAGCAGCCACATCATGTCAAGGCTTTTTCCGCACAGAGGGACCAGAATCCGAGACCCCAATGCAAGGTGGAGCGCCGGCCAAAATTCAATCAACAGGGGATTGGTTAAATTTTGGTGAAAGTCAGTTTGGCGGTCACGCCAGCATTGCACCCAAAGGGCGTTGTCTTGGCTCGTGTTTAGTATCGGATTTGTCATAGGTGGTTTCAGCCTAACATTTCCCTGTGTCGAACCTTACATTTTGTGAGTATTGATAGTGATGCTTTGCGTGTTCTGGATGATGCAATCCGCGTGAATACAGGGTTTAACAGCAATTGATGATTTTGGTATATTTCTTGCGTACTCACCCCTTACTACATAAGAGGAGACCGCCGTGCCAATCTATAAAGGAATCAATATTCAAGAGTCTTTAGCTGGGATTATTCGGTTCATGCACGGTGTAGAAGATTACCGAGAGGGCTTGGGTAAGTTGCAAAGTTCTTGGGATGTTTTGGTGCTGTTGGGGCAGTTGACCGGGGCGGCGGCTGAAATGTCGGGAACCCGCGAGGCTTTTCAGGCCTTAACGGGTGATTTACTGACCCACTTGGGCGAAGAAACTCGCCGTAAAGCGGTGTCTGATTTACGCGCTAAAGCACAAATCTCTATCGATATTCTGGTGAGAAACCTGTTTGAACGAACGGCGGATATTGGGTTCTTATCGGCTGATGATGACGTCCAGAATTTTCTAGAAGGCAATGATGGGCAACGCGCCACTTTAGAAGCGCGGTTTCAGGAATACGTCAAAAAATACTCCGTCTATTCGGACATTATCTTATTCGATGCCCGTGGGCATGTCCGGGCTCGGTTGATTGCCGACAAGTTGGAACGTTCCAAACACGCTGTCTTGGATACGGTACGTTCAACCAGTGGAAGTTATGTTGAATACTTTGGTGAAGCGGACTTCTTGCCTAGCGGGGAGCAATTGGTTTACGCCTACCGGGTACAAAGCAAGTCAGGCGAGTTTCTTGGCACACTAGCCCTAGTTTTCCGGCTGGAAAATGAAATGCAGGGAGTTTTTGCCAATCTGCTTTCGGTTGAGGATTGCACGCTATTAGCCACGATGACCCAAGAGGGGATGGTGGTGGCGACATCTTCATCAATCCAGTTGCCTGTAGGAACTCAGCTTCCTGAAAATATTATTGAAGCCAATGGGGATGTGGTTCGTTTTGCCGGGAGAGAGTTTCTGGCGATGACCTGTTCCCCGCATGGTTATCAAGGGTATTCAGGCCCCGGCTGGCGTAGTGTGGGGTTGATTCCACTGGAGTACGCATTCGAACGAATTAATACGACGTTGCTGGGAAATCTTGAGCCTGATGTGCTTTCTGCTGTGATGTCACACCCAACCTTGTTTTCGGACAGCCTGAGGCAGATTCCGCTGCAGGCGGAGCGTATTCAGGAAGACCTGAATCGTTCAGTCTGGAATGGTTCTGTTCGCCAGGTTGAAGTAGGGCAGGGGAATGCAGGTTTTGCCAAAACCTTGTTGTGGGAAATTTCAAATACAGGGCGCAAAACGCAGGCGGTTTTTGAAGAGTCGATTGGTAATTTGCACCAAACCGTGGTTGCGGCTTTGTTGCAGCAAAGTACTTCTCAAGCGGCTTTTGCGATTGATGTGATGGATCGAAATTTGTATGAAAGAGCGAATGACAGCCGCTGGTGGGCGCTGAATGCGACTTTCCGGCGAGTACTTTCTGGCACTGTTTCTGCAGAAGATCAGCGGCTGTGTAATGAAATTTTGTCGTACATCAATGGTCTTTATACGGTTTACGACAGCTTGATTTTGTTTGATCGACAGGGTGTGGTGGTTGGTGTTTCCAAATCTGATAAGGCCAATCTATTGGGGACTCGTTTAAGTGGCAATTGGGTTGAACGAACATTGGCGCTATCCGATACGCAGGGTTACATGGTTTCAGATTTTGTGCCCTCACAACTGTACGGAAATAAAGAAACATATATTTATGCGGCTGCGGTGCAGCACCCCGAAGACCGGGCGGTAGTGGGGGGGATTGGGGTGGTGTTTGATAGTCAGCCCCAGTTTTCAGCCATGTTGCATGACGCCTTACCTGTGGATCAGACCGATCATCCGGTCAAAGATGCATTTGCGCTGTTTTTGCATCGCGATGGAACGATTGTTTCGAGTGCGGATGACCGTTTTAAAGTCGGGGCAAAATTCCCACTGGAAGCATCACTACGGCACTTGTCCAAAGGAAGCCGTCAATCCAGCATCCTAGAATATGCGGGCCGTTATTACGCCCTTGGGGTGGCGGTGTCAGCGGGGTATCGAGAGTACAAAACCAGCGATGGGCACGAAGATGATGTGCTGGCCTTGTGTGCTTTCCCCTTGGGCGAAGCCGGTGCCAAAGGCCATGCGGTGAAAAAATCTGCAGCGTCGAATTCAGAGGCACGGACTCGCCGCTTGGGTACTGTTGGTGAGCGGGTAGAAATAGCCACCTTTTATGTCGGTAAACAGTGGCTGGGGATTCCGGCCGTTAATGTCGTTGAGGCGATTGATATCACTGGAATTACGCCAGCATTTGGCGGTAATAACCCCTTGGTGGCGGGCGTCAAAATGTATCGGGGTAGCTTGATCTCTGTCTTGCATCTCCAGCGTTTACTAGTGCCAGATGCACCCGTGACTGAATCGTCAAGGCAAATCATCGTGCTTCGGACAAATGACAAAGTGTGTTTTGGTCTATTAGTTGATGAGCTGGGGGAAATTCCTGAAGTATTGAAAGAGGAAATTCAGCCAATGACCATGGTGGCCAATCAAGCCAATGTGCTGACCGTCGGTGTGGTGCAGGGGTTGGCGCTTGAAGAGGGGCGGCACAGTACGCTTTCAGTTTTAGCGACAGACCGGCTCTGCTGCCGTTTAGGTTGTGAATGTAAAGTCAATTCTGTCATTGCTTCGCATCATTAAACGTTATGTCAGATACCCCGCAGTTTGTTCTGTTTGGTATCTGACATTTTGCAGTCGGCTTGTTTGTAACTATATGTTCTAAAACTGTTTTTGCTTGGGCGTGGAATTTGCTGAAAGGGGTGGTATTCACTTGACTCCACCGGAAAGCAAATCCATGACCCCAGAACTTCGTACGAAATTGATGGCGGGACTCCAAGATGGAAGCATCGTTCCTTACCTTGGGCCTGGCGTGTTGGCCGATGTCAAAAACGTGGCAACGGGTGCGCCCATTCCTGCCGACAGCAATTCGCTGATTTATGCCATGAACGATGGCAAACCCATGTCTCCCAAGTTGATGTACGAATTTTCGCGTGCGGCGATGAACATCGAATTGAAACGCGGCAGGGCTTCAATTACCAAATTCCTGACCCGTACCTACGGTGAAACGGAATGGACGCGCGGTGCCGTCCATGATTGGTTGAAATCCATCAAACCGGCCTACGTGATCGATATCAATCGTGATACCCAGCTTCAAGATTCCTACTTGGCGGTCCCCCACACATTGATTACCGGGATTGCGCGGATTGCTGGCACTGACCTGCGTTACAAGCTGAATTTCTGGGACGGCGAGAAATATCAGTCTTGCCAAACCATCAATGTCGCTCATCCCATTTTGTACAAACCCATGGGTTCTCCCCGGCCAGAAGCTAACTACATCGCTTCGGATGCGGATTACGTCGATTTTATTACCGAGTTGATGGGCGGGTTTTCCGTTCCACCAGAGGTTAAGTCCTTGCGTAAAGGCAAACAGTATTTGCTACTGGGCATGCGTTTAAACCGCGACACCGAACGCATGGTCATGGCCGACATTATTTACAACTCGGCGCAGCCTGCTGGCTGGGTCTTCATCAATGAGCCTACCGATAAAGAAGTCCGCTATTGCAAAAAGATCGGTCTTGAAATCATCAATGCGGATGTCTTCGAGTTTATTGCTGCTTAAAAATTTTTAAATGGGAGAAATAACATGTCATTAGAAAAATACGAACCGCTGTTCTTTAATGCCAACTTTAAAGAAGTGTCTGCAGATGGAAAGTGGGCGGCTTATCGTGGTGAGCTCGTCCTTGAAGAAGGCGAAGTAGCCGATGCACAAGGCCGTCGCAAGCCGCCACACCATGTGTTGAAGCAAGGGGTTGTTTTGGTTGAAGGTGACAGCCTGAAACTACTGAGTGGTTCGATGGATCAACTTCAGCATCTACCGATGGTGCTGGAGAAATTCGGTGCGGATTTGAATGCGGATACGATCACCATTCTGTACACCGTCAATATTGCCAATACCTTTGTCAGCTCCGTTAATGGTTTCAAATTCGTGTTTGTTCCCTTGGTGCAAGGTATGACCTGGAATGAACTGATTGATATGGTCGGTTTGGAAAAAAGCGATTTCAAGGGTCAGGGCGCAGCGGACAAGGTAGTGACCTTGTACAAAGCCCTAAAGTCTGAAAAATTTGCTTACCCTGAAGTTTCCATCGAAGAAGCTTTAACCCTGACCAATAACGCCAAACGTGAAGTGCATGGCGCGATTTAATTAAACATAAAACATTCTTAGGAGAACCCCACCATGCCGCTGACCCTTGCGGTGGCTAGGGAACAACAATCCGGCGAAAGCCGGGTTGCCCTAGTGCCGGATACTGCCAAAAAATTTGCTGACCTCGGTGCAACACTTTGTATTGAGCAAAGTTCTGGCATCGCAAGCCACTTTCTGGATGCCGATTATGGTGTCACACAGGTGGCTGCGAGTTTGGCCGAGGCCTATTCGGCAGCGGATGTGGTGATGCGGGTTACGCCGCCGTCACTGGAAGAAATTGCTTTGTTGCCTGAAGGCTGTGTGCTGATTGGTTTGCTGAAACCGTATGAAGACAAAGCCCGACTGGCCGCCTTAAACGCACGCAAGATCACCGCGTTTGCCTTGGAGTTGTTGCCCCGAATTTCACGGGCGCAAAGCATGGATGCGTTGTCATCCCAAGGCGCTTGTTCGGGGTATCAATGTGGTTTGATCGCTGCGGCACGCTGTACCAAGTTTTTCCCGATGCTGACCACTGCTGCGGGCACCATTCGCCCAGCGCGGGTGTTGGTCATCGGTGCCGGCGTGGCCGGACTGCAGGCGATTGCCACCTGTAAACGCTTGGGTGCCATGGTTGAAGCCTACCATGTACG
>JBEGTT010000099.1:0-5469 GCA_041179245.1 Pseudomonadota bacterium
AGACTTTTTCGAGGAATTTTTCACGACCTAAGTCGTGGCGCGAAATGCCCTGCGCGTCGAGCTGGCGTTCGACGACGATCTGCGTCGCGATGCCGGCGTGGTCGGTGCCCGGCTGCCACAAGGTGTTGTGGCCACGCATCCGGTAGTAACGGGTCAGCGCATCCATGATCGTCTGGTTGAAGCCGTGGCCCATGTGCAGCGTGCCGGTGACGTTCGGCGGCGGCAGCAGGATGCAGAAATTATCCGTCTTGCTGGCGTCTACGCCCGCATCGAAATAGCCGGATTGTTCCCAGTGGGGATACCAGCGTTTTTCAATGTCGGCAGGCTCGTAAGCCTTCGCGAGTTCAGTGGTTAGGGGAGAGGTGTTTTTAGCGGGTAAGCCGGTTTCCATAACGCGTCCGGTAAGTGTCAGAGTTCAGTGAAGGGGCGGGATTATACCGGCGATGGTTGCCAGAATCCGCTGGGTTGCACCTTGATGTTGTGCAGTGAATTTTTCAGCCGCCGAGCGCATGGTGGCTTGTTGCTCAGGTTGGGTCCAAAAACTTAATAACGTGGGCGCAATGGCGGAGGTATCAGCCAGTCGAATCGCTGCGTTGGCGGCAATCGCGTCTGCTGTGGCTTGGGTAAAGTTAAAGGTATGTGGACCGACGACGACGGGGCATCCACACGCGGCAGCTTCAATCAGATTTTGCCCACCTAAAGGCTGCCAAGAACCACCGATGATGGCGATATCGGACGCCGCATAATAGGCTGCCATTTCCCCCATGCTATCGCCAAGCCAGACTTGAGTATCCGTCGCAGGAAGTTGCTGGCTACGATGCGCCACCTTCAACCCGCTTTCTGTTGCCAAAGCTGCCACCGCTGCAAAACGTTGTGGATGCCGAGGAACCAGAATACAGAGTGCGTCAGGTCGCTGAGCCAAAATAGCGCGGTGCTCTGCGAGCAGGTCAGCTTCTTCACCTTCGCGCGTGCTCGCCGCGAGCCAGACGGGGCGCGAACGTAACCCGCAACTAAGCCCAATTTGCTTGAGCCATTCCTTACCCAAGGCCAGCTTTTCCGGGGCAGGGGTGACGTCAAATTTTAGATTGCCACACACCGTTACATTCGGCGCCCCCGATGCGCGCAAACGACTAGCATCCGCCTCAGTTTGTGCGGCGACACACATCAGTTTCTGAAAGGCGGGTTCGGTCAGCGCCGAAAACCGTTGATACCCCCGCGCTGACCGTTCAGATAAACGGGCGTTAACCAAAGCGACAGGAATCTTTCCTTGGCTACAACTCGCCATGAGATTGGGCCAAAGTTCAGTTTCCATCAGCAAACCCAACTGGGGCTGAAAATGTCGGAGAAAGCGGGAAACCGCACCCGGGTAGTCATAGGGTAAATAGGCTTGAAATACCCGGCCTGCGGTTTGAGTTCCGGGGCCAAAACATTGGAGTCCCGCTGCTCGTCCAGTAGGGGTCATCCCTGTGAGCAAAATATCGTAGTCCGGGTACGTTTTCTGCAGTGCCAGAATCAGCGGTTCGGCTGCACGGGTTTCACCGACGGAAACTGCATGAACCCAAATTAGTGGCTTACTTGCTGACTTGGTGGGATAAAAACCCCAGCGTTCCCAGCGGTATTCACCGTAAGCCGGCTGTTTTCGGGTACGCAGAATTAAGCGCAACCAAACCAGAGGAACAGCCAAATAAAGCACAAGGCAATATAGCCAACGAGCCAAAACCATGTTCACCATGCCCCCAAGGCTTGGCCGGTTTGGATCACGTTGTCGACCGTAGGCACGGTGTCTTTTCCACCCAGATTACGAAATCTTCCATTTCCAACCCCTCCCAACACGCCCGTCAGTCCGGGGTCGGTGGCGGTATAAAGGGCAATAGTGGTTTTTCCAAGGGCCGCAGCAAGATGAGAAAGCCCTGTATCAACACCCACCACTGCTTGCGCACCAGCCAGTAGCCCAGCCAGTTCAGCGATATTTAACCGGGGTGCCGCAATGGCATTAGGAATAGCGGCTGCAATGCGTTGGGCACGCATTAGTTCACGATCACTGCCACCGGGAAGTATGGCCAGCAAACCGGCTTGTTGAAGTTGTTGCCCAAGCCTTATCCAGTGATCTTCCGGCCACAATTTGTCATCCCGGCTGGTGGCGGTGAGTAAGACAACGTAGGGCAGATCAACGGGCAACCAATCGGCAGAAAAATAGGAGGCCGAAATACCGTAATTTAGTTCGGGGGTAATCGAGTAACCGAGCGTGGCAGCCGCAAGGCGACGGTTGCGTTCAATCGCGTGCAACGTTTTAGGCACAAAAAACTGGGCATCATAGGCACGAGCTGCCATCGGCTCACGGGCGGCATCGGCACTGTAACCCGCTCGTTTTCCCTTCGCCATCCACGTGATGAGTGCACTTTTGACCAAGCCCTGTGTATCAATAACCCAATCGTACTGATGCGCTTTTAGTTGCTGCCGGAAGTTGCCAATTTCTCGCCATGTGCTTTGGCTCAACAAACTTTTCCGCCAACGGCGAAAAGCAACGGGAATGACCTGACCGACACCGGAATGCAACTTGGGGATATCGGCAAATCCTTCCTCAACACACCAATCGATCGTGGCAGAAGGCAGATGCTGGCGAATATCACTCACCACGGGCAAGTTATGAATGACATCACCCAACGAGGAGGTTTTGACCAGCAGAATGTGCATCAGCTTAGAATGACAACCCTTTTAAAGCGCAAGATTATAAAAGACGGTGAATACTTCCACTGAAAAAACCACGAACCCTGTATCCGTGGTGCTAATAACACTTAATGCAGCGCGCCAGCTTGAAGCTTGCCTCGCCAGTGTATCTACTTTCGCAGATGAGATTGTGCTGGTGGACTCCGGCAGCACTGACAACACCACTGAAATAGCAGAACAATTTGGCGCCAAAGTCATTCAGCAAAGATGGTTGGGATTTGGTGCTCAGAAGCAATTTGCCGTTGAACAAGCTAGGAATGATTGGGTGCTTTGCCTAGATGCTGACGAGAGGGTTAGTGGTAATTTGCAAGCTAGCATCATTCAATTACTCGCGACCCAACCTTCTCATCTGGCTTATCGCTTCCCCCGCTGTAATAAATTTCTGGGCCGATATTTACGGCATGGAGAAGGTTATCCTGACTGGAGTCTGCGTCTGTTTAATCGTCGTTTTGCCCACTGGTCAGATGATGAAGTTCACGAAAAAGTATTGGTGAATGGCGCGGTTGGTCAGCTATCGGGTGATCTGCTACATGATTCGGCAGAAACCATCGATAGTTATTTATCTAAACAGAATCGATACACATCCCTCGCTGCAGAAGAAGCCTTAGCAAAAGGGAAAAAAGCCACTGCAATCCAACTGCTGCTAAGCCCAGCAGTACGGTTTTTCAAGTTTTATTTTCTTCGTCAGGGATTCCGCGATGGCATCCCGGGCTTGGTACATATCCTCATCGGCTGTTTCAACAGCTTCTGCAAATACGCCAAGATGCTCGAAAAGCAACGCACAGAATAATCGCTCTCCCGCACATTCTGGCTTGCTTTTTTTGATTGCCTACCTATAATGCGCGCTTCGCATTAGGCGGTTAGCTCAGCTGGTTAGAGCGCCACGTTGACATCGTGGAGGTCGCTGGTTCGATTCCAGTATCGCCTACCAAAGACAGTATAAAAAAGCCCAATGAACTCAACTCATTGGGCTTTTTTGCTTGAGGAAATTGATATGCCAGTTATTACCTTACCTGATGGTTCTCAACGGGAATTTGCAAACCCTGTCACGGTCGCTGAAGTTGCAGCCAGCATTGGTGCCGGACTTGCTCGTGTGGCACTCGGCGGAAAAGTAAATGGCACACTGGTTGACACCTCCCACACCATTTCTAGTGACGTGCAGCTGGCGATCATCACCGACAAAGACGCAGAAGGCCTTGAGCTGATTCGTCACTCCACAGCTCATTTGCTAGCTTATGCCGTCAAAGAACTGTTTCCTGATGCACAGGTCACCATTGGCCCAGTCATTGAAAACGGCTTTTATTACGATTTCGCCTACAAACGCCCTTTTACGCCAGATGATCTGGTGACCATCGAAAAGCGCATGGCTGAATTGGTCAAGCAAGACATCCCGATTACGCGTGAAGAATGGTCACGCAACGACGCGGTTGTGTTCTTTAAAGAACAAGGCGAAAGCTACAAGGCTGAGCTAATTTCCGCCATTCCTGAGGATCAAACGATTTCTTTGTACCGCGAAGGCAATTTCATCGACCTGTGCCGCGGCCCTCACGTTCCTTCCACTGGCAAATTAAAAGTCTTCAAGTTGATGAAAGTTGCCGGCGCTTACTGGCGCGGCGATTCCAAAAACGAAATGCTGCAACGCATTTACGGCACCGCTTGGGCAAAAAAGGAAGACCAGCAGGCTTACCTGACCATGCTGGAAGAAGCTGAAAAACGCGATCACCGAAAGCTCGGCAAACACCTCGATCTATTCCACATGCAGGAAGAAGCCCCAGGCTTGGTGTTTTGGCACCCCAAGGGCTGGGCAATATGGCAAGAAATCGAACAGTACATGCGCAAGGTATACCGCGATAACGGCTATCAGGAGATCCGCTGTCCACAAATATTGGACAAATCTCTGTGGGAAAAATCCGGTCATTGGGAACACTATCAGAGCAACATGTTCACCACTTCGTCAGAGAACCGCGATTACGCCGTCAAGCCAATGAATTGCCCGGGCCATGTGCAAGTCTTTAATTCTGACCTGCGCTCTTACCGCGAATTGCCTGTCCGTTATGGCGAATTTGGCTCATGCCACCGCAACGAACCTACTGGCGCTTTGCATGGCTTGATGCGCGTCCGCGGTTTTGTGCAAGATGATGGCCACATTTTCTGTACTGAAGAACAGATTGAATCGGAAGTCACCGCCTTCAATTCTCTGGTAAAAAAAGTCTACGCTGACTTCGGCTTCACCGATATTGCGGTGAAATTAGCGCTACGGCCTGATAGTCGGGTTGGCTCTGATGAAGTCTGGGATAAAGCGGAAGATTCCCTACGCAAAGGGCTAACAGCTTCTGGTTTGGAATGGACAGAGCTACCTGGAGAAGGTGCTTTCTACGGACCAAAAATTGAATTTCATATCAAGGATGCCATTGGTCGCTCTTGGCAGTGCGGGACCATCCAGGTCGACTTCTCGATGCCTGGCCGACTGGGTGCCGAATATGTTGCCGGTGACGACACGCGCAAAGTTCCCGTGATGCTTCATCGTGCCATTCTGGGTTCACTGGAACGTTTCATCGGAATCCTGATTGAAAACCACGCTGGCGCGCTCCCGCTGTGGCTAGCCCCCGTCCAGATCATGGTAATGAGCATCTCTGAAAAACACGTTGATTACGCCGAAAGTGTCTGCAAAACCCTGTTGGAACAAGGGTTCCGTGCAGAACCAGATTTGCGCAACGAGAAAATAACCTATAAAATCCGCGA
>JBEGTT010000100.1:0-4392 GCA_041179245.1 Pseudomonadota bacterium
ACATTTTGAAAAAATACTCGCAGACTTTCTGGAGTTCTATCCCTTTAATCCAGACCTGCTGCCAGAAACGCAAGAACAGGAAACAACCTAATGACTGAACTTGACCAAAAACAGCTAGGCAACACCCTATGGGGCATCGCCGACACCTTACGCGGCGCGATGAACGCGGACGACTTCCGCGATTACATGCTGTCCTTCCTCTTCCTGCGCTATCTGTCGGACAACTACGAAACGGCGGCACAAAAGGAGCTGGGACCGGATTTCCCCAAGTTGGATAAGGAAAAGGACGGCGGCGACCGCCGCACACCGTTGGCCGTGTGGTACGCGCAGAACCCCGACGACACTGAAGAGTTCGAGAAACAGATGCGTCGCAAAACGCATTACGTGATCCAACCCGCTTACCTGTGGGGCAGCATCGCGGAGATGGCACGCACGCAAAACGGGGAATTGCTGCACACCTTGCAAAAAGGCTTCGACTACATTGAGAACGAGTCCTTTGCCAGCACCTTTGGCGGGCTGTTTTCCGAGATCAATCTGAATTCGGAAAAACTGGGCAAGGGCTACACCGCGCAAAACGCCATGCTCTGCACAGTCATTAAGGCCATTGCTGATGGGCTGGAAAAATTCTCCACCGACAAAGACACGCTGGGCGATGCCTATGAATATCTGATTGGGCAGTTTGCGGCGGGTAGCGGCAAGAAGGCGGGCGAGTTCTACACCCCACAACAGATTTCCAGCATTTTGTCGGGCATTGTCACGCTGGACAGTCAGGAACCCTCAACCGGCCCGAAAAAGCATGTGGACAGCGTGTTTGACTTTGCCTGCGGTTCTGGTTCGCTGTTGCTGAACATTCGCACCCGCATGAAGGAAGCGGGGGGCACCATCGGCAAGATTGTTGGGCAGGAAAAAAACATCACCACCTACAACTTGGCGCGGATGAACATGCTGTTGCACGGGGTGAAGGATTCCGAGTTCGATATTTATCACGGCGACACGCTGCTCAATGAATGGGACATGCTGCGCGAGATGAACCCGGCCCGGATGCCGAAGTTTGATGCGGTGGTGGCTAATCCGCCGTTCAGTTACCGCTGGGAACCGACCGATGCGCAAGGCGAGGATATGCGCTTCAAGAATTATGGCCTAGCGCCTAAGTCTGCCGCTGACTTCGCTTTTCTGTTGCACGGTTTTCATTACCTGAAGCCAGAGGGGGTAATGGCTATTATCCTGCCCCACGGTGTTTTATTCCGTGGCGGTGCAGAAGAGCGCATTCGTACCAAGCTGCTGAAAGACGGGCATATCGACACGGTGATCGGCTTACCTGCCAACCTGTTCTTCTCTACCGGTATTCCGGTATGCATTCTGGTGTTGAAGAAATGTAAAAAGCCCGACGACGTGCTGTTTATCAACGCCGCCGAGCATTTCGAGAAAGGCAAGCGACAGAACCGGTTGCGTGAAGGAAAAGATGGCGAACCTAACGATATTCAGAAAATTGTAGAAACCTATCAGTACCGCAAAGAAGAGGATCGCTATTCCATGCGTGTGTCGATGGAGCGCATCGAGAAAGAGGGCTACAACCTGAACATCTCTCGCTACATCAGCACGGCGCAGGAGGAAGAGGTAATTGATTTACAGGCGACCCATAACGAACTGGAATCGCTGGCGCTAAAAATTGAGTCTGCGAAAAACAGGCACAACGATTTTCTCAGAGAACTTGGATTGCCGCTTTTGCCGTAGTGAAAATTGTCGACGTAGTAAACAAAAGCCCTCGCCAGCTTCCCGGCGAGGGCTTTTTGCTGGATTCCCGCTTGCGCGGGAAGTCAGGATTGATGCTTACATTTCAACCGTATTGGCGATTTCCACAAACGCTGGAATCTGGTCGAAGTTCATGTAGCGATACACGTCAGCCGCCTTGGCGTTAACCAATTTTATCTGTTCCATGTATTCCGCAACCGTAATGATGCGGCCTGCTAGCGCGCACATGGCGGCCAGTTCGGCTGAGCTCAGGTAAACCTGCGTGTCGATGCCCAGACGGTTCGGGAAGTTACGAGTCGATGTAGAGATCGCGGTAGAACCCTTGCGGATTTGCGCTTGGTTACCCATACACAGCGAGCAACCTGGCATTTCCATACGGGCACCGGCCTTGCCGAGGGTGGCGTAGTAGCCTTCTTCGGTCAGGATCAGGGCATCCATCTTGGTTGGCGGAGCAATCCACAGACGAGTTGGGATGTCTGTCTTGCCATCCAGCACCTTACCAGCAGCGCGGAAGTGACCGATGTTGGTCATGCAAGAACCGATGAACACTTCATCAATCTTCGCGCCAGCCACTTCAGACAACAGTTTCACGTCATCTGGGTCGTTCGGGCAGGCCAGAATTGGCTCAGTCACTTCAGCCAGATCAATTTCGATCACAGCAGCATATTGGGCGTTAGCGTCAGCCTTCAACAGCGTGCCGTTAGCAATCCAGTCTTCCATAGCGTTGATACGACGCTTCAGCGTGCGTGCATCGGCGTAGCCTTCCGCAATCATCCACTTCATCAGGGTGATGTTGGAGCGCATGTACTCAACCATTGGCGCTTTGTTCAGCGCAACAGCACAAGCCGCAGCAGAACGTTCAGCAGCAGCGTCAGACAGTTCAAATGCTTGTTCAACCTTCAGGTCTGGCAGACCTTCGATTTCGAGAATACGGCCAGAGAACACGTTCTTCTTGCCCTTCTTCTCAACCGTCAGCAGACCTGCCTTGATGGCGTAGTAAGGAATGGCGTTAACCAAGTCGCGCAGGGTGATGCCTTCTTGCATCTTGCCCTTAAAGCGAACCAGAACGGATTCAGGCATGTCCAGTGGCATAACGCCAGTGGCTGCAGCAAATGCAACCAAGCCAGAACCAGCAGGGAAGGAAATGCCGATTGGGAAACGAGTGTGTGAGTCGCCACCAGTACCGACAGTGTCAGGCAACAGCAGACGGTTCAACCATGAGTGAATCACGCCATCGCCCGGACGCAGTGCAACACCGCCACGCGTGGAGATGAAGGCGGGCAGTTCGCGGTGCATCTTGACGTCAACCAGCTTTGGATAAGCGGCGGTGTGGCAGAAAGACTGCATGACCAAGTCAGCTGAGAAGCCCAAGCAAGCCAAGTCTTTCAGTTCGTCGCGAGTCATTGGGCCAGTGGTGTCTTGTGAACCCACGGTGGTCATCTTGGGCTCGCAGTAAGTGCCGGGCAGAATGCCAGTTACGCCACAGGCCTTGCCGACCATCTTTTGGGCCAGTGAGTAAGCCTTGCCATCATCAGCAGGGTTCTGTGGCAGACGGAACAAGGTGCTTTGTGGCAGCTTGAGGAATTCACGCGCCTTAGTGGTCAAACCACGACCGATGATCAGTGGAATACGGCCACCGGCACGCACTTCGTCCATGATCACGGCGGTTTTCAGTTGTGATTCAGCGATCACAGCGCCGTTCTTCAGTGCCGTCACTTTGGCAGAAGCTGCATCAACCTTCAGCTCGATCTCGTCGCCCATGTCCATTGAGCTGCAATCGAGTTCGATCGGCAGCGCGCCAGCATCTTCCATGGTGTTGAAGAAGATTGGAGCAATCTTGGAACCTAGACATACGCCACCGAAACGCTTGTTCGGCACGAAAGGAATGTCTTCACCGGTGAACCACAACACGGAGTTAGTGGCTGACTTGCGTGAAGAACCAGTACCCACTACGTCGCCGACGTAAGCAATCAGATTGCCCTTAGCGGCAAGCGCTTCCAGTTGCTTGATTGGGCCGCGTAAGCCGGCTTCGTCAGCTTCGATACCCGGACGTGGGTTCTTCAACATGGCCAGCGCGTGCAATGGGATGTCTGGACGTGACCAAGCGTCAGGCGCTGGGGACAAATCATCGGTATTGGTTTCGCCAGTGACCTTGAATACGGTCAGCTTTTGTGAAGCAGGCACTTCTGGACGTGATGTAAACCACTCGGCATCAGCCCAAGATTGCATCACCGCTTTAGCATTCGCCGCAGCGGTAGCGTTGGCAGATTTAGCCAGTTCAGCCACATCGTGGAAGAAGTCGAATACCAGCAGGGTCTTCTTCAGGCCTTCAGCGGCAACGGTGCCACAGGTGGCACAGCCGAGCAGGTCGATCAATGGTTTGACGTTGTAACCGCCGAGCATGGTGCCCAGCAGTTCAGTTGCTTTTTCTTTGGAAATCAGGGCACAGGCTTCTTCACCTTTGGCAACCTTGGCCAAAAACTCAGCCTTAACCTTGGCAGCATCATCCACACCCGCTGGAACGCGGAAGGTGATCAGTTCAACCAAGAATGCTTCTTCGCCTTTTGGCGGGTTCTTCAGCAAAGCAACCAATTCAGTAGTTTGTTGCTTTGACAGGGGCAGCGCGGGGATACCAAGGGC
>JBEGTT010000101.1:0-15932 GCA_041179245.1 Pseudomonadota bacterium
AAGGCATGGAAACCCTGAAAATTCGGATGGAAGCACAATCTTCAACAGCCCTCAAACTGGCAAGCTGGCTGGAAAACCACCCCAAAGTGACGCGTGTTTTTTATCCCGGATTACCCTCTCACCCCCAACACACACTGGCCATGCAACAGCAAACGCTAGGCGGGGCTATTGTGTCATTTGAAGTCAAAGGTGAAGGAACCCAAAGCACCAAAGATGCTGCTTGGCGCGTGGTAGATCACTGTCGGCTGCTATCGATTACCGCTAATTTAGGTGATACCAAAACGACCATCACCCACCCAGCAACAACGACTCATGGCCGAATCAGCCCTGAAGCTCGTCAAGCTGCGGGGATTTCGGATGGTTTATTACGGGTGGCGGTAGGACTAGAAGCCTTGGGAGACCTGCAAAATGATCTTTCTCGTGGCTTGGATTTAATCAGCGTTTAACGAAGCCAACGCCGGTCACGCTTGAAGTGTGACCGAGCCAACTTGACTAACATCCCACACCAATCCCTTAGCGTTAATACCGGGCGTTTACGGAAAATATCTCCGCCACACTGATCCAGTTTTTGAAGTATCCGCAAACCACCCATCACCGTAAGCTGGATTTCCCACTTCAACCGCCCCGGTAACACCTCAATCAACGGCGCACCCGCACACATTAACTGGCGCGCACGCTTGGTCTGAAAGCGCATCAAATCACGCCAGCGAGGCGAGCATGTGTCACCGTTGGCAAAGGCAGCTATCTCTGTCTCCGTCAGGTCAAAAAGGGCCAACTCGCTCTGCGGTAGGTACACCCGCCCCTTGTTCCAATCAATCGCCACATCTTGCCAGAAGTTAATCAGTTGTAAAGCCGTGCAGATATGGTCTGAATACTTCAAATTCTGTTGGCTAGCCTGCCCAGTTAAGTGCAAAACCAACTGCCCCACTGGGTTAGCTGAACGACGGCAGTAGGCCAGCAATTCCTGAAAATCAGCATAGCGAGTTTGTTGAACATCCTGCTCAAAAGCTGAAATGAGTTCATAAAACGGGCTTAGGGGTAGATCAAAATCAGCCATTGTTTTTGCTAATGCCTGAAATAAAGGATGGATCGAGGGCTGGCCGGCAGCCAAAATATCTAGTTCAGCTCGGTAGGCGCCCAGCGCAGACAACCTTTCCTCTGGAAGCGCATCACCTTCATCAGCAATATCATCGGCAGATCGTGCAAAGTGATAAATCGTCGCCATCGGCTGACGCAAGTATCGCGGCAGCAAAATAGAGGCAACGGGGAAGTTTTCATAATGATTAACTGACATATCTAAAGTCCTAAGAGGCTGCCAAATAATACCAGCACTGCCAATCTGAGGACTTATGGGCTATAATCCGGCCTCGCTAAGTTGTACCTGCCCAGGTGGCGAAATTGGTAGACGCACCAGATTTAGGTTCTGGCGCCGTAAGGTGTGAAGGTTCGATTCCTTTCCTGGGCACCAACAGCTAGTACAAACAACCCGCTCTAGAGCGGGTTTTTTGTTGTTTTCTTACCGAACGCTTTCTAGGTAACAAAGGTACGCCCGAAGGTCAAATTCGATCTGGAAGTAGTCGGGTTCCATGTGCTGACACAGCTGATAAAAAGCCTTGTCGTGGGCCGACTCTTTCATGTGCGCCAGCTCATGCACCACAATCATCCGCAAAAACTCGGCAGGCATGTCTTTGAACACGGTTGCCACGCGGATTTCGCGCTTGGTTTTCAGCTTCGCACCCTGCACCCGCGACAGCGTCGTATGCGTGCCCAAAGCGCTCTGGATAACATGCAACTTGCTGTCAAACGCTACCTTGCTCAACGGGCCTGCATTACGCAAATATTCTGCCTTAATCTCATGCACGTAGTCATACAGCGCTTTGTCAGTACGCACCGCATGAGTCCGTGGATATTTTTTCAGAAGAATATCCGCCAAGTTCCCCTGTTCAATCAATTGCTGAACTTGCTCAACCAGCGAAACAGGGTATCCAGCGAGGTAATTAGGCGGTGGTTTTGGACGCATGGCGGCATGGTATAGCGTATCTAGCGTACACTGCGCCCCCTTCCATTTTTGCCGGACACTTCTGATGCAAGCCATTACCGCTGAACACTTTATCCCCGGCAAAGATGCCTCGCTTGAACATACGATTAACACCCTTCAAGCCAAGTTGATTGCCAAAGGTTTCGAGATCGAGGAATGTTCTTGGTTGAATCCGGTGGATAACGTCTGGTCAGTGCATGTTCGTAACACCGCCTGCCACCTAATGTTCACTAATGGCAAAGGGGCGACCAGGCTGGCGGCTCACGCCAGCGCCTTGGGCGAGTTTTTCGAGCGTTTGTCCTGCAATTACTTCTGGAACCACTACTACCTCGGCGACGAAATAGCCAACCGCGAATTTGCCCATTACCCACGCGAACGCTGGTTTCCCATCGAAGACGATGAGATTTGGCCAAGCGGTTTGTTAACCCCTGAACTGCAAGCGTTTTACAACCCGGACAGTTCAATCCCGTCAGGTGCATTGGTTGACATCAATACCGGCCATTACGAACGCGGCATTTGCGCCATTCCCTATGTTTGCCAGCGTGACGGCCAAGAAGTCTTTTTCCCGGTCAATATCATCAGTAATTTGTATGTCAGTAACGGCATGTCCGCCGGCAATACCCCAGCGGAAGCTCGTGCCCAAGCGCTTTCTGAAGTATTGGAACGCCACGTTAAATTCAAGGTCATCGCCGAAGGCATCTGCTTGCCTGACGTTCCTGAAGAAGTGATTGCCCGTTACCCAGCCATCGCCGCCGGTATTGCCGGGCTGCGTAATGCGGGTTTTGGCATTTTGGTGAAAGATGCTTCGCTGGGCGGCAGGTATCCGGTGATGTGCGTGACCATGCTTAACCCCAAGGATCAAGGCGTGTTTGCCAGCTTTGGCGCGCACCCCCGCTTTGAAATTGCCCTCGAACGCTCGCTGACTGAACTGTTGCAAGGTCGCGCATTGGAAGCACTGGATGGCTTCCCTGCCCCAAGCTTCGATTTAGAAGATGTGGCCAGCACCCCGAATATCGAAATCCATTTTGTCGACTCCAGCGGCCTGATTCATTGGAATTTCCTCTATGAAAATGCTGACTTTGAGTTCGTTGATTGGAATTTCACCGATACCGAAAACGGCACGACCACCGACGACAACGATTGGCTGATGGATTGTATCCATGCCGATGGTTACGAAATTTATGTCGCCGACTTTGACCATCTGGGGGTTTACGCCTGCCGTATTCTGGTGCCCGGTATTTCCGAGATTTACCCCACCGATGATCTGGAATGGGAAAACAACAGCGTGGGTGCGTTGGTTCGCCCCGCCATTCTGAATCTTGGCGAACTCGAAGACGACGAATGCACCGTGTTGCTCGACACGCTCAATGAACATAATGTCGCGGACGAGCGCCCAGTTGCTGCCTTGATTGGTTTAGCCCCCGACGCAGGTTCCATCTGGGCCGATTTACGTGTTGGCGAACTGAAAACCCTGCTCGCGTTGGCCATTGGTGACAGTGAAGGGGTTCGTGATGGTTGCGAGTGGATTCGCCAGTTCGAACAGCTTGATGCCAGCCGTCGCCGGGTGTATCAGTGCATCGAAACGCTGCTGGACATGGAAGATGCGAATGCTTTTGAAGTAGCGCTTGAAAGCCTCTATGGCACAGATACGCTCGACATGGCCACCGATCTGATTGATGGGGACGTGCGCTTCTTTGGCCTCGTATCACCCACCTTGGATATCGAAGGCTGCGCGCTCCACCAAGCCCTGTTAAACGAATACAAAAAGGTGCACGCATGGGCGTAAAACCAATGAGCTACGAAGAATTTCTCGATGAAGTCAGCACCTTGCTGACAGAAATTTATACTCTTGAAGATCAGGTGGCGATTGACATCGTGATGCGCGCTCAAGCCGATGATTTTTTCAGTGGCCACGACGACGACCCAACCATCTGTACGCTAGAACGGGCGGAGCAAGACGCGCGCACTGTATTCAAGCAATACAAACAGCCCAAGAAGCCACCGCGCTCAAATGGAGTCACCCATTAACTTTCTGCACCAGACTGGTAAAATCCAGCCCGCTCTGCCCCTACTATTGCCCCTAATGAATTTGACGTGGAGGAATTAGCGAATGAAGCGTGCGATAACACCCACCCGTGTGGAACGCATCATGCGGGAGACGGACTTCATCGTCTCCAAAACCAATTCAAAAGGCATCATCACTTACGGCAATCCAATTTTTATTGAGTTTTCTGGCTACACAGAAGCGGAACTACTGGGTTCCCAGCACAACATCATCCGGCACCCTGATATGCCACGAGCAGCCTTCAAACTTGCTTGGGACACCATTCAATCGGGCAAAGAGTTTTTCGGGTATGTGAAAAATATGTCCAAAGACGGTAGTTATTACTGGGTTTTTACTCATATCACCCCTGATTTTGGACATAACGGTGAAATAGTGGGGTACACATCGGTGCGCCGCTGTCCAAAACGTAGCGCCATTGAAGCTATTGCACCGGTCTACCAACAAATGCTGCAAGCTGAACAAGCTGCTGGCGCACGGGATGCCATTACCGCTGGCACCAAAGTTCTTGTTGATCTCCTGACTTCTGCAAATACCCAATATGAATCACTCATCTTCTCACTTTGACCGGCGCATCCTTGTTTTAGTCCTCATTGCCTTCGGATTTGGCGCTTCTTTTTGGCAAACATGGGCAGCGCTTCCCTTTTTATTACTCGGGATGATTGTTGTTTTCAGCCAGAACCCTGCTTCAGACCACAGTTCCCTGGATGGCATTGACCTGCTACTGAAAGCGACTGGCCGAGGGGAACTGGTTGGACGACTCCCTCAAACCATCCAGTCGCCGGTACTCGAAGAAATTCGTGCCAACCTAAACTCCGTACTGGACCAAACAGAAACCACCTTTCGCGAAATTGTGGGGGGCCTAGAAGCGAATGCAGAGGGACGGACTTGGCGGCGGCTACAAATGACAGGCCTCCACGGTACCTTTAAAGCCGTACTTGAAAAAATGCAGGTACTCATCGATCAGATGGAGGCCGTTCAGGAATCTGTCGCCAGAGAAGCGCTGCTCTCCCGAATTTTCCTCCGTTCTGAGAACGGGCTTTCGATGGCGATCAAACATGTTAGCGAGTCTTTACAACATGTTGGAGTCAACGCCACCCGCTCTGAGTCTCTCGCCAGCACCTTTGCTGAAACCACCCTACACCTATCCGATGCAGCCCAGAAAATGTCCAGTGTGCTAAGTAGCGCTCAGTCCTCGGCACAAATTGGTGTCACTGCGATCAAGGATTTGACGGAAAAAGCCAGTGCTATCCGGAACCTGACAGGGCGAATTGATGGGATCGCCAAACAAACCAACCTACTTGCCTTGAATGCCGCCATTGAAGCTGCTCGTGCAGGAGAGGCAGGACGAGGATTTGCCGTCGTTGCCGATGAAGTACGCAAACTCGCTGACCAATCCCAGCGTACCGCCGAAGAAATTGCAGAAGCCATCGGTGCGATGACCGCTGCAATGGATTCCGCCACAGGTCATGTCACCAGCCTTTCGGAGGCAGTAATGGCATCAACGACAACAGCAGATCAGTTTTGTGCAGAATTAGGGAGCGCAGCAAGTACCGCCCACGAAGTACGCGAAATATCGACAGCCATTGGGCAAGGATCAACCTCCATGGAATCCTCAATGAGTCTGGTTGCATTGGCTCAGAAAGCACGTTCCGATGCCAATCAAATACTCCATGGTCACGTTGTCAGCGTCGATAGCCTCTCTGAAATCGAAAAACAAGCCATTACCATGGTCAGATCCCGACAATGGGTAAAAGGTAGTGCTGATCGCGAAGCGCTTATCAACATTTACGACAACTTATTTAGCAGCATTGAAGCTCAAATGCGCTAGCGCAACCTGCTCGAATAATACAAAAAAATATTCACCCCTAACTCCTCTCTATGTCTGACCTTAATCTAAATACCGAAGCCCAAATTGCCCGCCAGATCGCCGAAGAACTCGGCGTTAAGCCGATTCAAGTCAATGCCGCAGTCACACTGCTGAACGAAGGCTCCACGGTTCCCTTTATTTCTCGCTATCGGAAAGAGGCCACCGGTGGACTGGACGATACGCAACTCCGTAACCTCGAAGAGCGCTTGACCTATTTACGCGAGTTGGAAGACCGCCGTGCCAGCATCCTTGCCAGCATTGAGGAACAAGGGAAACTCACACCTGAACTGCGCGCTGAAATCCTGCAAGCGGAAACCAAACAGCGGCTAGAAGATTTATATCTGCCGTACAAACAAAAACGCCGTACCAAAGCCCAGATCGCCCGTGAAGCGGGTATCGAACCTTTGGCCTTAGCACTTTTGTCCGATCCCACACTGACCCCAGAAACCGAGGCGCAAGCCTATCTCAACACCGACGCGGGTTTTGCCGACACCAAAGCTGTTCTGGATGGTGCTCGCCAGATTCTGATGGAAAAGTTCGCGGAAGATGCCGAACTGCTTGGCACGCTACGCACTTACCTTCAAGATCACGGCCACGTTAAATCGACGGTGATTGAAGGCAAAGAGAACGAAGGGGCAAAATTCCGGGATTGGTTCGACTTCTCGGAAGCCGCGGGCAGCATGCCGTCGCACCGTGCCCTCGCTCTGCTGCGGGGTCGTAATGAAGGTTTTCTCAATGTCAGCTTGGTACTCGATTCCGAACTGGCTGGTGACACCCCGAAAAACATTGCCAACCCCTGTGAACAACGCATTGCCGTGCGATTTGGTATCAAAGACTTGGGTCGCCCAGCCGACAAATGGCTCAACGACACGGTACGCTGGGCATGGAAGATCAAAATCTTCCTGCATCTGGAAGTTGAATTGATGAATGAATTACGTGAACGCTCAGAAGAAGACGCGATTCATGTGTTTGCCAGAAACCTTAAAGATTTACTGCTAGCAGCCCCTGCTGGCCCAAAATGCACGCTAGGCCTCGATCCCGGTATCCGTACCGGCTGCAAGTTGGCAGTTGTGGATGCCACAGGCAAAGTCCTTGGTACACACACCATTTACCCACATGAACCGCGCTGTGACTGGGATGGTTCGCTCAATACCCTCGCCCGCATCTGTAAAGAACTCAGCGTTCAGTTAATCGCCATTGGCAACGGCACCGCCAGCCGGGAAACCGACAAACTGGTCGCGGAACTGATGAGCAAACACCCTGAACTCAAACTCACCAAAATCGTAGTGTCTGAAGCCGGTGCGTCCGTCTATTCCGCCTCGGAACTAGCCGCCAAAGAATTTCCGGAACTCGATGTCTCCCTGCGCGGTGCGGTATCGATTGCCCGTCGACTACAAGATCCACTCGCAGAATTGGTCAAAATTGATCCAAAATCGATTGGCGTTGGCCAATACCAGCACGACGTGTCGCAAACCCGCCTCGCCAAGAGTCTCGATGCGGTGGTTGAAGACTGCGTAAATGCCGTCGGTGTTGATGTGAATATGGCCTCCATCCCCCTCCTCACCCGGATTTCAGGCCTAAATGCCACCATCGCCACCAATATCGTCACCTACCGAGACAGCAACGGTGCGTTCAAAACCCGTGACGACCTGAAAAAAGTTCCACGCTTGGGCGATAAAACCTTTGAACAAGCCGCCGGGTTTCTGCGTATCCCTCAAGGCAATAATCCGCTGGATGCCTCTTCGGTTCACCCGGAAGCCTATCCAGTCGTAGAAAAAATCCTCGTCGATATCGGCAAACCGCTTAAAGAGCTGCTCGGACAAAGTGGGGCCTTGGGCAAAGTTCAACCCAGTCGTTATACCGATGAACGTTTCGGTCTACCCACGGTGCAGGACATTCTGAAAGAACTCGAAAAGCCCGGCCGTGACCCTCGCCCGGAATTCAAAACCGCCACCTTTACCGATGGCGTTGAAACCGTCAAAGACCTGCGCCCCGGCATGTTGCTCGAAGGCGTGGTCACCAACGTGGCTGCTTTTGGCGCGTTTGTAGATATTGGCGTGCATCAAGACGGGCTGGTTCACGTTTCAGCTCTCGCCAACAAGTTTGTCAAAGACCCGCACGAGATCGTCAAAGCCGGTCAGGTCGTCAAAGTAAAAGTGCTGGAAGTCGACATTGCCCGTCAGCGGATTGCCTTAACCATGCGTTTAACGGATGAAATTCCTGCACCCCGTGATTCAGCATCGTCGGACAATTCACGCAATCGCTCATCAGCGCCTCGCCAAATGCCTAAAGCCTCACCACCGCCCGCCGGCGGCAGCATGGCTGCGGCGTTTGCCAAGTTGAAGGGGTAAAAAGCAGTACAGACTTGGCTGATAACTGACAATTTACAGGCTACAATTTACCCATGATTAAGTCGTTCATTCACAAAGGCCTTGAAGCTTTCTTCAAAAGCGGTAGCAAAGCGGGCATTCAGCCTCACCATGCCGGAAAACTCCGTGTTCAGCTTTCGATGCTGGATAAGGCAAAGATTCCGGATGACATGGCTGCACCGGGTTGGCGCTTGCACCCGCTTACCGGTGATCTTGCGGGACATTTCTCAATCACCGTCAACGGAAACTGGCGAATCACTTTCCTGTTTGAAGGCGAGGATGCCATCCTTGTGAATTATCAGGACTATCACTAAAAGGGGTAATGAGTATGAGCAGAATGCACAATCCGGCACATCCGGGCGAAGCGTTGAAAGAGTGGATTCCTGAAGGCATGACCGTCACGATGGCCGCAGAACAACTTGGCGTTTCACGGGTTATGTTGTCGAAGATACTGAACCAGAAAGCCGGAGTAACGGCTGATATGGCACTACGTCTTTCTGCGTGGCTTGGAACATCCCCAGAGGTATGGGTCGAAATGCAGGCTGCTTGGGAATTATGGGGAGCGGAACAAAGAGGACTTCCTGCCGTTCAACCGATGAGGTTGGCGGCGTAATCACCGTTCCTACGGACTAGCCCAAACCCCAATCCCGCTTTCTCTAGCTGCTGAACACAAGGCGGTATCTCGTGTGGCGATAGGCAGGCCTAAATTCAACGCGGCATCCAGATAGAGCGCGTCGTAGCTGGTCAGTTTGTAACGGGCAGAAGATCATGTAATTCAAAAATGGACGAATCAGAATCGACAAGGCGTACCGGCAAGCGCTGCAATAGTTTGATCCGATCCAGTGATTTTCCTACCGCTAACTTTCCTCGTTTTTCGAGTGTTAGTAATACATTCAGAACTTCAACCGATAACCACCGGGGCGCAACGACTGGCCCTTGTACCAGCGCATCCAGCGCTGACTCGGTGTAATCATCGGCCTGCTGTTCAAACAACCACGCCCCCTGCTGCGGCTTTTGCCAAATTTCCCAAGTTCGCCTTGGCTTTAAAAATTCCAACAGCAATCATCACGAACAGTCCTGTTAAACGATACCGTTATCAATATTGCACCCGGCGTACAGCGTGTCGGGCCACTTTCCAGAGTAAACTCGCTCCCTTGAAGACAGACCACAACAAAGGCTAACCCAGCACCGATGAAAGACTATTACGCTCAACTGGGCGTCGCCCCAGATGCTACGGTGGACACGATTAAATCGGCCTACCGAAAAAAAGCATCCCAGTTTCATCCTGATCGAAATCCAGACCCACTCGCGGCACAGAAATTTCGTGAGGCACAAGAAGCCTACGAGGTGCTGGCTGATGAAATCCGCCGAAAATCCTACGACGACACGCGGCAACGCAGCCTGATTGACACACCACTTCCCGTAGCCACGAAAATCTGGGAAAACATCATTGAAAAAGCGATTCAAAAATGAACAAATCTAACCATTTTGAAGAACTGTCTTCGACTTACAGCGAAGAGATTGATGACCTAGTTTCTGACTCAGAAGGTAAGTCGGTATTGACCGCACGACTCAAGGAAAAGCGAAAAGAACTGGATGCGTTGTTGCAGATGATCGAGTTCGCACCTGAGATGGTCGCCCCGGTTTTTTTTGACGCCTTTACCTTTACCAATCCAGCCCTGATCGTTAGTGCCATTGCGTGCGAACCCGATGATGGCGATTTCCCGACGTGGGATTCAATTGCCTCCTCACTGTCATTGGCAGAGTGGGCAAAACCAATGGTCCAGAAGGTTCTGGCCGCAGCGGGGGGGGATCAGTTTATGGTCGCCACCGCCGCAATTGAGTATTTGCGGTGCCACAGCAAAACCGCCCCGGTTGCAGCAAAAGAACGGGATGAATTTGATCGCCAAAAAGACGAGGATGATGAAGATGGCTTCAGCGACTTGGGCGAGGCTGGCGCTGACTGGTTAAGTCAGCAAGGGTTTGACTCCCATACCGCCTAAATGCCGCCTAAGTTTTTCAGCCCAAATTTCCCGCCAAGTATTCCTAAATTAAGCATTGGATAGCTCCATGACGCATCCCGCCGTAATCAAAACGTCTCAACTCATTCTTGCCGGTGACCTTCTAGGTGCCGAGAAGGCACTGGCGGAAATCGCTGACACCGAAGGCGATAAGGCACTGGTGGCCTTACTCGATGAAGTGGCTCCCAAAGACCTATTAGCCATCATGCGCGAATTTGATGGTTCCCGTGAATCAATCATCAACATGGTCGTTACGCCGGAACAATTTGCTGATGCGGTGGTTTTGGAATCTCGTTATGGTGAAGAAGGTAATGATCGACTTACGGGCATGATTAACGCCATTTTTTACCGTGATGAATCGATGGCCATTGAATACCTCGAAGCGATTGGTGAAAAAGAGGAAGGGCTTAATGTTCTAGCCGATTATTTTGCCCATCGTATCGATGAAATCCTCAGTTTCGCCACCACCGGTCAACTGGAAACAGACTTCACTATTCCTGAAACCATGGCGGTGAAATCAATCACTTGGCTCAATGAAAAAATTGATGAGATTGATGAGGCACTTCATGATGGTGACGCTATCCAAAGCGCTAGGCCCAAGCAGTCACGCGCCGAAATTTCCGATCACGATTGGATGGAAACGGCGTGGATACTGCGCTATGAACTGACCGACACCTTCGAACAACTGGTGGTCACCATCCGTGATCGCATGATTCGGCACATGATTGCCCTGAATGAACCAATCCCTGAGCAAGGCTCAGCTGAACACGCTGCAGACGACGAAGAATCCGCACTCTGATATGGCAATACCACAGCACTCGATTGCCACGGTTGATGGTCGATCGTTCTTTGAACAGACCTTAGCTTATGGCGTTGAACAGAGCATTCTGACGGAACACCACCTCAAGCAAATTAAGGCGGATGGCCCCAAAGGGATCGTTCAAATCGCCAACCATTTTGGCACCGCCTATCTGCACACGAGCCTTGAAACCGCCGCAACCCGGATGGTGAATCTGATTAGCCTTTATCTTGAGGACAAATCTGACTCCAATCTGCTGGTAGCCGCCCATTCGCTCCGGGATAACTCTCTGCTATCACACTCAAGAGGTGGTTCAGAGATGCTCAAGCGCCTGAATGCGCTTCCCCTCGATACACATCTGATGAAACGTCAGGCTGATCCTGCCGAAGAAAAACGGTTTATCGACGACCTCACTTTTGCCTCACCCATCAGTTTGTCTGAATACCGGCAAATGCTGTCAACCCGACTTGAAACCCAAAAACTGATCGATTTTGCCACTTGGATTGCAAAGCAACTTAAATCTAGTTTCAAGGAATATGAGGACTACACCGCCGAAGAAATCATCAGTTCTGCGATGTTGGTTTGGTATGTAGGGAAGGAGCCTTTGGGGTTCCCCACCAAATCCGATTTCGTTAAGTTGGTTACGTCTGTTCGTAAAACGTCATTCAAACCACAGAAAACCCAATTCAATAGCGCTCTAACTGCCGCACCTGACGACTTCCGGAAACTGGCTGAATCGTCGATGGAACACTTCGTCAAAGCCAATCTACCCACCCTGAAATCGAGTCAATACGAACCGGTTGAGTTTCTTTTTGGTGACCAAGCCGGGCTCTACTTTGTCAGAGAAAGTCTGGAAGAAGAGGTTGGGGGATTCGACCAACTGGTATCGAAGGAGTGGGTACGCGTGACCAAGGGGCAATCTGATAACGCTTCAATCGCGACTCTTTTTTTGCTTATCGCCACGGGACACCCCCCCAAGGTCACCCTGCTCAAAAAAGAAGCCACCAGTATCATTCATCAGTTCAGAAACAAGGGTTTTGACGCCAATGCCGTAAGCCAATTCATTGAGGAGCTTGCCCCCTTTGAACAGCGCAGCGAACTCAAGGCTATGTGGCTGGAAGACCTAATGCCCGAAGCGGAGATTTATCTTGCTGACCCTGATGAAGACGATACCTATATGGAACGTGCTCTACCGTATCTGAAACGAACATGCTCCTCGACCTGGAAGGGCCGAGGTTAAAAGGAAAGAACGCCATGATTAATATCGAAACACCATCGACCAACAAATATGCCTTCTTACAATTGGGGTTCCGTCCATTTTTTGCCTTGGCAAGCCTGAGCGCCCTATTGTTGATGCTAATTTGGTTGGGTATTTTTTCCTTAGATATTCAAACCCTAAGCCCTGAATTACCGCCTATTAGCTGGCACGCCCATGAAATGATTTTTGGCTTTGGTTTAGCGGTAGTCGCAGGATTTTTGCTAACGGCCGTTGGCAACTGGACAAACGTCACAACCCTCACCGGCTATCCCCTGTTAGCGCTCGCCAGTATCTGGTTGCTCGCCAGGGTTTTGCCCTTTTTTGCAGGCTACGGCTACCTTGGCTCAGTATTCGCTGAACTTCTGTTTTTGTTGGGGCTGTTGTTCGTGATTACGCGACCCATTATTCGGGTCAAACAGTGGGCGCAACTGCCGATTGTTGGCAAAGTTTCGCTATTTATTCCGGCCAGTCTGGCTTTCCATGTTGGGGTTCTCGGCCTGTGGCCAGAGGGAGTAGCCGTAGGTCTTTATGCTGGTTTTTATCTGATTGTTGGTTTGATACTTGCGCTGGGCAGGCGCGTCATGCCGATGTTTATCGAACGTGGTATCGATAATGGTTTTGTTACCCGGAATAATCCACTGGTAGATCGCTGGAGTTTGGGGCTGTTTCTGGTCTTCGCGATAGCCGACGTTTATTTGCAAGCCAGCGTAAATCCTGTTGTTTTAGCCTTGGTTGCCACGCTGGCACTATTGCAAACTGGCTTACACGCCTGGCGATTAGCCGGTTGGTACCATCGCGCAATCTGGCAAAAACCGATGGTCTGGGTCCTGATTGTGGGTTATGGCTGGCTAATTTTCGGATTCTTACTTAAGGCATTGGTGCTGGTTGGCCTCACCAATCACAGTCTGGCCCTGCATGCGATGTCGGTTGGTGGTGTTGCTCTCGTCACGTTGGGCATGATGGCACGAGTCAGCTTGGGGCATACCGGACGTAATGTGAATATGCCACCGAAGCCTTTGTTCTGGGTATTTAGCGCAGTGCTAAGCACCGCCATTTTCCGGGTAATCGGTGTTTGGCTGCTCCCGGACTTTTACAACGCTTGGATATTCTTGGGACAAACTCTCTGGATCGTTGCCTTTGCTGTTTTCGTCGCCACTTTTCTACCGATATGGATCAAGGCCCGAATATAGGTATTGGGGCTTCGGGCTATTATTTGGCTTGAAGCATTTTCTTCAGTTGCGGCACACACGAACCACAGGCCGTGCCGCAACGCAGCTTAGTTTGCAGACTTAAAAGATCAGCGCCTGACGCAATTTCGGCCTTGATTGCCTGTTCGCCAACGTTCATACAACTACACACCGTGCGATCTGACGAGACGCTGCCTTGAGGCGCATTGGCCAGTGGGGCGAAAACCCAACGCTGGAAACTTTCAGCGGCTTGTTGTTGGATCATCGCTTGTTTCAGCCAGCTTGCCGCTAGCGCTTCTCCTGCCAATAACAACCCCACTAAACAGGATTTTCCTTCACAATTCTTATCTTTGACGGTAGCAAATTCCGTTTGTTTATAAATACCCCGGCGACGGTCATCGTAGATTTGCCCGTCATCAGGCCTGAGGTCAACTGCCGCCAATAGCTCATTCAGCATGGCATCGGCGGCAGCCGGTTTAATTAGCCAAGCCAGCTCCAGTGCCACCATCGGTGCATCGTGACCAGCCAAGGTTAACGCTTGCCAATCTGGCGCATCGGGCAGTTGCTTTAGAACCTGCGACAAACGCTGGCGCCAGATAAGAACCTGTTCTTCACTACCTCGTTCGTCGCTTATTTCGCTGGCTGCACGAAACAAAACCACGCGATAGGCCGGTTCCTCGATGGCTTCCACCTTCACCGCGGCATGTTTCAATTCTGGTTGACGCGATACCGGGTCAATGGCAATCGGCAACAAGGCATTAACCCCCGCCGAGGCGAGGCTGTTACCACCCCAGTGCATCGGAATGTAGACCTGCCCCAACGCCACCGTGTCGTCAGAACACACTTCCCAAATAGCTGATGACTTGCGACTGCTGACTTTAATGAGCGAACCTGCCACCAAGCTTCGGCGTGCCAAATCACCCGGATTCATCGACAACACCGGCCGGTCGGCATGCGCCATCAACCGTGTGCTGCGCCCAGTGCGGCTCATGCCATGCCATTGGTCACGCAAACGACCCGTATTCAAAGCCAAGGGGAAACGGGCATCAGTACGTTCAGCGGTTAACGCCGCCAATGGGTACGCACCGCCATAAAAGCGTGCCCGCCCATCGCTAAAAGCAAAGTGACGATCTTGGTATAAGCGGGTTTGCCCTCGCTCCATCCCCACCGGCATTGGCCACTGCTGCGGCCCGTGGAAATCCAGAACATCGTAGCTCAAGCCGCTGATGTCCATGTCCCGCCCCCGCGTTGAGGCGACATGTTCCAGAAAAATATCAGCAGGCCGTGAATAAGGGAAAAGTCGTTCGCCCTCGACTGCCCGTCCCAAGGCAGAAGCCAGTGCCAAACCAAAACGGCTGGCGATTTCCCAATCCGGCAAAGCTTCTCCGGGGGCTGCAACTGCGGCGGATAGATGGCTGATGCGACGCTCAGAATTGGTCACCGAGCCTTCTTTTTCTCCCCAAGTGCGGGCAGGCAAGAGCAAGTCTGCAAAAGCAACGGTTTCGGTATCGGCAAAAGCTTCTTGCACCACCACAAAATCGCAGCTTGCCAACGCTGCTTGAACTTTAGTTTGGTCGGGCAAGGAATGCGCGGGGTTGGTACAGGCAATCCATAACGCCTTGATACGCCCTTCACCCACCGCATCAAACAGTTCAGTTGCCGTCAGGCCGGGATTGGCCGGAATCACGGGCACATCCCAAAACCGTGCCATTTCGGCACGATCTTCTGGATTGGATAAATCTCGATGCGCCGACAGCAGATTGGCCATCGCCCCCACCTCCCGACCACCCATCGCATTGGGTTGCCCGGTCAGAGAAAATGGTCCCATACCCGGCTGCCCGATTTTCCCGGTGGCCAAATGCAAGTGAATCAACGCTGCACCATTGGCTGTGCCGTGGCTGGATTGGTTCAATCCCTGACACCACAGCGACAGCGGCGCTTTAGCCTTACCAAACCAGCGGGCGGCCGTGATGATGTCAGCCTCTGGCACCCCGCAAATTTGAGCTGCAAACGCGGGTGTAATGCTGCGCACCGCATCACGTACCGCCTCAAAGCCGGTGGTATGGTCAGCAATAAAAGTGCTGTCCGTCAGACCTTCCCACAACAACACATGCAGCATGGCGCTATACAGCACCACGTCACTGCCGGGTTGGATGGGCAAATGTAAGTCGGCAAACGCCGTGGTATCCGTTTTACGAGGATCAACCGCGATGATTTTGAGGTCGGGGTTCGCCGCCTTTGCTGCTTCCATCCGCCGGAACAGCACCGGATGTGCCCAAGCGGCATTGCTCCCGGCAAACAACATCAAGTCACACAGATCGAAATCTT
>JBEGTT010000102.1:0-4854 GCA_041179245.1 Pseudomonadota bacterium
CTGTGTGATATTGAAGGCGCTGAACGTGAGTTGCTAAATCCTGAATTAGCTCCCGCTTTAATGGGCATGGACATCATCATGGAAAGCCATGAATGCCTGATTCCGGGGATCACACAAGAAATCATCAACCGCTTCCAAGGCAGTCACTCCATCACATTGATTGAAGACAATGGTCAGCGTCAGCTAGAAAATTCACCCAAGTGGTTTAACAATCTTGCTCACTTAGACCAACTGCTGGCGACTTGGGAGTGGCGAAGCGGCCCAACGCCTTGGTTGGTAATGAAGGCTAATTCTTGAGGATGGAAAATGGGTGAAAAACCAGTTCAGGCTGCATTTGAAGATGATACGGCGATTGTTGCGCAGCAATATACCCAATGGGCCTACCCGGCTCCAATACCTGATTTGAATGAGTTGATTTCTAATGGCGTGAGATACGCATTAGACGTTGAGGTGTGCGCTCCTACCTTTTGGCCAAGATGCCCAAACAAGTCGAATTTGAAAATCTTGGTTGCAGGCTGCGGTACCAACCAAGCGGCTTACTACGCGTATAGAAATCCAACCGCTCGTGTTGTTGGGATTGATTTGTCAGAAACATCTTTGGCGCATGAGAAATATTTAAAAGAAAAGCATGGGCTAAAGAATCTGCATTTGATGCGGGGTAGCCTGCTTGATGTCTCGGTACTTGATGAGCGCTTTGATCTGGTTTTTTGCACTGGTGTATTGCATCACTTAAGTGACCCGAGTCTTGGGCTTAACGCATTAAAAGCAGTTTTGAAGCCTGATGGCTTGATGGGGATAATGCTTTACGGCAAATCACTGAGGTCAGGTGTTTACGTGATGCAGGAGGCATTTCAGAACTTGGGGTTAAAGCAGTCAGCTGAAGATGTTTCGTTGGTGAGAGCCACGTTGGATTTATTGCCGGCTAATCATACAGTTCAGCCTTACTTAGAGGTGGCGCATGATCTGAAGGATGACGCAGGGGTAGTTGATACTTTTTTGCACCCGGTCGATAGAGCGTATTCAGTCTCCGAGGTCTTGGATTTTGTGCGTGCAAATGGACTGGAGTACGTTAGATGGAGTCAACCTGCAAAGTACGATCCGCAATCTAGCCTACCTGCAAATCATCCAATCTTGCCTAAGCTTCTAAGCTTGCCGATTGAGCAACAGTGGCATGTTTTAGATTTGTTGGTTCAAAAAAATGGATTGCATGAGCTAATTATTGCGTTTCCAGATTATGTCCAAGAAATCAAGATTGAATTCTCCAGCGATGAGTACAAGAAGTACACCCCGAGGCCTTCACTTGGTCTAAAGGTACTTGAGCCGGCAGCAGTTGTTGAAGGGGTTTTGTCTGCAGTGCTACAGCTTGAAGATCTCACATTCAGGATTAGGGGAACGAGTGTTTTGATTGCACTGGCTGTTGATACCCAGAAAACAATTCTTCAAATTGTTGATGAATTGAGCCAGAAGAGACCAGAGATCAAATGGGAAGATGAAGCACGTGAATTCTTTGATCGAATGTATCGGATCGGAGCATTTTCTTTTTTAATTGTGTAGTCTTTTCGGGATTACTATGACTGCTGCGATTTACTATCACCCTGAAGCGTATACAACCTCTGGCCCTAAATTGATGGGCCGCAATGCTGCTGGTGAGTCTTTCCTTCGGGGGTTTCTGACGCATAGCAAAGCTACAGAATTCTGGGCGCAGGTACAACAGCCTGCCCATGCTCAACACTTTGGGCAAACGGTTGCGTCGTTTGGTCGTCAAGAACCGGTTAAAGCTGTTGATAAGAATAGTCTTGCTGTATTGAGCCAAGCCGGTGTGGTGTATTACCCCGGCCCCGGCATTGGTGAATACGCCAACCATCGCTCACTTTACGGACACGGAAGCTGGAGTCTCTGCGGCATTACGCACACCACCTCATCCGCTGGTGCGATGGATGCTTTGGCTGCTTTAGTAACGTCGCCGGTTCAGCCGTGGGATGCGGTGATTTGTACTTCAACTGCTGTTAAAGACAACGTGGTTCGCTTGCTGCAAGCACAGGTGGATTACCTCAAAGACCGGCTTGGAATTACCAAGGTCACGCTGCCGCAATTGCCGGTGATTCCGCTGGGAATTCATACGCAGGATTTTGTTTATTCGGACGATCAGAAATCAGCAGCCCGTAAAGCCATTGGTGCAGAAAAAGACACCTTGGTTGTGTTGTTCATGGGCCGTTTATCCTTTCATGCCAAAGCGCATCCGTTGGCGATGTATCAAGCATTAGAAAAGGCGACCCAAGCCACGGGTAAAAAAGTGGTGCTGGTGGAATGTGGCTGGTTTGCCAATGACTACATTCAGAAGGCTTATGCCGATGCTCAGAGACTTGCTTGCCCTAACGTTCGTGTTGTAACCCTAGATGGTCGTAAAGCAGAAGAGCGTTTAACCGCATGGGCTAGTGCCGATGTGTTCTGTTCTCTCTCAGACAACATTCAGGAAACCTTCGGTATTGTGCCGATTGAAGCCATGGCAGCAGGGATTCCGGTGGTGGTTGCTGATTGGGATGGTTACAAAGACACAGTACGAGATGGTGTGGATGGATTCCGTATTCCAACGCTGATGCCACAAGCAGGGTTAGGAACGGATCTGGCATTACGCCATGCCTTAGAGATTGATACCTACGATATGTACTGTGGGCACACCTGCTCCTTGATTGCCGTGGATGTGGAAGCTACGGCTCAAGCGTTTAGCAAACTGTTTAATTCCCCAGAACTCAGAAAACAGATGGGGGAAGCAGGCCAGCAACGAGCCAGAGAAGTCTATGACTGGAAGACCATCATCGGCCAGTACGAGGACTTGTGGGCGAACCTGAACGAAATCCGTAAGGCAGAAGCGCCGAACATCCAGCCGTTGGCCCACCCTTGGCCTGCCCGGATGGACCCTTTCCATGCCTTTGCCAGTTACCCAACCAAGCTGCTGACGCCGGATACGGTGTTGAAGCTGGTGGATGCTGATCTGAGCACCGCCCAGCAACGGCTGAACCAATACCGGCAACTGGCAATGGTGGAGTTTGCGAAGGTGGTGTTGCCGACGGTTGAAGAAACCAATGTTGTTCTGAGTACGTTAGCCAATGGGCCGCAGCCAGCCGGTGCCTTGGTTCAAGGTCTGCCGCAAGACCGGCAAGCGTTTGTGTTTAGAACACTCGCTTGGATGGCGAAGATGGGTGTGGTGGCGTTGGGTTAGAATCACGCCAACTTAATGGAGATAACGCCATGCCAACCATCAGTATGTTTTATGGGATTCTTGTTGCAATGTACGTGCTTGATACGGACAAGCATCACTTGCCTCATATCCATATCCGCTACAACGAATTTCAAGTGGTGCTTGGCATTCCAGACGGGAACGTGCTTGAGGGAAGTTTGCCGGCAAGGCAAATGAAATTGGTTCAGGCTTGGATTGAATTACACCAAGACGATTTAATGGCTGATTGGCATTTGGCAAGTACGGGTCAAACACCTTTCAAAATTGACCCGTTACGTTAGGAGCCAAGATGACACCAGACGTTGTACGAGTGAAGACATTACCCGCTTATCGACTTGAGGCTGAGTTCGACAACGGTGAAGTGAAGCGTTTTGATATGTCGCCTTATCTGAACTACCCTGCATTTGAATCGCTGAAAGTAAATTCTCTGTTTGAACGGGCGCATGTAGAACATGGCACAGTGGTATGGACGGATGAAATAGACCTTTCTCCGGATACCTTGTACTTGCGTGGCGAACTGGTGGGCTAAATGACATCTCTCATCACCGAATTAGCTGTTGGAAGCCATTTAAGGCAGCATCGGCTGGCAGTCTTTGGGTTACCTACACATGGGTAAATTCCGGTGCGAGAGTTGCAATCACACCGGTTGTCTCGGTTATCAAATAAGTCCTTGCGACTCTAGGACTCCTGTCGGAATACCTGTCATGGAGACTTGTGACAACGTCACTCCTGCTCCGTCGTCCGGGCTTGTAGTGCTTGAAAAACCATAGCTTATTGAATTAAATAACTCCACACTACTACTGCCATCAGGAGCCTGTCTCGTCAGGCCCCCGTCATTTCCTCGCAAGTCTGCAACATTGACACTACCGGTAAGCTTTGCATTAAAATCGGACCAGGTTATGAGCCATCCAAACATTGAACCCGCCTCAGCTCTGAATGAATCGACAGCCCCAGAGTCTGGGCTAAGTACGTCCTTTCCAGTTCCGACAAGGATTATCTTGTCGTCAGTTCCAAGCTTATCTTGCCCGCCCCACTTACCCCAATTGCCTTTGGCTTGATTGGTGGGAGTTGTGTTTAGAACATCACTCGTTGAGTTGACCCTCAGATAGATGGTGTATGAAACATCCGCTTTAAAAGTACGGTTGCTGTGAGCAGACGAAACCCCATTGACTAAATCGAAGACAACCACACTTGGATCTAGGGATGTGTCTACCAAATAGTTTTTGTTATCTGCTACCAGTGCATTTCCTGTCGTGGCTGCATTTCCAGCGCTGTCAGCTAATGTCCCACCATTAAGACTCAAGCAGTCTTTAGGAATTGCAATTCCGTTTGTGTCATTTTGGCCTGGCTGAATGGTGTAGTTAAAAACCAGCGAATCAGTACCGCTGCCAGTGGCGTAATTAGCCAGTACTTTAGTCTTGCCAATAGTTAGGGCTAACTGGGGGTTGCCTGTCACAGCAGTAATTTCGGACATCTTAACGGCGATGTGAACCACGTCACCTGCGTTGAGCTTACTGCCCTGAATGCCATCGGCTGAGGTTATCGATACGCTGCTGACAGTGGGTGCGACTTTGTCAACCTTAATGTCGTGGCTGACAGCGGAACTTTGGTTGCCT
>JBEGTT010000103.1:0-4778 GCA_041179245.1 Pseudomonadota bacterium
ACGGCATCTGGCACCCAGGCTTGTTTCTTGAGGATCAGGGTTAGTGGGCCAGGCCAGAAGGTTTCGGCCAACTTCCAAGCTACATCAGGAATCTCGTCGGCCCAGTAGTTCATGCCTTCGGCGCTTGCCAAATGCACAATCAGGGGATGATCGGCAGGACGGCCTTTGGCAACAAAGATTTTGGCGACGGCTTGAGGGTTACGGGCATCCGCCCCCAAACCGTAGACCGTTTCGGTGGGCAAACCAACCAGTTCGCCCGCCAGCAGCAACGCAACAGCGCGCTGGCTTGTGTCAGACATAAGCAGACATCGATTTACGGCATGTCTGGCAGAGTTTTCGCCAGAACTTTTTCCGTTTGTTGACGGCGGAACTCGGCTAGACGCTCTGCCACGGCCTTATCTTCCAGCGCCAAAATGGCCACGGCAAACAAAGCAGAATTGATTGCCCCGGCCTCACCCACCGCAAAAGTTGCAACGGGAATGCCGCCGGGCATTTGCACCATCGACAGTAAAGAATCCAAACCCAACAACTTAGAAGGCATCGGTACGGCCAACACCGGCAACTGGGTTTTAGCGGCCAATACGCCCGCCAAATGCGCTGCACCACCCGCTGCACCAATCAACACTTTCATGCCGCGATTACTCGCCGTCTCAGCATAAGCCAATGCTTCATCTGGCGTGCGGTGGGCAGAAAGCACTTTGGCTTCATAAGGAATACCCAAGTTTTTCAGGGTGACGGCGGCTTGACGCATGATTGGCCAATCGCTATCTGAACCCATCACGATACCAACTAGGGGAGTTGCACTCATATTATTTCCTTTCCGCAGCTTCAATTGTATTCGCCAGCAACATGGTGATGGTCATCGGACCAACACCGCCGGGCACGGGTGTAATTTGACCCGCGACATCTTTGCAACTATCAAAATCCACATCGCCACAGAGTTTTCCATCGGGCAAGCGGTTAATACCCACATCAATCACCACTGCACCCGACTTAATCATGTCGCCAGTGACAAACTTTGGCTTACCCACAGCAGCGACAACGATGTCAGCGCGAGAGGTATGGAATTTCAAATCTTGAGTGCGTGAATTGCAAACCGTCACGGTTGCACCCGCGTTAATCAGCAACAGCGCCATCGGTTTGCCGACAATATTCGAACGGCCAATCACCACCGCTTCTTTGCCATTGAGATCGATATTGCCTTTTTCAAACATTTTCATCACCCCATAAGGCGTGCAGGGGATGAAGCGGGGATTGCCTTGCGCCAGCGCACCGACATTTTCAGCATGAAAACCGTCCACATCCTTCTCGACAGAAATCGCCTCAAGCACCGCTTCTTCATTGAAGTGCTTAGGTAAAGGGAGTTGGACCAAAATACCGTGGATATTTGAATCTGCATTCAATTCCGCAATCTTGGCCAATACGACTTCCTGCGCCACGTCTTTTGGGTAGGTAATTTTTTCAGAGTGCATGCCAATCGCCAGACACCCATTCACTTTGTTCCTGACATAGACCTCAGAAGCGGGATCTTCGCCGACCAGAATCACCACCAAACCCGGCCGATGGCCTTTAGCAGTTAGCGCGTCCACCCGCGCTTTGAAACTTTGGCGCAGTTCGTCTGCCAGCGCCTTGCCATCAATAATTTGAGCCGTCATGCTTGTTTTCACCCAATAAAAAGGGGAAAGGCCCTCGCCTTTCCCACTTGAAGGTCACAGCAGTCAAAGACTGCCGGCCAGGATTTTAATCGTCGTTACCGAAGATGCCCAGCAGTTGCAGCAAGCTCAGGAACAAGTTGTAGATGGAAACAAACAAACTAACCGTCGCCAACACATAATTGGTTTCGCCACCGCGCACGATATTGCTGGTTTCAAACAGGATCATGCCGGACATCAACAGCACCATCGCGGCAGAAATTACCAGTGACAGCAATGGCATCGGGAAGAAAATCCCAACCAAGCTCGCCAGAATCACGACCACCATCCCAACGGTCAGGAAACTGCCCATGCCGGTGAAATCACGTTTGCTGTTCAGCGCCATCCCAGACAAAGTGAGGAAAACAACGGCTGTGCCGCCCATCGCCATCATCACAGTCTGACCGCCATTAGGCAGATTCAGGTAATGACTGATGATTGGCCCAATGGTCAGCCCCATAAAACCAGTCAGCGCAAAGGTCAAACCAACCGCAGCAGCGCTGTCTTGGTATTTATGAATTGCAAACAGCAAGCCGTAAAAACCGATCAAGGTCAGGATCAGGCCGGGATGAGGCCAACCGAAAGCCACGCTAGCGCCAGCAACCACTGCACTAAATCCTAGCGTCGCTGACAGCAACATATAGGTGTTACGCAATACGCGACGAGCACTGTCAGTCGCATCCAGCCGACTGGCTTCGCCTTCAATCACGCGGTAATCGGCAGTACGTTCGTTCATGTTCATCATTTCTCTCCGTCAAAAAAACGCCTTAAAAACTCATATGTGGCGTATGTGAATCACATCGTAGCATTGGCTTTGAGTTCCAATGCTTCCCATCGTTCCATGAGTTGTAACAAATTCTGTTCAATAACCACCATGCGATCCGTGATTTTTTGCGCCTCTTGCGGGGCCGCATCGTACAAAGTGGGGTCGGCCAGCTTGGAAGTCAAGGCTGATTGCTCAACTTCTAATGCTTCAATCTGACCCGGTAAAGCTTCTAGCTCTTGGTTTTCTTTCCAGCTCAACTTTTTGTCGGCTTTTTTATCCGGCTTGGCAGGGGTATCTGCCGCTGATTTGGTAGCAGGTTTATCACCCAATTTATCACCCAACTTAGCTGCCGATTTAGTTGCTGCCACACGAGAAGCCATCGCCCGCGCCCGCCATTCCGCCCAATCGGCGTAACCGCCTACTTGCTCACGCCAACGGCCCTCACCTTCTGACGAAATGGTCTGCGTCACCACGTTGTCCAAAAACGTCCGGTCATGGCTGACGAGGAACAAAGTACCGGTGTAATCCTGCAAAAGCTGTTCCAGCAATTCCAGCGTTTCAATATCTAGATCGTTGGTCGGCTCGTCCAATACCAACACATTAGCTGGGCGAGCAAACAAACGCGCTAACAACAAGCGATTACGTTCACCACCGGATAAGGACTTCACCGGTGAACGCGCACGCTCTGGGGCAAATAAGAAATCTTCCAAGTAACCAATGACGTGTTTGCGCGCACCACCAATTTCAACGTAATCCGAGCCGGGTGAAATCACATCGACCAGACTCGCCTCTGGGTCAAGCTGAGTACGGAACTGGTCAAAGTAAGCGACTTCCTGCTTGGTGCCTTGGGCAATCACACCGGTATCGGCTTCCAACTCACCCAAAATCAAACGTAGCAAAGTAGTTTTACCGGCGCCATTGGGACCAATCAGGCCAATTTTGTCACCGCGCTGTAGGCGGCAACTGAAGTCATCCACGATGGTGCGATCCCCAAATGACTTGCTGACGTGTTCGAGTTCCGCGACTAGCTTGCCGCTCTTATCACCACTATCAATTTTGAGTGACACGTTGCCCAGCAGTTCACGCCGAGCGGCCCGTTCCAAACGCAGTTTATCCAAGCGCTGAACCCGGAAAACTGCACGGGTTCGACGGGCTTCCACGCCTTTGCGAATCCAAACTTCTTCTTCCTTAAGCAACTTGTCAAAGCGCTGGTTGGCTAACGACTCTTCGTGCAGCATCAATTCTTTGCGCTCTTGATAAACCTTGTAACTACCGGGAAAACTCACCAACTTGCCACGGTCAAGTTCCAAAATCCGGGTCGCCACACGATCCAGAAAACTTCGATCATGGGTAATAAATAGGATTGCAATCGATGATTCCACCAACAGGTTTTCCAGCCATTCGATGGCGGCAATATCCAAGTGATTGGTCGGCTCGTCCAGCAACAGAATATCAGGTGCCATCGCCACGCCACGCGCCAAGGCCAAGCGCTTCTTTTGACCACCGGACAAGGTACCAACCATCGCGTCTGGGTCGAGTTGAAAGCGTTCGATGACCTGTTCTGCGCGGCTCTCCCACGTCCAGGCATCCTGAGCTTCAAGGTCGTGCATCAATTCTTGCAGACGTTCCATTAAAGCTTCATGGTCAGCTTCGGGATCAGACAGTTGGTGTGAAACGCTGTGGTATTCCGTCAGCAGACCGGCAATACTGCCCATGCCCGCAGCAACTGTGCCAAAAACCGTAAGATCAGGATCAAGCGGCGGTTCTTGTTGGACGTAAGCCAAACGAGAGCCCGGTTCTTGCCAAACCAGCCCTTCATCCAAAGCGCCCTGCCCGGCCAAGGCCGCCAGCAAAGAGGATTTGCCAGTGCCATTGCGGCCAATCAAAGCCACCCGTTCGCCCGGGTCGAGTTGCAAATCAGCGTTATCCAATAAAGCCACGTGCCCAAAGGCAAGGTGAGCACGATCAAGTTTTAGCAACGGCATTAAACCGGCCTTTAGAAATCAGAAAGGGGCCGATTTTACAGGGGTGCGACCTTACAAGTGCCTCATATTTTCCGGCCCCCTGAATGTGGCACCTAGCATTGCTCCGACAGGGCAACGGTCAGGCTTTGTTGCATAACTCAAATCTGAGTTGCATTACCCCTACCCCAGACGGATTTATGTCATAGCGACAGTTACCGGGGTGCCAAGTTGAGTAAAGCGATTCAACAATGAGGCGCGCACCTGTAGCTCTGCAACTTGCCTATCGAAATTCCGAGACATGATTCGCTCCCCAAGAAGTTTCAAGCAGCGCATTTTGGTTTCGACCAGACTTCGCTG
>JBEGTT010000104.1:0-11586 GCA_041179245.1 Pseudomonadota bacterium
CGTCTGCCAACCCAACCAAACAGCAAAATCAACGAACTCCTGCCGCATCTCTGGCAACCAAAAAACAACGCATAAACAAAATCAATACGGGATTGCCGGGTGCTTACGTTCAGTCAGACAGATTTGGGGGGATTTGCGCGGTACCTATTTCCAGAATGCATTCTTGGTGGGCACTTTGTACATTGATGCATCGAATGACACCGTGGTTCCAACCAAGCCAAAAGTGGAAATTTTGCCATTTGAAAAATCACAGTTAACGCCTGTGAAAGATCACCTACACTTTGCAAAAATCGCTGAAAGTTATTGGAAAGCCAAGGTCTACCCAAACCATCTTTTGCCTGAGTTGGCACCGTATTTCCCAGTGATTACGGTGGAATCGGGTGGCCGTGTTCGGTTGGACTGTGCAAGTGGTTATATGCTCGCCTTAGCGGCGGGAAGCCAGTTTTGTTCCAGTGAAAATGCGTTGAGGTCGCTTGTGGCTATGCCCCGTCAATTATTCTCTGATTTGGCAAAACTCTTGAAAGGCACCTCACTGAAAGTGGCCGATAGCCCAGAGCAAGGCTTGGCGCTAGCGTTGAAATACTGTCGAGTTTTTCGAGGGAAAAGGCATTATCTGTCATTGAAACACCGCCGTCAGAGTGCGGAAAAAGTAATAAAAGAAGTTAACCAAGTTTTAGCTAAATTAAGTGTGGTTCGTTCAACTGATGAGAGTGAGAAAATACCCATGACTGCTGCGATTTACTACCACCCGGAAGCGTATACAACCTCTGGCCCTAAGCTGATGGGGCGTAACGCTGCTGGGGAATCCTTCCTTCGCGGATTTTTGACACATAGCAAAGCGTCGGAATTTTGGGCGCAGGTTCAACAACCTGCCCACGCCCAACACTTTGGGCAAACGGTTGCGGCCTTTGGTCGTAAAGAACCCGTTAAAGCCGTTGATAAGAACAGCCTTGGTGCTTTGTCCAACGCAGGTGTGGTGTATTTCCCCGGCCCCGGTATTGGGGAGTACGCCAACCATCGTGCTTTGTATGGACATGGAAATTGGAGTCTCTGCGGCATTACCCATACGACTTCGTCCGCAGGAGCGATGGACGCGCTGGCTGCTTTAGTAACGTCGCCGGTTCAGCCGTGGGATGCGGTGATCTGTACTTCCACTGCCGTTAAAGACAATGTGGTTCGCTTGCTGCAAGCTCAGGTGGATTACCTTAAAGACCGACTGGGTATTACCAAGGTTACGTTGCCGCAATTGCCGGTGATTCCGCTGGGAATTCATATGCAGGATTTTGTGTATACGGATAATCAGAAGTCAGCAGCCCGTAAAGCCATTGGCGCAGACAAAGACACACTGGTTGTGTTGTTCATGGGCAGGTTGTCTTTCCATGCCAAGGCGCATCCTTTGGCGATGTACCAAGCCTTGGAACAAGCAGCTAAAGCCACAGGCAAGAATGTGGTGTTGGTGGAATGTGGCTGGTTTGCCAACGACTATATCCAAAATGCTTACGCCGATGCTCAGAAACTGGCTTGCCCTAATGTGCGAGTTGTCACCCTTGATGGCCGCAAAGCCGAAGACCGTTTAACCGCATGGGCGAGTGCCGATGTGTTCTGTTCTCTCTCCGACAATATTCAGGAAACCTTTGGCATTGTGCCGATTGAAGCGATGGCTGCAGGGATTCCCGTGGTGGTTGCGGATTGGGATGGTTACAAAGATACGGTAAGGGAGGGTGTTGATGGTTTCCGTATCCCAACCCTGATGCCACAAGCAGGGTTAGGAACGGATCTGGCGTTACGCCATGCCTTAGAGATTGATACCTACGATATGTATTGTGGGCATACCTGCTCCTTGATTGCCGTGGATGTGGAAGCTACGGCTCAAGCGTTTAGCAAACTGTTTAATTCCCCTGAACTCAGAAAGCAGATGGGTGAAGCCGGTCAGCAACGAGCCAGAGAAGTCTATGACTGGAAAACCATCATCGGCCAGTACGAAGACTTGTGGGCTAACCTAAATGAAATCCGTAAGGCCCAAGCGCCGAACATCAAACCATTGCCACACCCTTGGCCTGCCCGGATGGACCCTTTCCATGCCTTTGCCAGTTACCCCACTAAGTTACTGACACCGGATACGGTATTAAAGCTGGTGGATGCCAACCTGAACACGGCACAGCAACGGCTTAACCAATACCGGCAACTGGCAATGGTGGATTTTGCAAAAGTGATCCTGCCCACAGAAATAGAATACATGTCTGTCCTAACATTGCTGGCTAATGGGCCACAAGCAGCTGGCGCAGTTGTTCAGGGATTACCCCAAGCACGTCAGGCATTTGTGCTCAGAACGCTGACTTGGATGGCGAAGATGGGTGTCATCGCATTGAACTGAGTACTAACTAGAACCACTAAAGGAGAAAACCATGAGCCTTCCACAATACGTAACCGTCAACGGTACTAACTACGCCACCGAAAAACTATCGGATACCGCCCGTGAGCAAGTGGCGAATCTGCAAATCGTGGATGAGGAGATTCGGAAACTACAGAATCTATTAGGTATCGCTCAAACGGCACGGAATGTTTACATCGCTGACCTGCTCAAAGCGCTTGAAGCGGCTAAGCCCGCTAAAGCTGAAAAAGCTCCAGCTAAACCTGACGCCAAAGCGGTGAAGGAAGAAGCGGCAGAACCCGCTCCTGCTGCAGCGACCAAGAAGCCAAGGGCGAAGAAGACAGTTTAATTTCAAGCTGGGTATGGAACTTTCGCGTCACAAACCTACGTCGCTAGTGGAACGGCATCTTTTGTAATGGCTTCCTCGGGGGTTAAAATGGACGCCAACCCTAAACGTTATTCCAACGGGTAGCGCATTTTTTCTAATCATTTAGTATTTATCTGGAGCCTTGAGTATGTCGACGCCTGATAGCAGTGGAAATACAAGTAGCTTTACCCTGAGCGGAACCAATGACCTTGATGCAATTTTGAACGGGGACAAATTGAAGTGGGGTGACACTTCAGGAACCCCCGTCGTTACGTATAGTTTTCCGCAAACAGGTGCTGTATGGGGTAGCGGGTATAGCGACGAGGTGACTTCTGCTAATTTTGCACCACTGTCGTCAGAGTATTCGGATGAGATTGCTGCTGCGTTACATGCATGGAGTGATGTTGCAAACATTTCCTTTCAGCCGGTTTCGGAAACGTCTGAGTCGGTGGGTGATATTCGGATTGCTTACAGTTACGCAGTAGGTGATTCCAGTTGGGGTTATGCGTGGTATCCATCGGGTAGTCCGTGGGCGGGCGATGTGTGGATGAATCGCAAGACTGTTCTGGATGAGAGCCACGCGACGTTTGCGCCCGGTTCTATCGATTTTGAAAACCTGATTCATGAGTTTGGTCATGCGATTGGTTTGAAGCACCCCGGAAACTACAACGCGGGCGGCGGCGGTGCCGAAGGGCCATACATCACGCAGATGCTGGATAAAGTGAATTACACCATCATGTCTTACACCGAGGCTGATTGGAAGGATGCCAACGGGGACGCAGTTTTCCCTAGAACACCGGGTGTTTATGACGTAAGAGCCATCCAGTATCTATATGGGGCAAACACAACAACCAATCTCGGTGATACAACCTATACCCTTAGTGCATCCGGTTTGCTGGGAGAAACCCTGTGGGATGCTGGTGGCACTGACACCATTAATGCATCTAGTTTTACAACGCCGGTACAAATTGATTTGACGGACGGCCACTACAGTAGCGTCGGTCTTGAGAACAACATTGGTATTGCATTTAACGCGGTTATTGAGGGCGCAGTCGGTGGCTCTGGGGATGACACGCTGATTGGTAATAACGTTAGCAATTCGTTGACCGGTGGGGCTGGCAACGACAAGTTCATGTTCAACACGGCACTGAACGGCACATCCAACGTGGATACGATCACGGATTTTGTGTCTGGTGCCGACAAGCTGTATCTCAGCGGTGATATTTTTGCGGCGATCAGTGGTGGCAGTAGTGGTTTGTCTCAGTCTTTTGTTTCCAGTGCTGTTGCTACGGCTTTGACGGATCGTTTGCTTTATGACGCTTCGACGGGTTATTTGTCGTATGACCCTGATGGGTCTGGTGCCAGTCCAGCTGTCCGGTTTGCCTTATTGTCGGGTAGCTCTACTTTGCTTGCGAGCGATATCAAGGTTGTGGGTGGTGGGAGCGCACCAGCGGGCAAAGCTTCACCCCCCGCAGCCAAAATATACGATGGCGAAATTCAGTCGGGTGGTAGCACCACGGATACGGTTGAAGGTGGAACGGGTGATGATGAACTTTCTGGTGAAGGGGGTAATGATTCGCTAGAGGCCGGTGAGGGTGATGACTATCTGGACGGTGGAGACGGGAATGATTCCCTCGACGGAGGGGCTGGCGATGATGTGGTTTCTGGTGGCGCCGGGAATGATGTTGCCCATTCTGGTGATGGCAGCGACGAAGTCTATGGTGATGCTGGAAACGACACGCTGTTCCTTGAAGATGGTGATGATTACGCCGAAGGCGGCGATGGCAATGATGTTGTGACGGGTGGCCTTGGCGATGACCTGATTTATGGTGGTGCTGGAAACGACAAGATTGACGGTGGTGAAGGTAACGATGAATTGGGTGGGGACGATGGTGTCGATCAACTGACAGGTGGTTTGGGGGATGACACACTAGACGGTGGCGCTGGCTCAGACAAGATGACGGGTGGCCTTGGTGATGATGTTTACTACGTTGATGTTGCCAAGGAAGGCGTGACTGAAAAACCCAATGAGGGTGATGATTCAGTCGTTAGTTCAGTGAGCTACATCTTAGGCGCTAACGTTGAGAATCTTTTCCTCTACGGCTCATCGGGTTTAACTGGTACAGGCAACAAACTGGATAACTACCTTGGTGGCACAGAAGAAGCTGACACGCTTAATGGTAAAGAAGGCTTTGATGTGCTGGAGGGTGGCTTGGGTGATGACATTTTTGTCTTCGATACCAAGTTGTCAGAAACAACAAATGTTGATGAGATTGCAGACTTTGTTAGTGGCCAAGACAAGATTTATCTGAGCAAGAAAATTTTTGCGAAGATCGCCGCAGGTGCATTGTCCGAGTCAGACTTGCTGGTTACCACGCTGGGTGAGAATGCCGTGGTTGCCAGTGGAGGAAGCGCTCATTTTATTTACGACCAAGCGACAGGTAATCTGTATTTTGACAAGGATGCTGCGGGTAGTGCGACAGCTGTGAAATTTGCCACACTCATGGGCCTGCCTTCGTTGGAAGCTGCTGATCTTATGATTGTTTAACGATCGGCGCACGATAAAAAAGCCCGGAATGTTCCGGGCTTTTTTGTGCCTGTATGTAAATGGACTTGGACAAGGATCAGCCAAACACGAAATCCTCCACTGCTAATGTGTGATCGACAATACCCAGTAATCTGATTTCGTCGTTGGCTACGGTGCCGTCACCGTTCGTGTCAGTGACCACATAAAGTCCAGTATTTTGATCATTTGTGACCAGCGCAACCAAAAGGGAGGCTCCGGCATATGAGCTTTTGAGCGCACCGATGGCGGTTATCACGGCAGAAAAATTGAGCGATGTTAAACCTGCTTTGGTCAGCGTTGTACTGGTCACCAAACAGACCTCATCTGTTGCTACATTGATCGCATTAGCCGACCTAGAAACAACGGCAGCCGCACTATCCCCATTCCGGTCGAGCAAAGTGTTCAAATTGCCAGTGAATACGATCTTGTCTTTCCCAGAGGTAAATCCGTTAACCGTGTCGTATCCCGTCCTGGCGCCTGCAGCAGCGCCATCATTGACTGTGCTAAATACCACCCGCGTAACATCATCCGTTTGACTGCTCAGATTGATCGTGTCTGTGCCAAGCCCACCCAATACCTCGCCGATGCCTTCGCCGCTTGAGCAGATTCAGAGTAGCGACACGATTAAGTTTTAAGACCAACTATCCAAGGGAGAAAACCATGAGCCTTCCACAATACGTGACTATCAACGGCACCAACTACGCTACTGAGAAGCTGCCACAAGCTGCCTTGGAACAGGTGGCTAACGTGCAAATCGTTGATGCAGAAATCCAGCGTCTGCAAAACCAGCTAGGCATCGCTCAGACAGCCAAGAGTATTTATGTCAGCCAGTTGTTAGAGGCCATGAAGACGGCCAAGACTGAACAACCTGCCGCTGAGAAAAAACCTGCTGGAAAGTCTAAGGTTGCTGAGCCAGCGCCAGTTGAAGCGGCTACACCCGCCAAGAAGACACGGGCTAAGAAGGCTGTTTGATTTGTCAGGTGAGTGACCTATGAACCAACTAATCAACAACGCAGAGCTGTTAGCCGAGTTAGAAGCCATTAAGGCTGAGTCAATCGGCTGGCAGTCCTTGGGTGATGCTTACCTGCACATGGGTAATCCTGATGAAGAAGAGGTCGTGATTACTGTCGCAGGAATACCCGATGCCGCAATGGCGGGGATGAATGTGCTGCTGGTGGGGTGAATAGCAGGCGGTAACGCAAGACCGGCAAGCATTTGTGTTTAGGAGGCTGGCTTGGATGGTGAAGATGGGGATTGTGACAGTAGGGTAATTTGCAAAATTTCGCTTTAAGGCTAAAATTTAGCTATGCACGAAATCATCCACTACCTTGATGAAGCTGAAAACGACCTGTATCAGAATTGGTTTGATTCCTTGCGTGACAGGGTTGCCAAGGTGGCAATTTTCAAGCGAGTTGCACGCATGGAGTTGGGGCTATTTGGGGACTGCAAGGCGCTACGCGATGGAGTTTGGGAACTAAAGGTCGATGTTGGTGCTGGTTATCGTGTGTACTACGCTCATGTCGGCAACATGGTGATTATGCTAACCAGTGGTGGCGACAAGAAGTCGCAGAGCCGAGATATTGAACGTGCAGTGAAATTATTGAAGGACTGGGAGAAGCGAAATGGCTAAGACACATCGTGCCCACGAGGACGCAACAATTGAAATGTTCCTTAAGGACCCAGAGCTGGCGGCTGATTACCTTAACTCTGTGCTGGAAGATGGCGATGAGGCTGACCTGATGCTGGCACTTCGTACCCTGAGCAAGACGTTTGGGGGCGTGCAGGAAGTAGCGCGGCAAGCCGACGTGAATGCTCACACGCTGTATCGAACGCTATCAGAGAAGGGAAACCCCGAACTCAAGACTTTGTCAGCGATTCTGAAGGCAATGGGAATGCGCTTAGCTATCCAGCCACTTAATCACCACGCTCACGCTTGACCTGAACAGATTAAATGACCTCACTCATCACTGAATCCGAGTTAGAAGCCATTAAGGCAGAGTCTATCGGCTGGCAGCCTTTGGGTGATGCTTACCTGCACATGATTGAGCCGTTGAGGCTGGTAATCGTTACTGCATGGCAACAAAGCCGAAATAAACTCAAAACTCAGTGAAACTCGACATTCACTGCAATTCCCAAAAAATCTTTTTCCGCTGCTCTTGAAAACCTAGGGTGGCGTCCATATCATTAGCACTCGACGGTGAAGAGTGCTAATAAACCTATCTCACCGCTTGGAACAGCTGGCCTGTTCCATTATTTTTCCGATTTTTTGTTTGTAACTGCGTTAGTTAATAGGAGTCATCCATGAAAATTCGTCCGTTGCACGACCGTGTGATCGTCAAGCGTCTGGAAGCTGAACGTACTACTGCCTCTGGCATCGTCCTGCCTGATTCTGCAGGTGAAAAGCCCGACCAAGGTGAAGTGCTGGCCGTTGGCCCAGGTAAGCGTGACGACAACGGCAAGCAAGTTGCCCTCGACGTTAAGGTCGGTGACCGCGTTCTGTTCGGCAAGTATGCCGGCCAAACCGTTAAGGTTGATGGCGAAGAGTTGCTGGTGCTACGTGAAGAAGACCTCGTAGGCGTGGTTGAGGCTTAATCGCCCCTCGTTTTGCCGGTTCTTCCCTGTTTTGTCCTGAATTCTGGAGAGTTAAAAGATGGCTGCAAAAGAAGTTAAGTTTGGCGATTCCGCTCGCGCACGTATGGTTGAAGGCATCAACATTTTGGCTGATGCTGTAAAAGTTACCCTTGGACCTAAAGGTCGCAATGTTGTTCTAGAACGTTCTTTCGGTGCCCCAACCGTGACTAAAGATGGCGTTTCTGTCGCCAAAGAAATCGAACTAAAAGACAAATTCGCCAACATGGGCGCACAGATGGTTAAGGAAGTAGCTTCCAAGACTTCTGACATCGCTGGCGACGGCACCACCACAGCGACTGTACTGGCTCAAGCGATTGTTCGCGAAGGCATGAAGTACGTTGCTGCTGGCATGAACCCAATGGATCTGAAGCGCGGTATCGATAAGGCAGTCATTGCTACCATCGAAGAACTGAAGAAGATTTCTAAGCCCTGTTCTACCACTAAGGAAATTGCTCAAGTTGGCTCTATTTCCGCCAATTCTGATGCTGATATCGGTTCGATCATCGCTAACGCGATGGAAAAAGTGGGTAAAGAAGGCGTGATTACCGTTGAAGACGGCAAATCACTGGCCAATGAACTTGATGTCGTTGAAGGCATGCAGTTTGACCGTGGTTACCTGTCTCCTTACTTCATCAACAACGGCGACAAGCAACAAGCCGTCATGGACAATCCGCTGGTCCTGTTGTTTGACAAGAAAATCTCCAACATTCGCGATCTGCTACCGCTGCTCGAACAAGTGGCTAAATCTGGCCGCCCACTGTTGATCGTTGCGGAAGATGTTGATGGCGAAGCGCTGGCAACACTGGTGGTCAATAACATCCGTGGCATCCTGAAAACAGTGGCTGTTAAGGCACCTGGTTTTGGTGATCGTCGTAAGGCTATGCTCGAAGACATCGCTATCCTGACTGGCGGCACAGTGATCTCCGAAGAAACTGGCCTGACACTGGAAAAAGCTGAACTGGCTCAACTGGGTCAAGCCAAGCGTATCGAAGTGGCTAAAGAAAACACCATCATCATCGACGGCGCTGGCGACACTAAGGCGATCGAAGCGCGCGTTAAGCAAATCCGCGTACAAATCGAAGAAGCGTCTTCTGATTACGACAAAGAAAAGCTGCAAGAACGCGTGGCCAAGCTGGCCGGTGGTGTTGCGGTCATCAAGGTTGGCGCTGCGACCGAGATGGAAATGAAGGAAAAGAAGGCTCGCGTAGAAGATGCACTGCACGCGACTCGCGCTGCGGTTGAAGAAGGTATCGTTCCTGGCGGTGGCGTTGCACTGTTGCGTGCTCGTGCCAACTTGATTGGCCTGAAGGGTGACAACCACGACCAAGACTGCGGTATCAAGATTGTGCTGCGTGCAATGGAACAACCACTGCGTGAAATCGTGGCCAATGCTGGCGACGAGCCATCCGTAGTGGTTAACGAAGTCATTAAGGGTTCTGGCAACTACGGTTTCAATGCGGCCAACGGCACTTACGGTGACATGGTTGAAATGGGTGTTCTTGATCCAACTAAGGTGACCCGTTCGGCCCTGCAAAACGCAGCGTCTGTTGCCGGCTTGATGCTGACAACTGACTGTATGGTTGCAGAGCTGGTTGAAGACAAACAATCTGGCGGCATGCCAGATATGGGCGGCATGGGTGGTATGGGCGGCATGGGAATGGGAATGTAATTCGGGATGTAATTTTCCCCGCCGCTTTACGCTGCAAAAAACCCCGCTGGAATCTCAGCGGGGTTTTTGTTTATTGAGACCACCTACTAATCCGGCCTCTAGTCCGGCAATGGCGCGAACAAGGCCGCCAGATCATCTTCACCAAACTTGAGGTCGACCTTGTGATCGTCGGACAAAATCCCAGCCGCCAGTTCCGCTTTACGCTCCTGTAGTGCCAAGATGCGCTCCTCAATACTGCCAGCCACGATCAGCTTATACACAAACACCGGTTTATCTTGGCCCAGCCGATGTGCCCGGTCAGTGGCTTGATTCTCGACCGCAGGGTTCCACCACGGGTCATAGTGAATGACCGTATCCGCAGCGGTCAGATTTAACCCAACGCCACCCGCTTTTAAACTGATTAAGAAAACTGGCACTTCGCAATTTTGGAAACGGCGCACTGGGGTTTCCCGGTCAGTGGTGTCACCAGACAAGCGTACAAAATCGAGCTTAACCGCCTTCAGTTCTTCCTCAATCAAATCCAGCATGCTGGTGAACTGCGAGAACAACAGAATCCGTCGGCCTTCATCCACCAGCTCTGGCAGCATATCCATCAACTGATCCAGCTTGGCCCGTTCACGCACTTTTTTGGCGGCAATAGACTTCACCAATCTCGGATCACAGCACACTTGGCGCAACTTCAACAGTGCGTCCAGAATCACAATCTGACTGCGCTTAAAGCCCTTGCTGGCAATTTCTTCACGGATTTTGAAATCCATCGCAGCGCGTACTGTTTCATACAAGTCACGCTGGCCACCACTCAGTTCAACCGTGCGCAAGATAATCGTTTTGGGTGGCAGCTCTCGCGCTACTTCTTCTTTGCGACGCCGAAGAATGAAAGGTCGCAGCCGTTTAGCTAATAGGTCCCGACGGGCCAAATCACCCTGTTTTTCGATCGGCGTCCGCCAGTAACGGGTGAACTCCCGGTTATCACCCAAAAAGCCCGGCAACAGAAAATCAAACTGCGACCAAAGTTCCCCCAGATGGTTTTCCAAAGGCGTACCGGTCAGACACAGTCGATGTTCCGCATTCAAACGGCGAACGACCCGCGCACTTCGGCTCTGGGCGTTTTTCACCGTCTGCGCCTCATCCAGCAGCAGCATGTAGTACTGAAACACCATCAAGTCATCAGCATCGCGCCACAACAGAGGGTAGGTGGTCAGAACCACATCGTGATGGGGGATTTCCTCGAACAAGACTTTGCGCGCAGAGCCGTGCAAGCTGAGTACCTTCAACCCCGGTGCAAACCGGGCGGCTTCCTGTTTCCAGTTATAAATCAACGAGGTCGGCAAAACGATCAGTGCCGGCTTAGTTAAACGCCCTTGCTCTTTTTCGAGCAGCAAATGAGCCAACGCCTGAGCCGTTTTCCCAAGTCCCATATCATCCGCCAGAATGCCGGAGAGTTTCTGTTCTCGGAGGAACTGGAGCCAAGCCAGACCTTCCAACTGATACTCCCGGAGCTGTAGCGAAAAGCCCACCGGTGGGTTGATTGATTTGATGCCTTGGCTATTTTTCAAACGCTCAGCCAAGGCCAGTACCGCATCTATCCCCTTGAACTGCCAGCGCGAACGATCTTGTAACTCTGCCAGCCGAGGCGCATCAAATCGTGAAACTTTAAGTGTTGCCCCACCCGTATAACCGTCAAATAGATCAATCAGAATGCGCGCCAGTGGCTTAAGGCGCATCGCCGGAACCCGAATACGTTGCTGTTCAGGCGTCACCAACTCAACATTCTCGTCATCACGGATATCCGCTAAGCTCAGCGCATCCAACCAACGAGAATCTCGCCCGAATAAATTGGATAACAAAGGGGCCAATGGCAAGCGTTTGCCCTCAACAATGATCCCCATATCCAGATCAAACCAGCCGCCTGCATCGTCGCCAACATTGGCCTCCCAAGCATCGACCTCTAGGTAGTGATGCTGAAAATGCGGGGCGTATTC
>JBEGTT010000105.1:0-12107 GCA_041179245.1 Pseudomonadota bacterium
TTGCCTTTGCCGAGCACGGAGCGATCATGGCTGCCAGTGTTTTGAACAGCCCGCACCCAGATGAAGCAAGTTTTCGATGCACTACGCCAATTGATGGAACCACCTCAAGCACCCGCTAAACGCCCGATTGGGTTTGTAGCGCAGAAATAAAAACCACCGCCTAATTGAAAATTGTGGTCTAGCCTCGGTTACCCTGCGACTCGTGCAACATCACTGATCAAGCCTGCGACAAGCTCACACAGCTCGGCAATCGTCGATTCCTCAACTTCAAGAAACCCTTCGTATTCGGCCAGATTTCGCTTCTGATGAGCGCTATCCAATACTCGCCATTGCACCGACGACCAGCCCAGTGTGTGCGGTAGCCATGCCAGCGAAGTGCAGCTAAGGCAGCCGCATGAGCAGCGTTGTAGGCAGAGGTAAAGCGACCTTCAGCGGAAATGTCGCTGACTTTTGCATCCGCAAGCCGAGTCCGCGCCATCACCAGCAACCGTTTAATTTCACCGTCATTGCGTAGCTCTGCCTTGAGATTTCCGATACGAACTAGGTTATCAAGGGCTGGATGAGACAAGTCTTTAACCAATCAAGGGAAGTATGGGTTGGGCAAGGACGCGGTTGACGAAAGAGTCTGCTTCTCCAAGCCGCTTCCTGTATTCCGATTGAGTATAACAGTTCGGATTAATCTTCCGGTCCAGTTGAGCCTCTACCGGCAAAACCAAGGTTAGGATTTCGTTAAGCGAAAGATCATCGCCAACCAAAAGCAAATCAACATCGCTATGTGCGTTATCAGTCTGTTTAGCAACAGAGCCATACACAAAAGCCTCCGTTAAGCGATCAGCCAGCGGCTGCAACGCGCCTTGCAACAACGGAACCACCCCCAGTGTCTTGCGAGTTAGCGTAACCAACTCAGCGAAAACCGGGCTGTTCGCGTTGGCTTGAAAGTGGCGCTGGTTACCAACGAATTCAGACAAAACCAAACCCGCATCCACCAAGCGATTCAACTCTCGTTGCAGCGATGCACTCCCAAGCAAGGTCAAGCGGCGAAGCTCACTCAAGTGAAAGCTGCGTTCAGGTTGACCAAACACCCACTGAAAAACGCGGCGTTGGCTGTCGGAAAAAAGGGCTGTTGCAATAGACATGTCCAAATAATAGCACGTTCGTGCTAAATACTGGCCCGTTCTGGCCATCACAACTCCCGAGCCCAGATGAAGCAGGTTTTCGACGCTCTGCGCCAACTGATGGAGCCACCGAAACCACCCGCTTAACACCCGATTGGGTTTGTAAAGCCGGAACAAAACCGCTCAAAGCTAATTTATCCAAGGTGACACCGCAGGGCGCAGTCATGATATAAATGCAAATTGCATTTATGGGGGCTGTGTGAATACTTTAATTCCTTTGCAGATTGACCCAAAAATTCTAAACATTCGAGGGCAGCGCGTCTTGCTGGATACCGATCTAGCCGAAATTTATGGTGTTACTACCAAGCGACTCAATGAGCAGGTCAAGCGAAATCCTGAGCGCTTCCCGTCGGACTTCATGTTTCAGCTTTCGCCGGCTGAAAAACAGGAGGTGGTCGCAAATTGCGACCACCTCCAACGGCTCAAGTTTTCTAAATCACTGCCTTACGCTTTCACCGAACACGGGGCCATCATGGCCGCCAGTGTTTTGAACAGCCCGCAAGCGATTGAAGCCTCCGTTTATGTTGTGCGCGCTTTCGTTCACCAGCGAGCCTTGCTCGCCTCGCACAGCGAACTTGCCACCAAGCTGGATGCGCTGGAACAAAAAACGGAATTGCTATCCTTGCAGCACGAAACCTTCAGCCACAACACCCGCGCCCAGATGAAGCAGGTTTTCGATGCACTACGCCAACTGATGGAACCCCCGCCAACACCCACCAAACGACCTATCGGGTTTGTTGCCCCCAAATAAAAACCGCCCTGCAACGGGCGGTTTTTGAAGTCACAGTCTGTGACCTCAAAGATGCCAATCCGTTTGGTCACGACCAGTTTCCGGTTACGCCCAGCAATATCGGCAAACCAAAAGAAGCTAGCACCCAGCTTTTGAACGGGTGTTGATAGGTAAACTCATGCTTCCACCAGAACACGGCAACGGCTAAACCAGCAAGCAAACTGATGAAAAAATTCAGTCCCAGCAGGGTCTGTGCTGTTGCTGCCACCGACGAAAAAAGCATCACCCATCCAGGAATCAGCAAAAAAATCCAAAACCCTCTGCCTTGGCGGGTGCTATTTACAATCGAATCCGCCAGCGCCCGCCCTTGTTCCTCCGACCGTTGTTCGAGGCGACGATGGATGTTCTCGGGGATACTAGGCAAGTCTTTCAGTCGCATATTTACCGCCTTAAGACATCATTTTTGTGGAATGCCAACAACGGAACGACTGCAACGTTCGCATTTATTGTCATGTTTTTCTGAGTACCAGTGCCATCCGCAACTGCATACGAATTTATAAAGCATACGTACCTTTCAATAGATCAAGAAAAATAGCCTCGTGCAACGTAACCATTGCACTGCTGGGCATCACACCACTCAGATAAACCAAGCAAACACTTATCCCGATCGCCACTGGTATCCATGTTCCGGCAACGTCCCAGTGACGAATGACAACTGGCCGTAATATCTGGCGAGAACTGCGAGCATCCACTGCCGTTCATCATTTCCTTGCGCCCGGAACGGCTACAGAAAACATAACCGTGTTCAGGGTGATCGCCCTCGTAAAAGTCACAGCCAACACATTTGCAATCCATATTTCCTCCGTGAAAAATAAGTCTGTCAGCAGAACTGGCCTAAAAAAGATCCTCGGCATCAATGTCGTAAACCCTTTTGCCGCCACCTGGTGAGCTCAACGTAATGAACACGGTGCCATCGTTGATAGTCGCAACACCTTCGGAAAACTCGACCTTTCCAGAGCTTCGGCCAGCCAAACCACAAATTTTTCTCCAATCCTCGTTGGAGAAAGAATGGGAAAAACCTTTCACGGAAACAAATTTGCTCATCATGCTCTCCTTAAACCAGCAAAAAACCCACCGTAGCAGGCCGGTTAAAAAACACGAATCACTCCTCCACCGGCAACGAAATAAAACCATCAGGAATATTTACGTGCGGTATCGCACCGGCTAGTGCAAAGGTCGGCGTTGCGATGACCTCCGGCGGTAGCTGTGCAACGCGAAGGAGCATCCCGCCTGTCGGTTTGCTCTCCGTTGCCGGTGCTGGGTTAACCGTTAATGAGCCATCGACAACGCTAATTGTGTAGTTGCCGCTGGTCAGTCCGCTTGGCGTAATAGTGTAACTGCCGGTATTGGTTGCGCCTTGGCTAGTGCCGCTGTAAGCCAGCGTGCCGCCCAGTACCGCAGCGGTTTCGTTGTTCACAAAGCCGGAATAACTAACCCCGTTGCCGCCGGAATAGGCGTGTCCGTCGTAAGTCTTGCTAGCGTTGGCTGCAGTCACCGTTAGCGGTACCGGACTGATTGTCAGCCCACCATCCACAAAGCTGATCGTGTAATTTCCGTTGCTTAGGCCGGATGGGGTAATGGTGTAACTACCCGCGTTGGTGGCGTTTTGTGAATTACCACCGTAGGCCAACGTTCCGCCCAGTGCTGAAGCAGTTTCGTTGTTCACAAAACCGCTGTAAGCCACACTATTACCTCCGGTGTAAGCCAAACCGTCGTAAGCCTTGCTGGCAGCATTTGCCGTCACGGTCAGCGGCGCTTTGCTAACGGTTAAAGCGCCATCCACAAAACTAATCGTGTAATTGCCGCTAGTTAAACCGCTTGGGCTAATCGTATAACTACCCGCGTTGGTGGCATTTTGTGAGTTGCCGCCGTAGGCCAGCGTGCCGCCTAGCACCGCAGCGGTTTCGTTGTTCACAAAGCCGGAATAACTAACCCCGTTGCCGCCGGAATAGGCGTGTCCGTCGTAAGTCTTGCTAGTGTTGGCTGCAGTCACGATCAGCGGGGTGGCAGAAATCGTCAGCACCCCGTTAGTGAAGTTGATGGTGTAGTTACTGCCAGCGGAGACAGTGCCTTGGCGAATAGCGTAATCACCTACATTTTCTCCAACATCGCGGGTCAGGTTTCCGCTGAAGCTATCCCCTGAGGACAAACTGCCAGAGGTTAAGGTGTAAGTCAGGCTGGGGTCAGTCGCACCATAGGTTTTGCTCTTGTTGTCCGCACCCAGCGCCAAAGTCACGATCGCCGGATTAATCGTCAGCGCCCCATCGACAAAGCTAATTGTGTAATTGCTGCTGGTCAGACCGCTTGGCGTAATGGTGTAACTGCCGGCATTGGTGGCGTTTTGTGAATTGCCGCCGTAGGCCAGCGTGCCACCAAGAACTGAAGCGGTTTCGCTGTTGACGAACCCACTGTAGCCAACGCCATTACCACCGGTGTAAGCCAAGCCATCGTAAGTTTTACTGTCCGCATTTGCCGTCACGGTCAGCGGGGCAGCAGAAACCGTCAGTGCGCCATTAACGTAAGTAATGTCGCCCCAATTTTGGTAATCCTGCTGGGTTGTGCGGTTAAAGCTCAAGCCGCTCGGTGTAATAACATAAGAACCCACATTGGTTGCGCCTTGGCTGGTGCCGCCGTAGCTCACGGTTCCGGTTAGGGGTGCGCCAGTTAGCGAATAGCTCACCCCATTGCCACCGGAATAGGCTAACCCGTCATAGGTTTTACTGGCGGTGTTGGCCGTTACCGTTAAATTCTGCTGGAGGGCGCGTAACACGGGGGTGCTCTGCCCTTCGTAGATTCGCCAAATGTTGCTTGTTCCGCTGGTCGCAGAAATATCCCAACCAACATAGGTCGCCTGCTGTTTCATCTCGGCGGTGGTTTTGCCGGTGCCTTCCGCGCTACTGTTTTGACCCGTGGTTTCGGTATTCCAATAACTGCTACTCACCGTAGCGTACCCAGTGGAAGCGTTACTCCCAATCAACCCGCCAACATTGGATGTACCGGTCACGCTGCCCGTGGCATAGCTGTTAGTAGCAGCAACTCGGGACGACGCGATCGCATCGATAAACCCAATCAGGCCGCCGACTTCCGACGTGCCCGTTACGCTCCCCGAAGCGAAGCTGTTGCTGGTTCGTCCTGCCCAGACGTACCCCACCAAACCGCCAATCGAGGCAACACCCGACACACTGCCTGTTGCATAGCTGTTAATGATCGAACCACTGAAAAATTTCCCAATCAGCCCACCAACTAGGTTGTTACCGGCCACACTACCCGTGGCGTAATTGTTGCGAGGACTGGTACCGCCACCTAGATACCCAGATAGCCCACCAACCAAATCGTTACCAGTCACACTAGCTGTCGCGTAGCTGTTAATAAAATCTCCGCTGCTTGAGTCGCCAATCAGCCCGCCAACAGCGTTGTTGCCAGCTACGCTACCGGTAACGTAGCTGTTACTGATAATGCCATTGTGAAGTCCCACCAGCATACCAACGCTGTCGCGACCCGTTACACTACCGCCCACTAAACCAACATTACTTACCATATCATCAATGTTTCCAAAGAGACCTTGATAATCAGCCGAGGGGCGATTGATTGTCAGATTGCTGATAGTGTGTCCTAAACCATCAAACTTGCCGTAAAACCACAGCGGTTGCCACCCCGCCCCGCTATTCCACCCGCTGGTGGCGCTGGCGTTGATGTTGGCCCCCAAGGCGTAATAACCGCCAAGGTTGTTTTGCATCCCTTGCAGGGTGGTGGTTGTGGCATCCCCTTCCACGCCCAGATCATTGGCCCCCAGCACGTAATAGCCATTGCCGTTAATGGTTAAAAAACCGGTGCCAGACCGACCGGGGAAATCGACCCGCCCAGCAAAACCCTGCGCCGCGCCGGGGGCAAAGCCTGCCTTGACGCTGCCGTTCATCACCAGACTGGATGTACCGCTGGCCGTCATTACGGCGTTAAGGCTGATGTCACGCACCGCGGTCAGCGTCAGGGTGTTTTGGCTCCAGCTCACGGCGTCGTTCACAAAAATATCGCCATTGCCACTGGTGGCCCCGTTGGTGCTTTGAATGGTGATGTTGTTGCTACTCAAGTCGCTGGAAAGTTGTGCGCCGGTGATGTCGCCGCCGGTGGCGGCAATGGTGTAGTCGTTGGGGTCGATCAGCCAAGTGCCGGTTTGTCCATTGGCCGCACGGGTAGTGACGTGGGCGGCGGGGTCTATGCTGACTTTGGCGGCACTGGTTTCGACAAACCCGCCATTGCCTGCAATGGGGGCGCTGGCATCGAGCAAGCCGTTTTGCTGGACTTCGCCGTTTGCCATGCTGGCTAAGAGCAGAATGCGGCCTTCGTGGTTTTCCAGCGTTTGCGCTTGCACCGTGCCGCTGTTGGCGACCACGGCAGACAGCAGGGTGTCGGCGGCTTGAGCGCTCATCACCACTTGCCCACCGTCAGCTTGAATCAGGTGGCGATTGTTGACCAAAGTACTGACGGTGGCGGGGTCAACGGCCACTTGCAGATAACCATTGGCTCCGGCTTCTAGCGTGATGCGTTCACCTGCAGCCAAAACCACATTGCCCATGCGGGCAGTGATGATGCCGTCGTTAATGACTTCCGGGGCCAGCAGGGCGACCAGTTGGCCGTTGATCTGGCCGTGGTTTTCGACTTTGCCTGTGGCACCGTTACGCTGAAACTGGGCGCGCCCGGCGAGGAAGTCTTCATTGGTCATGCTCATGCTGGTGGCGACGATGCCGCCGACATCCACGCGGCTACCGGCACCAAAAATCACCCCGGCAGGATTCATCAACCACACCTGACCATTGGCGGTGAGCTGCCCCATGATCTGGCTGGCATCCCCTGCCAACACGCGGTTAAGCGCAACAGAGGAGGCTGACGGCTGAACAAAGTTCACCTGTGCTTGGCTACCTATGTCAAAGCGGTTCCATTCCAAGATGGCGCGGTTGCTGGTTTGGGTGATGTCCATGCGCGCAGGGCTGGTCTGGGCAATGGTGGCTTGCCCGGCGACCACGCGGCCACCGTCGGGCAATTGGGTGGGGACTGGCGTGGCGGCGTGAGCGGCAGTTAGTGACAATGCAGCAAACAAGGATGCCGCCAGCGGTTTCAGGATACGAGTGCCACCACATTTGCCACAAGCGGTGGCGGTTTCCGGGGCGGGGACAAAACGTTCGGTACGGTCGTTCCAGACGAGACGGTAGGAATGGTTCATGGTTTGTTCTTTCCCTTAAAAGAATTTGCTGACACGCAGCCAAGCGCGAGTTTCGCGGGCGCTACCGTCTTGGTTTTTGTCGGCAGTGGTTTTGCCGGGATGGTCGCCGACCGGTTCGGCCAGCGTCAGCACAACGGATAAGTCACCCGGTTTCGCCCACGCGAGGCCAAGGCCAGTGCCTGATAACGCATAACGGTTGGGGGTGCTGCTGCCGCCTTGCCAGCCAGCCCAAGTGTTGCGGTGTTGCAGCACTTCTCCGCTGTCGTAAAACCCAAAGACGCGCCAGTTGTTGCCGAGTTCGTTACGCAGTTCCACATTAAGCAGCCAGCCTTCGTCACCCACCGCTTCGTTGACCGGATAAGCGCGCACGCCATTCGGCCCCCCAAGGGCGAATTTTTCAGAGGAATCTAGGTTTTTGTCGGCCATTTGTGCCGCCAGTGCCACATTCATCGAAAAACTGCCGGGAAGTTTTTGCAGCCGCGAGAACTGACCTGCCAGCTTGGTGTATTGGCCGTTGCTGCGTGCGGTGGTTTGGTCGGTACTGAGGTCACTGGCGAGGCCGGACAAATCCAGTTTACCGCTCATCAAGGACAGGTTGCCTTGATTGATGCCGCCGCCGAGCAAGTCGTCAGAACGGTCGCCAAAGGCCGACAACACCAGCACATCGGCCTGTTTGCGTTTGCTGGCGGCACCGAGGCTGTCATCCGCGTAATGGCGGTTTTCGAGCATGGCCGAGGTATTGAGATTGGCTGCAGCGGTTCGCAATATGGGATAGCTGGCAGTCAGGCCGGTGGTTTGGGCGCTACCCGAGGCGTTCAGCTTGGCAAAGTCGCCGCCCAAGGTGTAACGCAGGTCTGAAACATGCACACTGGCACGCCATCCATCAGAACCCAGCGGCAGGCCGTATTGCGCCCGCACGGAGGTAATACGTTCGGCGGCCAGCACATTCAGCCTCACCTGACTGCCGTCGCCGGGGGCCAAAGCCAGACTGGTCGTGAGTTGGTCAGTGCCCGTTGAGCGCGAGCCGTGGTTGGCGTAGGCGGCATCCCCGCTAAACAAGGGCGTGTCTTCAACTTTAATCCGCAGCGTCGTTTCGCCGACTACTTCGCCCGGCTCCAGAATCCCAGTTGTGGCAATACCTGGCTGATCGTTGGCCAGTAAGAGATTACGTTCCAACCTTGCCGCCGGTAAGGGCTGACCCGCCACCAGCCCATGCCCAGCGATTTGGCTGGCGAAGTTGGTATCTGCACGGGTTGGAGCAGCAGGGTCAAGCTGCAAACCGGAAAAGCGGCCTTCGACCACGACGATGCGAATCACGCCATCGACGATTTCCTGTGCTGGCAGATAAGCACGGGCAAACCAGCCTCGTGCTCGGTAATGAGCGGTAATACGGCGAGTCACGCGTTCGAGTTCTGCCAAGGTGAGTGACTGACCCATTTGGTCGCTTAACAAGCCAGCCAGTTCAGCGGCAGAAACGAGAGTGGCCCCTTCGATCGCAAAGGCACGCACGGTCACCGTCGCGCCTTTGTCGGCCTGCTTCATCGGCGCAGGTGGTGCGGGCAGGATTGCGGTGGGCACGGTACGAGGAAAAGCTTGCTCTGCCTCACGTTGCAGCGACCCGGCATTTGGCGGCATTTGGGCGTGAACAGTAAGTGCCAGCAAGGCAAAGGGCACCGCCTTTAAGCCAAACACAAGGGCAGAAACTCGCTTCGCTGGCCGGCGAGCAATGGGTGAATGAACTGACATGACGCTCCCAAACATGAATTTGTAATTTTTAACCATGAGAGCATATAACCATTGGTTATGTTTTATCAATAGCCGCAGGATATAAATTGATATTTCCGGCGGTTATAAAATCCGGCGCATGTTAGATATGCGTATTCGACAAGCACGAGAGCGGTTAGGCTGGAGCCAAGAAGATTTGGCACGCAGAATGTCCGTGACCCAGCCAAGTATTTCTAGCTGGGAATCTGGCATGAAAGCCCCCCGAACACGCATCATGGGTCGCTTGGCTGTGACGTTAGGGGTGAGTTTTGAGTGGTTAAGTACCGGGCGTGGCGAGATGAGGCCAACCGAAAAAACTGGTCTGCTGATGGCAGCAGAACCCAGCCCTTATCTCCCCGAACGAGAAGAAGATGAAAACCGTTTGTTGGTGTATTACGCACGGTTAAAACCCCAACAACGCGTTGCATTGCTGGGGTTTTTAGAGTCGTTACGGGGCTAGTTTTTAGCGGGCTTTAGCTATGTTCCACTGCGGATCAGGTGGTCAAAGGCTCCCAATGAGGCTTTGGCACCTTCGCCCATGGCAATGATGATCTGCTTGTACGGTACGGTGGTGCAGTCACCTGCCGCGAAGACACCGGGGACAGAAGTTTGCCCGCGTGGGTCGATTTCAATTTCGCCCCGGCTGGATAAATTCACCGTGCCTTTGAGCCAATCCGTGTTCGGCAACAAACCGATCTGGACAAAAATGCCTTCCAACTCAATGTGCTTCAGTTTATCGGTTTGGCGATCTCGGTAAGACAACCCATTCACCTTTTGCCCATCGCCTGTGACTTTCGTTGACAATGCTTCGGTTAGCACCGTGACATTGGGTAGGCTATAGAGTTTCTTTTGTAAAACCGCATCGGCGCGCAGCTTGACGTCGAATTCGAGCAAGGTGACATGAGCGACGATACCGGCCAGATCAATGGCCGCTTCGACGCCGGAGTTGCCGCCACCAATCACCGCGACGCGTTTGCCCTTAAATAGCGGGCCATCACAGTGCGGGCAGTAAGCCACCCCTTTGGCGCGGTACTCTTTTTCGCCGGGAACGTTCATTTCACGCCAGCGTGCGCCCGTCGCCAGAATCACCGTTTTGCTGTGTACCGTGGCACCGTTTTCCAGTTTGATACCGATCAGGCCATTCGGGCTTGAAGCAGGAATCAATTCGGCGGCGCGTTGCAGGTTCATCACGTCGACGTTGTATTCTTTAACGTGTTGTTCCAAGGCCATCGCCAGCTTGGGGCCTTCAGTTTCTTTGACCGAAATGAAGTTTTCAATGGATAGCGTATCTAGCACCTGACCACCAAACCGTTCAGCCAACACGCCAGTACGAATGCCTTTACGGGCGGCGTAAATAGCAGCGGATGAACCGGCGGGGCCACCGCCCACCACGAGCACATCAAACGCTTCTTTGGCACTGAGTTTTTCGGCATCACGCGCGGCTGCACCGGTATCGAGTTTGGCGACGATTTCCTCAATGCTCATGCGGCCTTGGCCAAATTCCACCCCGTTCAGAAACACCGTTGGTACCGCCATGATCTGGCGTTGATTGACGACATCCTGAAACATCGCACCGTCAACCATGGTGCTGGTGATGCCGGGATTCAGCACCGCCATCAGGTTCAGCGCCTGCACGACGTCCGGGCAGTTGTGGCAGGACAAAGAGATGAAAGTCTCAAAGTTGTACTGGCCCTGCAAGGATTTGATGGCTTCGATGACTTCCGCGTCAACCTTCGGGGGATGTCCGCCGGTTTGTAAAAGGGCGAGTACCAGCGAGGTGAATTCGTGTCCCATGGGGATGCCGGCAAAGTGAATGCGAGGTGTTTGACCTGCTTCAGCAATGGCAAAGGATGGGCACAATGCGGCAACACCATTCGCCTTTTCCTGTACTCGCAAGCTAACCTTGTCAGACTGTTCAGCAATGTCTTCCAGCATGGCGCGCATTTCTTGGGCCTTGGTGCTGTCGTCGAGTGTCGCCACGAGTTCAATCGGCCGTTGCAACTTTTCGAGGTAAGCCTTGAGTTGGGCTTTGATGGTGTTGTCGAGCATGGTGTTTCTCCGATTCAGTTGCTGGAACTTATAGGGGATATGGGGGATACCGTGCAAAGCGAATTTCTAAACTCGCTGCGCTCAAACAACGGAATTCGTTTGTCCAGTATCTCCCATATCCCTAGGCATGCCGGGGTGCTGGGTTGGCTACTACGAGGGAGTTACTTTGTTTCGGTCCGAGGTATTCCGTTGTTTGAGCGCAGCGAGTTTAGGAATCCTGGGTGACCGGAATGTCGTGACCCCCCGGAGGTTATCCAGTGTTAAATCTTGCCGACTAAATCCAATGATGGAGCCAGTGTCGCAGCGCCTTCTTTCCACTTGGCTGGGCAAACTTGGCCAGGATGGGATGCTGTGTATTGAGCAGCAGTCAGCTTGCGCAGGGTTTCGGAAACATCACGGGCGATTTCGTTGGAGTGAACTTCCATGGTCTTGATAACGCCATCCGGATTGATGACAAAGGTGCCGCGTAATGCCAGACCTTCTTCTTCGATATGCACACCGAAAGCACGGGTCAGTTGGTGAGTAGGGTCACCGATCAGTGGGAACTTGGCTTTGCCCACGGCAGGGGAGGTTTCGTGCCATACCTTGTGCGAGAAATGCGTGTCGGTGGTGACGATGTAAACCTCTGCACCAGCCGCTTGGAAAGCCGCGTAGTTGTCAGCAGCATCTTCGATTTCGGTGGGGCAGTTGAAGGTAAAAGCAGCTGGCATGAAAATCAGCACGGACCACTTACCCTTAAGGTTTTCCTCAGTGATGGTGATGAACTCACCCTTGCCAGTGCGGTTAACGAAACCTTGTGCTTTGAATGGCTGAACAGTCGTATTAATCATGATGCGCTCCTAGTTAAGTAGATTTTGGTCAGGGCTTTGTTGCTGACCACGGAACGCATCGTACGGGGTGTTGGGTTATTGATCTAATTGATTGATGAAATACCTGCCATTGAAAAAAACTATTGCAGAAGGGCGGCGATAAAAGCAGGTACCGCTTCGGCGGACATGGGGCGCCCCATCAGAAATCCCTGTACCTCCGGGCAGCCTTTTTCACGCAAAAAGTTTGCTTGTTCAACCGTTTCTACGCCTTCGGCCACTAGCCCAAGGTCGAGCAGGCTGGC
>JBEGTT010000106.1:0-14397 GCA_041179245.1 Pseudomonadota bacterium
GTAAGTTGGCCCGTGAATGGACACCGTGTGAACCCTCGCGATTTATCAATGAAATGGGCAAGGACGACCTGAAGTTCTCTGGCGGAAAATTGGCTGAAAAAGCGGACAAAGCAACGGGAAATGCCAAGTTGGCAGCGATGAAGGCGATGTTATCGGCGAATAAACCCGAAGCATCTACCCCTTGATTTTGGCCTTACTCAGATTTTTCTAGCCATTTGAGCAGCATGCTAAAAAATGTTTCCGGATCGACAGGCTTGGCAATGAAGTCATTCATCCCAGCCAACAGGCAAGCGCTGATGTCCTCAGTAAACGCATTGGCCGTCATGGCCAGAATCGGTAGTGATTCATAGCCGGGGATCGTTCGGATTTTCCGTGTCGCCTCTAGACCATCCATCTTGGGCATTTGCATGTCCATCAAAATGAGGTCATACCGGGCTTCATGGACTTTTTTAATGGCTTCTAATCCATTCTCAACCGTATCGATAATCAGGCCGGTGTCGCTCGATATTTCAATGGCAATGACCCGATTTACTGGCTCATCTTCAACTAGCAAGATTTTTTTACCGGCGTGATCTCGAAGGAGGATGGCTTCTGCGTCCTGAGGTTTTGGAATTTCAGTCTCTTTCAGGGGCTGTTTGAGATTTTTTTTCAGTCTTGCCGTGAACCAGAATGTACTGCCTACGTCGATGGTGCTGAGTACGCCGGTTTCACCTCCCATCAGGCCAGCAAGTTTTTTGGTGATAGCAAGCCCCAAACCTGTCCCGCCATATTCACGCGTTATGGAACTATCAGCCTGCTCGAACGCAGAAAAGAGGCGGTCAAGCTGCTCAGGGGTAATACCAATGCCGGTGTCTATGACCTCAAAACGCAACAATTTATCGTTAGCTGTTTCTTCTACGAGGCGAGTGCGAATGGTGATGGTGCCGCGTTCAGTAAATTTGATGGCGTTATTGGTGTAGTTGAGTAATGCCTGCAAAAGTCTGGTTGGGTCGCCCAGCAAATTATGGGGTAAATGCTCAATATCCATGACCAAGTGCAGATCCTTGGCCCGAATTTGGGAGGACAAAATTGATGTTACCCGGCCCATTAAATCCGGGATTGCAATGTCAGTTTCTTCCAGTGTCAGCTTCCCAGATTCGATCTTTGAAAGATCAAGAATGTCATTGATGATTGACAGCAGATGTTTGCCAGCTGTGTCGATTTGTTTAAGTTGCTCCGCCTGTTTGGGATTAACACCATCACGCCCCATCAGATAGGCCATACCCAGAATCGCATTCATCGGCGTTCTGATTTCGTGGCTCATATTGGCAATAAAGGCACTCTTCGCCACGGTCGCCGCTTCGGCTGTATCCCGTTGAGTGCGTGTTCTCAGCGTTTGCATTCCGTAGGCAATGTTGCGCCCTAACTCTTCGAGCAAGGCAACTTCTTCGGCAGTGAACGCGTCAGGTTCGGCGGCATATATCGACAGCACGCCAAGGGTTTCAGCTTGGTTGATCAGCGGCACACTGATACTAGACTGGTAGCCAGAGGTGGTTGCAGCCTGTTGCCACGGGGTAAATTTTGGATTGTTCTTGCCGTTGTTGTTGATCTGAGTTACGCCTGTTCGGAGGGCACTTCCGGTTGGGCCGCGACCAATTTCTAGCGTTTCATCCCAAGATATTTTGATATCGTCGAGGAAACCGTCTGAGTCTCCTGATTGGGTAATAACGCGCACGGATTTTTCTGTGTCATGCTCTGCAAAGCCGACCCACGCCATCAAAAAACCACCAACCGCAACGACACGATGACACACATCGGTGAGCAGCGTTTGTTCGTCATTGGTGACAGCGACCACCATATTGCAGTCTGAAACTAAGCGTAAAGCGCGATGTAGCCTTTGCGATTCATGCTCTGCTTTTATTTGTTCGGTAATGTCGGCGTGCGTGGCATAAATCACTTCTCCCTCAATCGAGGGAAGTAGCATTAAGGAAACTGATACGTCCCGAATCTGACCATCTTTACGCCGTATTTGTGACTGAAATTTTAATTGTTTCTTTTCTTGTAGCTGGCTTTGGACAGTCAAAATCTCTTCTTGTTCACTGGGTACTGCTTCAAAATCTTGCAAATGCATTTCGGTGAATTGGTCACGCCCGTAGCCTAAAACATCGGCAGCAGCTTGATTGCAGGCCAAGATTTTGAGTGTCTTTGGATCAATCACCATTTGCCCAATCGACCCACCTTCGAAGATGGCTCTGAACCTATCTTCGCTAGCACGTAGCACGGTTTCCGCCTGAACTCGCTGTGACTGTAAGGCCGTAATCAAGAGCCCTGTTAGCACGGTGGTTACCATGTAAGCCCACAGGAGTAGCAAACCCACTTTGTCATCACGTAGGTAGAACGAGCCGTGCCCATTGGCCGTGCTCCAGGCGGCAATGATTGAAAAAGCCAAGCCGGCTGCCATGGCTCCCGTATTTCCAAAACGTAAAGCGGCCCATGCAAAAAGGGGGAGTGTCAAAAACGATAACGGGAGAGATTGTCCAACGGCTTGGTAATCATAGAAAAAGGCTAGCCATGCCACTATGGCGGCAATCAACATCCAGACCAAAAGTTCGTGGGAGGCTTCTAGGAATGGTTTCAGGCTGTGTTTGTTGAAGGTGAGTAGGAGTGGGGCGGCTAACAGTACACCCACTGCATCACCCATCCACCAGGTTAGCCAAGCAGGAATCACTGCCTCAATGGGTAGCAGGTCGGCCAAGAGAAGGTTGGCTACGCCACCGGTTGCAGAAACTGCCATCCCTAGCAAACCTGCTGCGACGATTAACAAAACATCCTGCTGCCGATCGAAGTTACCGTGAAACTGAACACGTCGTAACCAGATAACGCTTAAAACAGGCCCCAATGTATTTCCAATAGCAATTCCTGCGGCCAGTGGAATGGATGAGCCAATGGACAAGTTAACCAAAAAGGCGCCGATATAAACACTAGGCCATACCCTATTTCCCCACCGGAACAGTGCAGCCACGGCGATTCCTGTTGGTAGCCAGACCAAGGTAATATGTGACCCTGTGTATGGCAGTTGAAGTCCAAGCCATCCTGTTGCAAAGTAGAAAAACGTTAATAACGTCGCTCTGACTGGTTGTGCATTGAATAGGGTTTGAAATGTCACTGGTTTTTCTCGAATGGCGAGGCTGTTTATTGAAACTGCCCGGAAGTTTAGCAAATCATTGAGTAAAACCTGGTGTTGGCTGTGAATTTGTTGAACCTGATATTTATCGCATCCTTGCGGACGGTTAAATTGAACATTGGAATACTTAGATGAGCAGCGTAACTGAACAAAATTTACCTGTTGAGTACCCAACCCCTGAATCGGCATTTAACCGTTTAATAGCCAAAATTCCGGCGATGATGCATTCGATTGATGCATTGGGTTGTCTGGTGGCCGTCAGCCAAAAATGGCTGGATACACTGGGTTACCGTCGTGAGGAAGTTATCGGCAAGAAGTCATCCGATTTTCTGACCCAGGAATCACGTCAATTTGCCATTGATAACGTCCTTCCTGAATTTTTCCGCACGGGACGTTGTTCGGATATTCCGTATCAGTTTGTGGCCAAAGACGGTCGGCTTATTGACGTGCTCCTTTCCGCTAATGGCGATCGAAACGAGCAGGGCGAAATTATCCGTAGCCTCTGCGTCATGCAGGACGTAACCGATCTGAGAATTACCCAGCGACAGCTTAATGCCGAAGTGGCCGAACAGCGCGTACTGGAGCGGCGTTTAAGGCTTAGCGAGTCAGCCCTGAAAGAAGCGCAATGTGTTGCACATATCGGTAGCTGGGTATTGGATCATCAAACTAACGAACTTATTTGGTCTGATGAGATTTTCGAGATTTTGGGGCATCCCAGGCAAACTACTCCGTCAAAAGAAGCGTTTCTGGCGCGCCTGCATCCGGATGATTATGAGGATGTTAAAAAGGCCTATAAACGTTCATTGACCTATAACCGACCTTACGAGATACGTCATCGACTCTTAATGCCCGATGGGAGTATTAAGTACGTCCATCAACGATCTGAAAGTATGTCTGATGAAAATGGACAACGAACCCGCTCACTGGGAACAATGCAGGATGTGACGCTCAGTGTTTTGCAGGAAATGGCCTATTTAGAGAGTGAGGAGCGTTTTCGCACGATAGCTGATCACACCTATGACTGGGAATACTGGGTAGGAAATAGCGGAGAAATTTTGTATATCAGCCCTTCCTGCCTTCGGGTCACCGGATATTCTCAAGCCGAATTTATTTCCGACCCCAAATTGGCGCATCGAATTATTCACCCCGACGATCAGGTGCTGTTTGATCAACATTTGCAGGATATTCAACAAAGTGAACGAAGCCAGATAAATTTCCGCATTGTTCGGAAAGATGGAAGCCTTTGCTGGATCGCGCATGGGTGTAAGTCGGTTACTGCAAGTGATGGTAGTTCTCGGGGACGTCGAGTCAGTAATCGCGATATATCCGATCTCAAACATGCTGAAGAACTAGCTAACAAGCTTGCCAATTTCGACACGCTGACCGGATTGCCCAACCGCCGGTTACTCCAAGACCGGTTGGATCAGTCTCTGTCACAAGCGAAACGAAATAAAAACTGTTTGGCGGTGATGTTTATCGATCTGGATGGATTTAAACAAATTAACGACACGCTCGGCCACGACGTGGGGGATCAACTGTTGATTGAAGTGGGTAAGCGTTTATCTGGCTGTGTTCGGCAATGCGATACGGTATCACGGTCAGGCGGAGACGAATTTATTATCGTGTTGCCGGTGATTTCCCATCGGTCCGATGCCAGCAAAGTGGCTGAAACCATTCTGGTGAATTTACGTCAGCCGATGTATCTCGGGAGTTACAGCTTGAGTATCACGGCAAGCGTTGGGATTGTCGTGCGGGCGACTGAGAGTCACGAAAGTGCGATCGATCTGATGAAAAAATCGGATATTGCGATGTACGAAGCAAAACGAGGAGGGGGTGACGCCTATCGTTTTTTTGACGAGGTTCCAAGCTAGTAGTAGCGACGCTGCAGTTCTGAGAGCCGGTACTAAAACCGTTCGCTACGGGGTTCTACGCGGATGGACTCACCTTCGATAATGATCCCTTGGCTATCCGCTGAAAGATTTTCTTCTGCGGGTGGTGCATTGGCTGTAGAGGTTTGAGCTTCTTTGGCAGCCGCTTTGAGCTGTTCTCGTAGGGCGCGAGTTTTCCACCAGATATAGGCCCACGCCATCAGCCCTAGGAAAATTACGGTTGGAATGATGACGACTGAAAACATCAGCGTAAGCACCAGTACTGCAGTCAAGAGAATGGCCTGAATGACTCGGCCAAACCAACTGCTGGGTTGGGGCGATCCTGGAATAAAAAATCTGCTTCGTTTCATGTTGACCTTCCTGCGTGTAACAACACCCACATGGCACCTTCGCCCCCATCGTTGGCGGGCGCTTGGCAGTAAGCCAGTGTTTCTTTGCGTTGGGCTAGCCAGTTTCTGACCAGAATGCGAAGTACAGACTGGCGGCCGGGTGAGCCAAACCCCCGCCCGTGAATAATGCGAATACAGCGTTGCCCTTGTTTAAGGCACTGCGCGAGGAACAAGGAGAGTTGCTCGCGTGCTTCATGGCGATTCAAACCATGTAGGTCGATGCTGTCTTCAATCACCCAGCGCCCCCGGCGAAGGTCTTTCAGTGTCTGGCGGGAGACTCCCTGCCGGTGGTAAGCCGCTTCGTCCCCACCTTCCAGCCGATCCTGAAGCTCGATTTCCCCGTGCAAGCTTTCGTGCAGAGCGGCACGTTCATCAAGCATCCGTTGCCGAGGTTTGGGCGGTGGAGGCGGTGGAGAAAAATGATAATGCCCACTGGGCGGTAGTCGTCGTGCATCAGCGACAGCAGCATGGAAAGCGGCTAAATCCTCGGCAACGATGTCTTGCTGAGTCATCTGACTTCCCCGCTTCCAGAGATTGTTTAGCTCAGGTTATCTAGGAATCGTTCAGCATCCAGCGCTGCTTGGCAGCCACTGGCGGCGCTAGTGATGGCCTGTTTGTAAATCTGATCTTGAACATCGCCCGCTGCAAAAATACCTGGGACACTGGTTTGGGTAGCATTTCCGTGGCGGCTACCCTGCGTAATGAGGTAGCCGTTGTCCAGTTCTAGTTGGCCCGTAAACAGATCCGTATTGGGTTTGTGACCAATGGCAATGAACACGCCCATGAGCTTCATTTCCGTGGTTTCGTTGGTTTTGATATTGCGGGTGCGCAGCCCGGTAACCCCAGTTTTATCACCCAGTACTTCATCGAGAACGCTATCCAGCACGAGGGAGATTTTGCCTTCGGCCACTTTTTGATAGAGCTTGTCGACCATGATTTTTTCCGCCTTGAACTTTTCGCGACGGTGAATCAGAGTGACATGGCTGGCGATATTGGCTAGGTATAAGGCTTCTTCCACTGCCGTGTTACCCCCACCGACCACCGCAATGGGTTGATTACGGTAGAAGAAACCATCACAGGTTGCACAGGCAGAGACGCCACGTCCTTGGAAGGCTTCTTCGGAGGGTAGGCCAAGATATTGAGCAGAAGCACCGGTGGCAATAATCAGGGCATCGCAGGTGTAAGTACCGCTGTCGCCAATCAGCGTGAAGGGTTTTTGCTGGAGTTGAGCCGTGTGGATGTGGTCAAACACAATTTCAGTGTCAAAGCGGCGAGCATGGGCTTCAAAGCGCGCCATCAACTCGGGACCTTGAACGCCGTCGGCATCGGCTGGCCAGTTGTCGACCTCGGTTGTCGTCATCAATTGCCCTCCTTGAGCCATGCCAGTAATCAGCAAGGGTTTCAGATTGGCACGGGCGGCATAAACGGCAGCGGTATAACCAGCGGGGCCGGAACCTAGAATAATCAGGGGTGAATGGCGTGTCTCAGACATGGCAATGCTCTCTTTCTCTCAATCAATGAATTCGTTAAATTCATCGTAAATAAACCGATTCTGTAATGCTTCTAAATTAAACGACTGCAAAATTTCCTTGGCGCGTATTTTGGCATTATTCCGGCGGGAGCCGTGGTAACTCGCGACGATTAGCTCGTTTTTCATCGAGTGTTCCCAGCCCACCAGTTCGGTCACGGTGACTTTATAGCCTTGGGATTCAAGCAATAGGCAGCGCAGCACGTTGGTGAGATGGCTACCCAACTCTCGGGAATGAATGGGATGCCGCCAGAGTTCTGATAATGAGGTTTGGCTCAGACTTTCGTTCTTGTTTTTTTTCAGAACAGCCGCCACTTCGGCCTGACAGCAGGGAACCAACACGATATGGCGAGATTTTTTCTGCAGGGCAAAACGGATTGCATCATCGGTGGCCGTATTGCAGGCGTGCAAAGCAGTGACGATATCAATCTGCTCAGGGAGCGACGTGTCGCTGATGGAAGCATCGACGGTGGTGTTAATAAACCGCATCCGTTCAAAGCCAAACTGAACTGCCAGTTCCTGTGATTTTTCAACCAGTGTTTGTCGGGTTTCAATCCCGAAAACCGTGCCCACGCCTTGCGGCCTACAAAACAGGTCGTACAGGATAAAACCAAGATAGGACTTTCCTGCACCATGATCGGCTAGCGTTAAGGCTTCCTGATTTTTCAGAACGTCTAATAACAAGGGTTCAATGAACTGGTAGAGGTGATAAACCTGCTTCAGTTTGCGCCGGCTATCTTGGTTCAGCTTGCCGTCCCGAGTCAGGATATGGAGTTCTTTGAGGAGTTCCACGGATTGACCTTCACGAAGATCAAGACCCTCTGTTGGTGGGGTAGAGCGGGATTTTTGCTGATTCATGAGGTTACTTTTAGCTCAAAGTGGCCCAATGGAAAGTAGTGCCCGTTGATCTGGAGTCCTACAGGATGTTGGCCCGGGTAGTGTTTTCGGGTGGTCAACTCACGTAGGGAAAGAATTTTACTGATGTTAATGGCTGTACTAGGCACCATTGTTACCCGTTTCAACTTGAAGACTTTCCGGCTAAGCGAATGGTTAGCCTTGACGTAATCGACAACGAGATCAATTTGTAGGGTGAGCGTTGTGGGGTGCTGGTTTTTAAGTTGGCAAGCGATGTTCACGTTTTCGCCCATGCCGACGGTTGAGGGCGAGATGTTTGGTTCAATCAAGGTTGGTAATAGAGCTGGATTTAGGCCGCTCAGGCTGAGTGCTTGGGAGTCTCCTCGCTTGAGGGCATTACGCAAAGCGTGTTTGATGATCCATTGGCGGGGTTGGGATGTACAACATTGTGCTTCGTTTTGCCAGCGTTCCAGCGTGTGGTAAAAAATATCGAGATTATCTTTGCTGATATCGTTCAAGTGATTGGCCACTGAACGCTGAACGTATCTCGATGGATCGTCTTTGAGTTTTTCAAGCAAGGCCAAGGTGGGCGATGGATCTTGCTGAAAGGCCCGAATGCGTGGTGCCCAAGGCAGGCGAGGTCGGCTTCCTTCGGAGACCAGTCGGCGAACATGTTCATTGGGGTCGGAGGTCCAACAATGGAGAGTCGCTAGCGTTTCGTTCGGAAAATTGATCAGAAAGGCCCGCATACTGAACTCGGCGGTAAAACGCTGAGTGAGTTGGTATTGAGCTTCCATACATTGGGGCAATAACTGGATTTCGGCAGAGCCATAGTCGCCGACAAAAAATACATGCGGCAAGTAATGGAAAGGCGCCATTCCGAAGCTAGGTTGATTATCTAGCGGGGCACCAATGGACGAGATCAGAATACGCAACGCTGTCTCAAAATCAGCGGGTAGGTGAGTCTTGAGGGCTCGCGATATTTGGCGAGCACGAGCCATCAATTCAAGCGATTCATACCCTGACAAAACGGTTTGCAAAAAAGCATTTTTGTCGAATGCTGGAAAAACAGCACACAGCTGTTCAGCAATCTGTTCAGGAACGGCCGGGCCATAGGCGAGCTTGAGAGGTTCTGCCATGCGGTGTTAGTTGCGATGAGCCAGTAATCGACCTGCGACTTGCTGCTTAAAGAAGGGGAGGTGGTTGCTGACCCGTAATGCCAATTTGCGTGCAAATTTGGCGGGGCCACGATCATCGGTGAACAGCGTCGCCACGATGTTGGTCGACGTAAAGAGGGGGAAAGTCGCCATTCGGTGCTTACGCTCGTAACGGCCAAGCCCAACGGGGTTGCCGATGTCACGTCCTGCCGAAACGGCATTTCGGATTTCCTGCCCGAGTATTTCTTGGCTGATTAAGCCAAAATTAAAGCCATGGGCCGTAACCGGGTGCATCCCAACGGCGGCATCACCCGCTAAGGCGAAGCGGTTCTCAACAAATCGATGGGCGTAAACACCGACCAAGGGGTAACCGAAACGTTCGCTGACCAGTTTCATCCCGCCGCAACGGTGCTTAAGGCGGCGTTCAATGTCGCGGGCAAAAGCGTGTTCATCCAGTGCCATGATTTTGGCGTGTTCGTGGCCGGGTAAGGTCATCACCACCGAGGTTACGTTGCCATTGCAGGGCAACAGCGCCACTGTCTGACCGTAATCAAACCATTCCAGTGCCACATGGTGATGTGGAATTTCGTGTTCCATGCGGCAGACCATCATGGTGCGACCAAAGTCGTGCATGGAAGCGCCAATGCCCATCAGGCGGCGAGTTTCTGAGAAACGGTTATCCGCAGCAACGACTAGTTTGGCCGTGAACGTCTCAGTCGACTTTTCGGCATTACTGGTGTTGACGGTGGCCCCCGTTTGGTCGGTGCTGATGTGGGTTAACGTGCGTTGATCCAGCAGCGTAATGTTGCTGCATTGGGCGACAGCGTCCCATAAGGTCTGACGGATGATGTGGTTGGGAACTAGGTAACCGAGCGGGTCAGTCATGTTGGGCGGCGGTTCAAAGTCGAGGCAGTATGGGGAGCTGGCATCTTCCACTTTAGCCCTCGCCAGAATGGATGTTTCTAGCGTAATCACATCACCCAAGCCAAATTTTTTCAGGATGTTCATCGAGTGATGAGTCAGCGCGATTTCGCGCCCGTCAAACTTGGGAACGGCAATATCGGATTGTTGTTGCCGTTCAATGATCCCGATTTTTAGGCCCTGATCTTGTAGTCCCAAGGCCAAGCTCAGACCCGCAGGGCCAGCGCCAATAATCAGCAAATCAAAGTTCATGGTGTTTTCTTTCTATGGTCAAACGTGTAGTAGGCGGCGCTTGCGTAAGTAGTGGATTCAAAGCGTAGCTAATTTGCTGGAAATTTCCGCAACCCATAGATCCATTGCACTAGCCAAGGATTCTGTTATCGCTTCATCTGCCATGCCCGTGGATGTCACCTGCGTTTCGACTGCCTCAGACAATTTAATAATCTTGGGGGCCGTCATGACACAGGCGGATCCTTTGAGTTTGTGTGCCAGTTTACCTAACACGGCAAATTCTTGATTCGCCATTAGTGTTCTGAGTTCTGCAGGCGTCTGTAGGTGGTGCTTAATAAAACTTTCCAGTACCATTTTGAGCAACGCTGGTTTGGCATATTGCTTCGTAATAGTCTCCCAATCTTGGAAGGGAACTGTGGGGGCCACACGCGCAGAATTTTCCACCAGCCTATTCCTGCACCAGCATGGGTTTCGAATACTGCAGAAGCTTTGAGCTGATTTGTAAACCGGCTGATTTCGCACGGGTTTGGTCAATCTCAAACATCAGTTTCTGGCCTTCAAGGTACAGGTTAATCATGGCCCCAGACGGCACTGTTGTATCCGTAATCACCAACACGGGTGAATTGCTCAATTCGTTGTAGACCAATCGAATATTGGTGGCCTCGCGCTCTGCTACATATAATAAATGACATTTCTTGGCAGATGACATCGAAGAAATTCTCGCAACGGCAATTGGCACACCATTAACTTTTTTGCCTTCAATCGTTTTAATCGATTGACCAAAATTGTCCCGTCCTATGAGGCATACATTAATACTCTCTGAATTTGCTAAATTAGGCCAACTGGTAAAAGCAATAAAATTAAATATATACGTTGCTTTCATGTCGTATTCGGATACTGAAGCAGCGGATGCTGATTTGCTGAATATGAGGAAGAGTATAAGGAGTATATTTTTCATGATCACTCCGCTCAGAAATCGTAACTGGCTTGTAGCCAGAAAGTACGGCCATCGGTTCTTAGCCTGTCAGGCCTATTTATATCGTAGGTAACGTTTCCGCTACCAGGGTTAACATCAAGCGTGGTGAAGGGCAGATAAACAGGGACTTCGTATTTTTTGTCGAAAACATTTTTTATGGCTACCGAAAAATGTAGGCCATAGAATTTCTTTTCAGAACTTAAGGTTAAATTGGCGATAGAAAAATCTGACATTTCCTTCCCGACGTAATCAATTCTTCGCCCAAAGTATTCGCCTTCAATACCCATTCTGAGATTGTGATTTGCGATAGGGTAAGAATATCTAGCCTTAAGAATACTGCTCGGAGAATTCGCCAATTTGCTACCGTCAATATCGGTGGCATCCTGAACGCTAGCGCTGGCAATAAATTGGTGGCCAGATTGGAGGGTCTTTGATTCGTACTGAATTTCCACGCCATTGGTTTTGGACTTTCCGTTGGTCAGAGTATCTCCTGATATTGGATCATTGTAGGTTAAGTTTTTCAGGGCGTATTGATAGGCGGTTGCGCTAATTCGAGAAGTTGTTGACAGCTGGTGTTGAACCACAAACTCGGTAGCAGCCACTGTTTCCGATGCTGGTTTGTACCCAAAACGGTTAGAAAGATAGGCGTCATAGCCATTTGGGAACTTAAATCCATTACTGTATGAAGCTTTTAGTGTTGTGACATTGGATAGTTCGTGAATGAGTGACAGTCTTGGATTATTCGAATTAAATCCATCAGAGGTTTGATCGTCACGAAGACCGAGAACAAGTTGCCAGTCTTTAGCGATATTGATCGCGTCCTCTATATAAATACTGTTGATAACTCGTTCGTTTCTATTAATATATTTTTTCCCGGTTGCATCTACTCTATTTCCATTTGGATAGAAATAGGATCGAATGTAATCTTGCCTCAAGTCTGCTCGGATTTCCGCACCAAAAACAATGGTGTGGTCATTAATTTGAGTGCTAACAAATTTTTGATCAATGCCAACCCAGTTGCCAGTGTGTTGATTTTTCCGATTGATCCATTGTTCTGAGGGAATCGTGTCGTCAAGCATTAAAGTGCTGCTTTTTATGTAATCGATATGATCCCTGTTTTCATAACTGCCGGCATAAAATCTAGTAGCCGATTTTAAATTAAGCCCAACATCATTTTCGTATTTTGCGTTTACAAAAGTATTTTTATCTGAACTCTGCGTTCTTAATCCAGGGGCAGATGAACTGTAATATCCGGTAGGAATATTTTTCTGGCGGTCTACATGGGCAAGCTCAACCATGAAATTGTCCTGGGTGAGTTTTGCAAAGAAACGAGAATTCTGTTCGCCATCACGATTTCTAGCGTCACTTAAATTTTGCCCTAGTGCATTGCCTACATTGTCGAACTCATGAAACTGCATTGATTTTCTACCTTCGCTGGTCATCCCAGAGAATGACAGCAGAACGTCAGCTCCATTTTCATATTGTTTTCCGTAGGTAATACGTTGTTGTTGCCCCCCGTAGCTTGATAGGCGCGTTGATATCTGTGTCCCATCAAAATCGGCCCCTTTTTTGGTTACGATGTTAATGATTCCGAGCATTGCATTGTTTCCGTAGGAAACCGCACCAGTTCCTGGAACATATTCGACACGTTCGATTAGTTCAATATCTAGAATTCCATCATTGCCTAAAAATACCTGACTAAAAAGATTATCCTGTGTTGCGTATCCATCGATCAGCAGCATGACCCGACCTGCATAGTCACCGTTTGTTTTTCCGAAGCCCCGCCCACCCATATATTCATAATTGCGGTCAGAGGTCGTATAGAGGCCAGGAAAGCTGTTAATGACATCAGCTAATGTCCTGTACCCATAGGTCCGAATATCTTCTGCCGTCACAATAGATACGGCCGATGGGGCATCACTCACCTGGCGGGCAAGTTTGGAGGCGGTAATCACCTCGGTTTGCATCAGTTGTTCAAATGGGACGGTGGTCAAGTCTTCTGGGGTAACGGATGCGTCAACCGTATTGGCGGTTGCTGTAAGTGGGAAAGCGGCAAGCAAAAAGATAATCAATGGTTTTAGCTTCATTGGGCGCAATCTGAGCTGGGTGGATATCGTCGTCATTTTCGGGTTCTTACCGCAAGGAGAGTGGCCAAGGTTTCTGGCTCAATGGGTTTAGTCATAAAAGCGTTCATTCCCGCTTGAAGGCATCGCTCTTTGTCTTCATTGCTGTTGTTGGCGGTCATCGCGATAATCAATAAATCAGTTAATGCTGGGTTGCTGCGAATTTTCTGCGTGGCTTTAAGCCCATCCAGAACAGGCATTTGCATGTCCATCAATACGCAATCGAAAGTTTCGTTCTGCAGTAAATCTAATGCAACTTGACCATTGTCGGCAATGATGACCGTTGCGCCAGCCATCGACAATAGTTCTTCCGCAATTTGCTGGTTAAAAGGGTCATCTTCTGCCAGCAGAATGCGGACCCCATCCAGTTCGCCGCAATCAGCTTTTGCACTATTCTTTTCATTAAGGGCACTTTGGCAAGCCGTGGCCAGTAGCTGATAAAAAATAGCGGGTTCAACGGGTTTGCTAATAAAACCATTCATACCAACTTTTTGGCATTGAGTACGGTCAACATCACTGGCGTTCGCGGTAAATGCAAGAATGGGTAAGTTTGCATACTGAGGAAGTGCCCGGATATGCCGAGTTGCCGTTAGGCCGTCCATCTCGGGCATTCTTAAGTCCATCAGAATGCAATCAATGGGTAGTTTTTGCACTAGCTCAAGCGCTTCCAGCCCATTATTAGCGATAGTGACGGTTGCGCCTGTGACTGCGAGTAATTCGGTGGCAATTTGCTGATTGAGAAGGTTGTCTTCGGCGACTAGTATATGGATATTTTGGAGCTGAGGAACGTTTGACTCCGATAAACTGGATTCCGCCTCTATGGGTTGATTACCGGGTAGGAAAATGCCAGTGCACCAGAAGTTGCTTCCGCTGCCTTCGATACTTTCAAAGCCAACGTCTCCTCCCATCAGGGCGATTAATTTCTTGCTAATGGCCAAGCCAAGACCGGTACCCCCAAACTCTTGCGTAATCGAGGTATCTGCTTGCTGGAAAGATTGAAATAGCTTGCCTTGCTGGCTGTGAGGAATACCAATTCCCGTGTCAATAATCTCAAATTTAAGTCGCAGGGAATTGTTCTGACTTTGAGTGAAAGGCAGCGTCCTCACCTTTACCGTTATCCCGCCCTGTCGGGTAAATTTCACGGCATTGCCTGCAAAATTCATCA
>JBEGTT010000107.1:0-5705 GCA_041179245.1 Pseudomonadota bacterium
TCCAGCGCCGGGCGCAGGAGGTCATCGACCGTTGTTGGCAGCTCGGCGCCAACAATCCGATTTTGTCGATTCACGACGTCGGCGCCGGCGGCGTCTCCAACGCCCTGCCGGAACTGGCCCACTCGGGCGGCGTCGGCGCCATTTTCGACCTGCGCAAGGTGCCGACCGAAGAGCCGGGTATGTCGCCGGCCGAAATTTGGTCCAACGAATCGCAGGAACGCTACGTGCTGGCCATTCCACCGAACCGCATCGCCGAATTCCAGGCCATGTGCGAGCGTGAGCGCTGCCCGTTTGCCGTGGTTGGCGAGGCGACTGGCGATGGTCATCTGACGGTAACTGACGCGCATTTCGGCGTTAATCCGGTCGATATGGAAATGGAAGCGCTGCTCGGCAAGCCGCCGCGCATGACGCGGGACGTCAAGCATGAGCCGGAAACCTTTGTTTCCTTCGACGCCACCGCCATCGAATTGAAAGATGCCGCCTATCGCCTGATGCGTCTGCCGACCATCGCCGACAAGACTTTCCTGATCTCGATCGGCGACCGTTCGGTCGGCGGCATGACCGCCCGCGACCAGATGGTCGGCCCGTGGCAGGTGCCGGTGGCCGACGTCGCGGTGACGACGATGGGCTATCAGGGCTACCTCGGCGAAGCCTTCGCCATGGGCGAGCGCACCCCGCTCGCCGTCTTCGACGCGCCGGCTTCCGGCCGCATGGCCATTGGCGAGGCGCTGACCAACCTGGCCGCGGCCGATATCGGCGAACTCGGCAAGGTCAAGCTGTCGGCCAACTGGATGGCGCCGTGTGGCGTGCCGGGTGAAGATGCCCGCCTATTCGATACCGTCGAGGCGGTCTCCGACCTTTGCAAGGCCATTGGCGTGTCGATTCCGGTGGGCAAGGATTCGCTGTCGATGCGCACTGCTTGGGAAGATCAGGGTGTCAAGAAACAGGTGGTTTCGCCGCTTTCCCTGGTCATCACTTCCTTTGCGGCGGTCGACGACGTACGCAAGACCAAAACCCCGCAACTGGCCGTCGATCAGGGCGAAACCGAGCTCCTGCTGCTCGATCTCGGCAAGAATCGCCTCGGTGGCTCCTGTCTGGCGCAGGTCTACAACGCCACCGGCAGCGATGCGCCGGACGTTGACGATCCGGCCAAGCTCAAGGGCTTGTTCGATGCGGTGCAAAAACTCAACCGCGACGGCCTGCTGCTCGCCTACCACGACCGTTCCGACGGTGGCTTGTTTACCGCCGCCTGCGAAATGGCCTTCGCCAGCCGCCGTGGCGTTTCGCTTGATCTCGACGGTATCTGCTATGACGCCGGTGCCGGCGATGTCGACGGTTCGGAAAAGCTGACCAATTTGCTGGCCGGCCGCGATTTCGAGAACATCGTCCGTGCCTTGTTCAATGAAGAGCTCGGGGCGCTGATCCAGATTCGCCGTGCCGACCGCGAAAAGGTCACGCCCATCCTGCGTGCCTTGCGCGTGCCTTACCATTTCGTCGGCCACATGAACGAATGGGATGAAATCCGCGTCACCCGCAATGCCAAGCGCGTGTTGCGCGAGAAGCGCGTCGACCTGCAACGCGCCTGGTCGGAAACCAGCTACCAGATGCAGGCCATGCGTGACAATCCGAGCTGCGCCCAGCAGGAATTCGACCGCATCCTCGACGTTGCCGATCCCGGCCTGACGCCGAAGCTGACGTTCGATCCACAGGATGATTTCACCAAGGTTTATACGCAACTCAGTGGCCGTCCGCGCGTCGCCATCCTGCGTGAGCAGGGTGTCAACAGCCATTACGAAATGGCCGCCGCCTTCGACAAGGCCGGTTTCGCCTCGGTCGACGTGCATATGAGCGACATTCTCGCCGGCCGCGTCAGCCTCAAGGACTTCAAGGGCTTGGTCGCCTGTGGCGGCTTCTCCTACGGCGACGTGCTCGGCGCCGGCCTCGGCTGGGCCCGGACCATCCTGATGCACGACGGCTGCCGCGACGAATTCGCCGCCTTCTTCCAGCGCAAGGACACCTTCGCCCTCGGCGTCTGCAACGGCTGCCAGATGATGAGCGCGCTCAAGTCCATTATTCCAGGCGCCGAACACTGGCCGGCCTTCCGCCGGAACAAGGTCGAGCAGTTCGAAGCGCGCTTCGTGATGGCCGAAATCCTCGATTCGCCGTCGATCTTCTTCGCTGGCATGGAAGGCTCGCAGGTGCCCATCGTCGTGTCGCATGGCGAGGGCAGGGCGGTCTTCGACAATGCCGACGACAAGGCCAAGGTGCTGTCAGCCGTGCGCTACGTCGACAACAAGGGCGAGCCCACCGAAGTCTATCCCTACAACCCGAACGGTTCGCCGAATGGCCTGACCGCCGTGACCACGGCCGATGGCCGCTTCACGATCATGATGCCGCACCCGGAACGCGTCTTCCGCACCGTTCAGATGTCCTGGCACCCGGAAAACTGGGGCGAAGATTCGCCGTGGCTGCGCATGTTCCGCAACGCGCGGCGCTGGGTTGGATAGGTTGGGTAATTAGCTAGGCTAAATTTTCTGGAGAAAAAGATGCGTGCAGTGCTTGTAGCAAATCCCAAGGGTGGGGCGGGTAAAACCACGCTGTCGACCAATTTGGCCGGCTACTTTGCCAGTCAGGGGCAGAAAGTTACCCTGTGTGACTTGGATCGCCAGCAGTCAGCGTTGCGCTGGTTGGCGTTTCGTGACGCAAACTTGGCACCGATTGCCGGTTATTTTGGCGGTAACTCGGTCATGTTGAATTTGCCGAAAGAGGATGATTGGTGCGTGCTGGATGCGCCTGCGGGTCTGCAAGGTTACAAGCTAAGCGATTACATTCGTTCAGTCGATAAAGTCATCGTACCGCTGGCCGCCTCAATTTTTGATATGGCGGCAACGGAGGATTTTCTGAATACCTTGCGTCAGGATTTACGTGGGAAAAAAGCGACGGTTGGTATTGTGGTCATGCGGGTTGATCCGCGCACCAAGGCCGCAGCGATGCTGGAAGAATTTTTGAAGCACTTCGATGTGCCAATCATTGGGTATATCCGCAACACGCAGAACTACCTGAACGTGGCGGCTGCGGGGGCTAGTATTTTTGATACGTCACGTGCGAAACATCGCCGTGATATAGAGCAGTGGCAAGGAATTGTGGATTGGTTGGAAAAGCCCTGATTCGCTGAAAAAATCCCCTCGGTAGTGGGCAACTGACCTCGGGGATTGTTTCTTAAAACGACTCTTCGGCAATTGACTGTAGCGAACGAACGACCCGTTGCAATTTGGTATCAATTTCAGCAGCACCGATACCAATAGCCGCTACCTCGTGACGCAGTTCAACCAGTAAACCAATCAATTCACCTTCTTGCGACGGCGTTAGTCCAAAGTGGATAAAGGCACGTTCAAAGCTTTGGATTACTCGGTTGACCGCGCTTTGTCCCTCCTCTTGACGGACATGTTGTTGATCTCGAAGTTCGGAGGTCATTTCTAAAATCTCACTCAGGGCAAAACGAATACCACTTTGTTTGCGCCGGTTATCCTGTTCAATCATCAAGGAAGCCACCCGTGCATGGGCGCCTTCAGCCAGCATCGCCACATTGTCGCGAATCCGCCCGCGTTGCTCGTTGTCATCAGGAACATCGTTCATCAGGATAGAGGCGAATTCGTAATTGATGACCATCCGCGTACGAAACTCAAAAATCCGCCCAACACCGTGTAACTTGTTCATGACTTCGCCGTCAGCAATGGGGTTACCACCCGGTGTGCTTTCAACGAAATGTTCTTCACTGCCGCCACGAAGTTGAACCGCACCCGCCAAACCATACTGTGACAATGACGCAATCACTTCCTTCGCAACTTCTTGGGAAGAAGCGCAGCTAAAACATTTGCTCAAGAACTGTAAAACCACCCCCAGCTCGCCCATGCTGGTCATCGCGGTCATCGCAACCTGCTGGGCGTAATTAGCTTGTTGCTTGAACGAAGAGCGTTCGCTGGCCAGGCGGTAAGTGGTGCGCAATTGCCGGTGTAAACCCACTAGATCAACTGGCTGCACCATTACTTCGTCACACCCAGCCGCGTGAGCGGCATCTATTTGCTCAGTGCTTGCCCCATTCGCCAGAATCAAAATTATGTGGGTGTCGTGTAGTTGGTTTTCGTCTTTGATGTCACGGCAAAAATCAATCACGGCATTTTCGCCACCACCATCACCAATATCTGACCCCAAAATCAGGATGGCGGGTGGCTTTTCACTCAACAAGGAGACGCACGACATGGCGTCTGGAAAACAACGCACAGCAAAAGATTCAGACAAAACAGACTCGCAACTATCACGAAAATCTGCATTGGCATCGGTAATGTAAAGCAGGGGTAAATCGTCCAAAATGTCTCCTCCGATTTTGCTTAAATTTCTGCCTAAATTTCGTTTTGGATTCGTTTTTATCAAGCACGGCTCTTATACAATGAATCGCAGCTTTTTTCCTCACCAACACGCAAATCAAGACCAGATGGAAGCATACTCTTCACCAACTCAGCGCCTGCGGCAGTTATTCATTCCGATTTTGGCCCTGCTGATCGCTTTGCTGATTTCTTCGCTGACGGCGGGCACCCATTCGATTCCGCTATTGTTAATAGCCAGCGGGGTGGCATTGACGTTGTCCCTGCTCATCAAAAACCCGTGGTGGTGGCATGTTTTTCACCTGAGCATCTTTCCGGCAGCCTCCTATTTTCTTACCTTGGCCTGGTCGCCAAGCACCTATTTATGGGCGTTTCTGGGGCTGATACTGGTTTTTGCCGGTGCCATCGTGTCGCGTGTACCTCTGTACTTTTCTGGCGACAAACAAATCCAAGCATTAGCGGAACTGATTAAGCCGGAATACCAAACCTTGGTTGATCTGGGGGCGGGAATTGGTTCAGCGATTATTCCGTTAGCGCAACAATGTCCAAATCTGACCATCATCGCCTACGAAATAGCACCGCTGACCTATTTGGCTGGGCGGATTAGAACTCGCCACTTTGCCAATATCACTTGGAAACTAGAACGCTTTGAATCCGCTGAGCTTAGCCAAGCGGACATCGTGTATGCCTTTTTGTCGACTGAACCGATGCGCGAACTGTGGCAAAAAGCCAGTCAGGAAATGAAGTCAGGAAGCCTATTTATTAGTAATTCTTTCCCGGTACTCGATGTTGAACCGATGCAAGTTTTATTGGCTGACACGGTTCATCCGCTGTATGTCTATCACCCCAAAAGCGATTTTACCCAAACGACTTCCAGAGAATCGCCATCGTGAAGGCCAAATTAAAACCAATCATCCACTTCAATACGGCATTATCAATTTTTAGCGAAGCGATATCCGCTTTGGTGGCAGTTGTTTCACTGTTGAGTGCAACGGCAGCTTTGCGGGCTAAATCTTCATTGACACCAATAGACCGAAATGCGTCGTACACCTCTGCAATCATCGTGCTCATCTTCACCCTCCCGTATCAATAAAATCGTACCGTGTTGAATTGTATGCCAACTAAGCGTTGATTTCGGCTGTGACCAAAAAACAACACTCTGCCGTGAAAGTGTTGCTTGAAACCCTAATTGTGATTGCCAGCACAATTTGCCTTCCCGTACATTGCGTCCCTACTTGGACTTCCAAGTTGTATTTCCCAAGTTTTATTCATATCTGGAGAAAATTACGATGCAAAAGAAAATTATCGCTCTGGCAGTTGCTG
>JBEGTT010000108.1:0-15946 GCA_041179245.1 Pseudomonadota bacterium
AAACGCAAAGGAATATGGCTAATGGTGCGTAAATTCTGGGTCACGTTTTCACCCACTGCGCCATCACCACGGGTTGCTCCCTGAACAAAAACCCCGTTTTCGTAACGCAGGCTCACCGCCAAACCATCAAATTTCAGCTCAGCAGCGTATTCAACAGCAGGCGCATCAGCTGGCAAATCCAGTTCTTTGCGCACTCGCGCATCAAAGTTGGCCGCACCGCTGGCCTCGGTATCCGTCTCCGTCTGAATCGACAGCATGGGGATGACATGAACCACAGAATCAAACTGCGACAACGCTTTACCGCCCACCCGTTGTGTTGGGGAGTCGGTGGTTAATAAACTGGGAAATTGCAGCTCTAATGCTTGAAGTTCTTGAAACAACCGATCGTACTCAGCGTCCGGAACCGTTGGCGCGTCCAGAACGTAATAGGCGTGGTTGTGGCGATTCAGGATTCCTCGCAACTCACCGGATCGCTCCATCTCGAACGATGAGGGCACCGCAGCCAGCAAGTCGGTCATGCAAACAGACGTAACGCCAGCGAACTCCCTGCTGGAATACGTTTTGCCGCCATGTCAGCTTGAGGCTTGACCACGAATTGCTCGCGGATATTGACTAATTGAGCGTCCGTGAGCGGGCGACGATTATCGTCAACAATGCGCGCTTGTAGCGCCTCAGAAAATTGCTTCGCCAGACGTAGCATGTGGTCAAAAACAAAACCGGTATCCCCTACCCTAGGAACATCCAGCACAAAGGTCAGACCATTTGTTTTTAGGGTTCGTAAAGTGTCAGACGCAAAGAGATTAGGCTCTTGATTACTTAGGGTGAATAAAGTTTTCCCTTCATCATCCTGCTTTTCAAAAGCTCCTTGCCAGTTCAACGACATCCCTGCGGCCTCTGCCAATGCGCGGATTTTTGTTCCAGGAAACGGAACTGAACCAGTCAGGTTGATACCGATTTGCAAATCTACGTCGACGCAAAATTGATCCAGTTGGCGAGCCTTAGACAGCGCAGTTTCAAGGTCCGAAGCATCCATCACCGCCTTCCACTCAGTCGCCATTTCCTGCGCTGCGTGATGCAAGGTGTAAAGCTCCGTTTCACCAATCGGCCCCAAACGGTTAGCTAATTGCACCACCAATCTCAGATGCTTGAATAAACCGGCACTTCCAATCGTTAATACTTCCCACTGATTTTCAGCATTCAACCCCAGCCAGAATACGGGCTTACTCACTTTGCCCAGCGCAGCCTGCCGCGCCGACAAAATAGCCTCTGCTCTGATCCCGGATACCAGTTCCAGCGTAATCACCGCATCACAGTCAGGGTTAAGCAGGTCGCGAGGAGTGACGGGAAGTGCGGAAGGCGCTGAACTAAGCTCCGGCACCTCCGCCGCCGCGGGCACAATTTTCAGGACCACAGGTTGCGGCAATACCGGCGCCACAAGAGTTTCCTCAACCGCCGGCTCAAACTGAATAGATGGCTCTACCCGTTCTGAAAGCTCATGACGGTTTTGAGGTAATAGACTTGGTTCGCGGCGCTCCTCCGTTTCAACATCCATTTTCGCCGCAAAAACGGGGGCTTCATACCGATCTTCATACTCATCGCGCTCGTCGTAAGCAGATGAAGGCGGTGACTGTTCATCAGTCGTTTCAGTTTGGCCCATCAGCACATCAGGTTGTTCGTCAGGGAATACGGCCTGAGCAGCCTTCCGGTGGCGCCATTCCTGCCACTTGTTGTACGCAAACACACCCACAATCGCGACACCACTTGCTGCCAGCAAACTCAGTTGCAGATCACTCATGCTAAAGACTTTCCAAGATGAATCTTCAGTTTAATCATTAGGCGGATTTCAGGCCAACTCGCTCATCCGCAACGCTTCTTCAATATCCACTTCCACCACCCGCGACACACCCGATTCCTGCATCGTCACGCCAACCAGTTGAGCCGCCATTTCCATTGCAATTTTATTATGCGAAATAAACAGAAACTGCGTCTGGTCTGACATCTTTTTCACCATCTTGCAAAACCGCTCAGTATTCGTGTCGTCCAGCGGCGCATCCACTTCATCCAGTAAGCAAAACGGCGCAGGGTTGAGCTGGAACATCGAAAATACCAGCGCAATCGCCGTTAACGCTTTTTCGCCACCGGATAACAGATGAATGGTTGAATTTTTCTTCCCCGGTGGCTGGGCAACGACTTGTACCCCCGCATCCAAAATTTCTTCACCGGTCATCACTAATTCGGCACGCCCCCCCCCAAATAACTCAGGAAACAGGCGGCCAAAATGACCATTTACTTCATCAAACGTATTTTGCAACAAATCCCGTGTTTCACGATCAATTCGACGGATTGCATTTTCCAGCGTTTCTAGCGCCAAGGACAAATCTTCCGCCTGACTATCGAGGTAGCCTTTACGCTCACGAGCGGTTTCCAACTCCTGTAACGCCGCTAGGTTAACCGCCCCCAACTCAGCAATCGCTTTTTGCAAGCGGGTAATGTCCCCAGCCACTGTCGCCGGACGGGAATTAGGCAAATCATCAAGTAAAGCCTCTTCTTCGGCACCGGCTTCCAACAACTGCACTGACAACTGCTGTGCATTCAACGCCGCCGCCTGCTCACGTAATTTCAGCTCGTTAATATTTTGGCGCAGCGGCTCCAAGCCCATTTCGATTTTCATGCGCTGCTCTTCCAGCACACGCAATTGCTGGGTTGCCCGTTCCAGTTGGTCACGACAGAGCGCCAACTTATTCTCAGCATCGGAACGGCGATCCAGTGCAGCCTGCAATTCCACTTCCAGCGTTTCTACCGGACCAATATGAAGCCGCGATTCGCACTCTGTCTGCTCATCCGCAATCCGCCCCAACTGGCGTTCAGCCTGAGCCTGATTGGCATAAATTTCCTGCAATTTATTGGCACATTCCCGCTGGGCAAACTCTGCCTCACGAACCTCGCGCTCCAGTGCCCCCGATTGCTCTCGCGCCACACGAACCGCCTGTTCCGCCGTCTGCAAAGCAGACCGTACTTCATCGGCCTTTTCCTGAGCCGCCATCAATTCATCCTGCCACTGGCCCAAGGCTTCATCGGCGGCCATTTCACGCTCGACTTCCTGCTCCTCTTCACCCTCCAGCACCAACAACTGCCGGTCACATTCAGCGACTCGTTCGTAGTAACGAGCCATCGCCTGTTCCAACTTCAGGACTTCAACCTGTAATCGGTGGCTTTGGGCGTTTAAGTCAGCCACTAAACTACGGCCCTGCTGAATCGCCGTTTGCAATTCGTCCAACGCCACTTCGGCATCGTTCAATTGCCCTTCAGCCAAAGCGAGCGTTGCTGAGGCAGCCTCGACGGCCTCCTGCAGCGATTCAATTTCACGCTGGCGAGCCAAAAACCCTTGGGATGCCGGATCAGCCACAAAATATTGAATAAATTCCCGACCGACCAAATCCCCGTCGGGGGTAACCAAACATTGCCCTGCTGGCAAATCGGGCTGACGCTGCAACGCTTCTTCTAACGAAGGAACGCAATACACATCACCCATCCAAGTCTGTATTAAGGGCTGTAAGCCCAGCGGGGTCTGAACATGGGCCAATAAATGATTTGGCTGAACGTTATTGGCTGTCGAACTGTTTTCGAGGGAATACAACACCGCACCCGCAGGAGGACGCTGCACGGGAAGCTGTAAATTTTCTATTGCCAAGGCATTCAGGCGTTCACGCAACACCGCCTCTACAGCCGTTTCCCAACCGGCGGCCACGGAAAGGTGTCGCCATAGTGGGCGGTCATCCGTCACGCCTTGTTCGGTTAACCATTGTTGCAGCCCCTGAGTTTGCGGAGCTTTAGCCTGTAGCCGCTCCAAGGCTGACAAATGCGCCTGCACCTTAGCCAATTCTCGGGCTGCCGTTTGCGCTGATTGCTGGGCGATCTGACGATCAGACTCAGCATCTTCCAACGCCGTCTGCCGTTCTTCCTGCTCGGCTTCGGCCATCATTAGCGCTTCTTGCGTTTGTGCCAAAACTTCCTGCTGTTCTTCCAACAACAACTCATCCGGCGTATTCAGCGCATCCCGTTCCTGTTGAGCGCGCAAACGACGTTGATGCAACGCCTGCCGTGCCCGCTGAATATGGGCTTTGTTGGCCAGTTCAACCTGACATTTCTGTTCTAAAGCCACCACTGCATTACGCGCTTGTGCCGCCAATTGCTGAGTGGTCGACAAGGTAGCCTCGGCTTCTGGCAAATCAGAAGATTGCATGTCTAAACGGGAAGCGGCTTCCTCTTGCCGCATCGCCGACATGTCCTGCAATTCTTCCCATCGCGCCCGATCCGTGGCTTGTTTGTCGGCCAATGCTTGCCAATGCTCGCGCTCGCCTTTTAATTGCCCCAAACGATCCTGCAACTGTTGCCAAGAATCATGGCGGTGGCGAATTTCCGCTTCCAACCGAGCCACATCCGCATTCACCGCAAACAAATCCCCCTGCGCCTGATGCAGACGATCGCCGGCTGAAAAATGAGTTTCTCGTGCGGTTTCCAGCCCGGCCTCGGTTTCACGCAACCCAGCCATCTGGCCTTCTAGGGCCGTCATCGCTTCCTGAACCGCTAAGGCCAGCGTGCGCTGTTCGTCCAGCGCTTCATTTCGACGCAACAACCACAGGATTTGCTGCTTGCGCTGTAACCCACTGTTATATTCGTTGTACCGGCGAGCCACCTCAGCTTGCACTTCCAGCCGCTCCATCTGGCTACCGAGTTCCAAGCGGATGTCTTCCAGACGCACCAAATTTTCGCGGGTATCTTCAATGCGACCTTCGGTTTCGCGCCGACGCTCCTTGTAACGCGTGACGCCCGCCGCTTCCTCCAGAAACACCCGCAAATCTTCTGGCCGCGCCTCAATAATCCGGGAAATCATCCCTTGACCAATAATGGCGTAAGCCCGTGGCCCAAGGCCCGTTCCCAGAAACAGGTCGGTGATGTCTTTGCGACGAACTTTAAGATTATTAATCAGGTAATCCGACTGCCCTGCCCGCGTTAGCACCCGTTTGACGGAAAGCTCGGCATATTGTGACCACTGCCCCGCCGCCCGGCCAAGATTGTTATCAAAGACCAATTCGACCTGCGCCCGCGAGACCGGTGCCCGTTTGGTCGAACCATTAAAGATGACGTCCTGCATGGATTCGCCACGCAGTTCAGAGGCCTTTGACTCGCCCAGCACCCACCGAACGGCATCCATGATGTTTGATTTACCACAACCGTTTGGCCCAACCACACCGACGAGCTGACCCGGTAACGAAACACTGGTGGGGTCAACAAAAGACTTAAAGCCGGCAAGTTTGAGTTTGGTCAGGCGCATATCAGATCAAATAGATTTACTGGCCGGCATTCTGGCGAAGTAAGGAATGTTCCCAACCCAGAATTTTTTGATCTGCCGTCAGTAAGGTCGCTTGGCACTGAATCGCTGCCGCCACGATGAAACGATCCGCAGGGTCCCGATGAGGAAGGCTCAGGGCAACTGAACTCAGAGCAACTCGCCCATCTAAGGGAATTTCAACTAAGCCTGCCTGTAACCAGTCTGCTCGCCACTCATTAGGGGTTACCGGCAAAGAGATACGCCCCCGCTCAACAAGCTGTGCAACTTCCCAAAAGGTAATGGCACAGACAGCGACTTGCCCTTCGCGCCACGCGGCATCAATTATTTTCCGCGAGACAGCACCTAAAGACGAATCGTCTGCATCCATCCAGATCAAAACATGAGTATCCAGCAGAATCACGCGAGTGAATCCCAAGCCACATCGTCGAAGGAACTCACCACGTCACCGGTAATTTTGACTCCGGCGTGAAAACCAAAAGGTGAACTCGTTCGAGGACCAGAATAGGCCCGTAGTTCAGCAACGGGTTTCCCATTTTTAGTCACAACAAACACCTCGCCCGTTTTGGCCACATTATCCATAAGAGCCAAACACTTTGCCTTGAACTCAGACGCCTGAATGATTTGCATGGAATTCACCCGAATTAACCAGAGGCATGACTATAGTCATCAAACTAGTCACAATCAAGAAAAAGACATGCTCTGTGACAAAACAGACGCCGTCGAAATCCCTAATATCCGTAAGCCCTTGGCCCCTGTCACCGCAGGCAAATTCCCTGGCAATCCTTGGTCGTAGCGATAAGCCAGCCAAGCGAAAGCAGCAGCCTCTACCCAATCTTCAGCCAATCCCGCTTCCGCCGTTGTGGTCACCCTTACCGAAGACAAAGCCAACTGAATTGCATTCATCAGCGCTTGATTTCGCGCCCCGCCCCCACAAACCAACAAGGTACTGGTGCCAACACAAAACTGTGTGACCGCATCGGACAAGCTAGTCGCCGTCAGTGCCAGCAAGGTTGCCTGAACATCCTCAGTAGAAATATTACGGCTTAGTTTTTCCACTACAGCTTTCAGCACAAACAGGTCAAACTGCTCCCGGCCACAGCTTTTGGGTGGGGTTAAGGCGAAAAACGGATTCACCAGCAAAGCATCCAGCAAGGGAAGGTTGACCTGCCCCGAAGTAGCCCAGTCACCATTGGCATCGTAGGCAAGCTGCCGCTGATCCTGAATCCAGGCATCCATCAGCACATTGCCGGGGCCGCAATCAAAACCAATCACGTTTCCATTTGAAGGCAAATAAGTCAAATTCGCCATACCCCCAATATTGGCAACCGTGATCGTTTCCCCCGGCTGAGCAAATAGGGACTGATGGAATGCTGGCACCAGCGGAGCACCCTGCCCCCCCGCTGCAATATCCGCACTGCGAAAGTCACTAACCACCCGGATACCTGTTTTTTCGGCAAGCAAAGCCATATTGCCAATTTGTAAGGTATAGCCTTGAGCTGGCTGATGGCGAATCGTCTGACCATGACAACCGATGGCTAAAATATCGGAGGGGGAAAGCTTATTCTCAGCCAGGATTTTGACCACCACCTGCGCGTACACATCCGCCAGTTGATTCGCTAAAACAGCTGCCCGGTGGAGTTCATCGTGGCCGGGATATTGGAGGGCCAGCAATTGATCTCGCAACTCCGCTGGAAATGGGATGTGTGCATGCGCCTGCGGGGTAAAAGTCGAGTCGACACGACACAAAACGGCATCCACACCATCCATACTGGTGCCGGACATCAGGCCGACGTACCAACAAGCAGATTCACCCACCCTTTTTACCGCATGACCAACAGTATGATTCATCGTATGATTTCGAATCAGAGAATTAAGGGACACATTCTAATGCCTAGCCTCAGCGCCAACGACCTCAAAACCAAAGGCATCGCTGCCATTGAAACCATCCTTGCAGAACAACCAGAAGCCATCATTACCCTTCGTGGCAAAGATCGTTTTGTGGTGATGGATATGGCGCATTATCAATATCTACGCGAGTGTGAATTAGAGGCAGCCCTAGCCGAAAGCCGCGCCGATATGGAAGCAGGTCGGTTCGTAGCGGACTCGGTGGAAACCCATGTGGCACGAGTTACGACTGGAAACAGCGAATGAGCTTTACCCTGATTTTTACTGAACAGTACGAACGCAGGGCAACTCGTTTTCTGAAACAGCACCCTGAACTCAAGAGCCAATACACCAAAGCACTGTTGCTGCTTGAAGCCAATCCATACCACCCATCCCTGCGCCTGCACGCATTACAGGGAAAACTGTCCGGGCTGCACTCCGTATCGATTAACCTCTCTTACCGTATTAGCCTTGAGCTCATGATTACGGACAAAACCGTTATCCCCATCAATGTGGGCAACCATGAAACGGTTTATTGAAGCACCAGCGCCCGAGCTAGGAAATCACCACATCAGCCACCGTTAGGCTGCTCACACCGACCAGTTCACACACCGCAACAGCAGCTGATTTACTTCCAGAACCATCGGCGTCGTAATACAGCTTGCTATCGTTTGGATTAAAAATCAGATAGTCGTTGGCATCCAATGCAACCGCCCCAACAAGCAAATTGCCCGCAGTCATCCCTTTGAGTTTTGCGAATGCTTTTACGCTAAAGGACAGCCTGTCCGTACCACTCAGAAAATCAGTAATCTGGTCAAGGCTAGTCGCTGCAAGCGCATCGAATACAAAAGTATCAGCACCGTCCCCACCGGTCAACGCATCCAAACCTGCTCCGCCAATCAGCATGTCATTACCTGCGCCACCGCTAATACTGTCGTTACCCGCACCTGCTTCAATGGTGTCTGCCATCGCAGTGCCCATAATTTTGCTAGTGTCGGCGGTTGCAATGGAAAAAGTCGTGCTCTTACTTAATCCGCCCTTATCGGTAGCAGTCAGCGTCACCGTGTCGCTGCCAGAAGCGGCATAACCCGGCGTGCCGGAAAACTTCCCCGCCTTGGCATCAAACGCCAGCCAAGAAGGTAAATTGCTAGCCGACAGCGTTAATGCGTCACCCTTGTCTGAGTCAGTAAAAACACCCGCCGGCAAGGAAAACGAAAACAGCACTCCTTCGGTTGCTTTCTGATTGGCTATTGATTTGATGAGCGTTGGCGCTTGATTCACATCACCAATTAACTGAATTTGATTTCCTGCAAGCGTAAATTGATTGGCCTGAAATTGCCCGAGCAGCTGGAGAGTCAGGTCAGCGCCTACCGTGTTGTCTCTGCCCACATAAAATGTGGTCAGATTACCGCTTGTCGATAACTGAACTTGGCCTGCAGCCACACTGGTACCGTTACCAAGACTGATTCCATTTACGGCGAACGTAACGCCCTCAATTTTGATCGTGTCGCCAACTGAGAAATCAGTGATTAAGTCAGTTCCACAGTTGATTCCTGCATTGAAGCAAAATACATCGTTACCAGAACCGCCTGTCAGCGTATCGTTCCCGCGCATTCCCCAAAGAGTGTTGTTTACTGAATTGCCAATAATTGAGTCATTACCGTCACCTCCAAAAGCATTTTCGATGATGCTGCCTGCTGCAATTGTTAATGCGCGACCGTCTATGATTGAGTTTGAACCTGCACGAAGGTCTAACAATAAATTTCCAGTGCACGCTGACGCATTAAGGGTGTCAGTTCCAGTGGTATCTGTTAATACCGACCTTCCTGATTGATCAGTACAAGACTCAGCGTATTCATCGGTATAAATGTAGGTATCATCAGCCGATGATGTTTTGCCAATGAGATTCAATGTCCACGAGTTGAGCCGCCCAACGTCCCCTGATGCCCAGTCTGCGATGAAAACACCCCAATTCCCAACTGAACTCTCCCCCCAATCTAGAACAGTATCAAACGTAAAGTGAATATCATTTTGTCCCGTACCGTAGGCGCTTAAGGCGTTTTGCTGAGGCCGCAAGAGCAAGATGCTGACCGTGCCGCTTGGAGAAACTAGCCCAACGGATAAATCCCCAACAAACGGATGGGTTATATTCAGAGTGACTTCGACACGCTCAACATCAATTGCTTGCGTAACATTGATTGAATCAGATGCGCCTGAAGTTGAATTATCAGGAATAACTAAAGCTGGCGAATGGGTGGTTGAAATCTGTTGACGATTTGCAGCCGTGTGCGAGGAATTTCCCCAAGTTTCAGCAAGTCGAACCGCAGCTGTTGCATCGACTAAACCATAGCATAGATTGTGATAAATCGAGTCGTAGTGGAGACCACCACCGTTCCAATTCGTGGCGCCGTTGTATGCCCAGTCATTGGTTGAACTGGCAATTTTCCTCGCTGAGTAAGCCAAGATTTCCTGCACATCGCGATAGCCAAGTTTGGGATTGGCTTCCAGCATTAAGGCCACAACGCCAGATACGATTGGGGCTGAAAACGAAGTGCCAGCAATTGATGTGTAGTCACTCGTATCGTTGCCTACGGCACCGACGCGATCAGTAGTAATCACATCACTTAGTAAATCTGTGCCACCACCACCGGGGGCTGCAACTAATACGGAAGCTCCTGGAGAGCTATAGCTGGTTACGTTGCCAGCATAGTCAGTCGCGGCAACGGTAATGATGTATTGGCTATTCTGGAAATTATGGAGATTGGTGTCATCACCTAGCTCAAAACTGTTTCCGGCAGATTGAACAACGACAGTGCCGAGACCGTTGCGACCTGTGGCTGCAAGATTCGCTAGCGCAGTGCCTGCGGCTGAAAATGCAGGTGTTAAGAAATTGTCAGCAAACGCCCAGTTACCCCATAGAGCGTAGTAGCTTGCGCCTTGTGGTGCAAAACCCCAACTGTCATTTAGGACATCAAAATTTGATGCATATGAAAAAGCGTTTGGGATTTCTGCCGTAGTCATTCCATCGTAGATCGACACCAAATGCGCACCATATGTCACACCAACAATCCCAGTCCCATTCCGTTCCGCCGCAATTACACCAGCAACAGCCGTCCCGTGATTATCGGTGGATAGAATTGGATCACCGCCAACTGACAAATTTGTGGCTTTCCGACCTAGTCTGGTGAGTAAATTCCCATCAAGGTCTGGGTGAATTGGATCAATCCCCTGGTCAAACACCGCGACGCGCACCCCAGCCCCTGTGTAATCTCTCCAAACAGGAAAAACGTCAATCCCGGTTGTTGGGTAGAGATACCACTGATAAGTCAAGTAAGTGTCAGGTGGAAGCTGATAAGGTTGATCATTATCAAATATGTTCCCATAAGCATCTGACTTACCAAGCACAACACCATTCGGATTAGACAGCAACACATGCAATGCTTCCGTTGGTTCGAAAATCGTATCGCCGATTACGGGAACAGTGAATGTCGCTGTAGTTACACCCGCTGCAAAGGTAACTGTAGATCCTGTTGGGATGTAATCAACCGAAACGGTTGCCGTTGATGTCCCAGAAGTATTCACACCAACGCTGACTGCCGTTGAACTTGGTGAAGACAGCGTTAAGGTGAAAACAAGGTTTGTTGTCGCACTATTTCCTTCTGTGACATTTGCATTTGCAATAGATACGGTTGGTAATTGCCACGCCGTCGCTGTGTAGGTGCCGGTACTTTTTGACTGAGAGCTTCTGACCTCAAGGAAGTACGTGCCAGACGTTGTTGGCGTGTACGTGGTGTAGGCACTTAGGCCGCTACCAGAATCATCATCAAATGCGACAGTGCTACCAGTTGAGTCAAGAATTTCCAAGTACGGGTCGATCAGCGTTCCAGCATTTGCAGCAAAAGCATAGGTCTGCCCAGCGGTCAGCTTAACGCTATAGAGGTTCACGTCGTCAGAAAACCCAATTACGCCAGATGTGCTTGATCCAAGGGTAATCGCGCTGACAACCGGGGTTGAATTAACCACTAACCGATAAATGCCATATCCGTTTGCACCGGATTCTTCGGCGTCAAGATAATAGGTACCAGATGTCGTTGGGGTGTAATAAATGCGGGAATTATTGCCAAGGCCAGAATCGTCATTTACAACTAGAGCCAGCCCGCTGCCATTACGTAGCGCTAGCCACGGATCAGCCAACGTTAGCCCACTTAGGGCACCATCCCCAGATGAACCCAGCAGATCAAACTGGTAATTGGTGCCTGCTGTCAGGTAAACGGAATACCAATCAGATGTATCGCTTTGCCATCCAATTCGGTCTGTTGTACCGCTATTGTTGGCAATAGTCGCTGCCGTAGCTGTTGAAGCTAGTTGATCCTGCCAGAGAGTGACTTTATAAGTGCCGGTCGCGTTGTTGCCATATTCTGACACGCCGAGAAAAAAAGTTCCTGTCGAGCTTGGGGTGGTTGTGATTGCAGCATCTTTGTTATAGAGACTAATGTCATCTGCACCAAGCTGGAAAACGCCCACAGAGTTATAAACGGCTAGATAGGGGTCAACTAATGTTCCGTTTCCATTTGACCAACCCTCAACCCAAACTTGGTATTGGTAGCCATATTTCAGCGCAACCTTGAACCAGTCAGTATCACCATTGAAATCAATGATGCTTGATGCAGACGAACCTACGCTTAACGTTGTAGTGCTGCTGGTATTTCCCGTAATTGAATCGGCCATGACTTTGGACTTAAATAAGTTTTTTGATCTATAACTAAAGTTATAACAACATGATTTTATTTGACTAATCTTGACAACATAGTTTAAAGAATTCCTGTTCAGCATAACAGAAGCCGAACTATACCCTCAGTAGATTCACAGCTTACTATGAAGACAAAAGTAGCCAGATCAGCGACATTGTTCCAAGTATGCTTGGAATTCTCCCCTCAAATTTCGCGGTGGTTTTTGGTCAGGTGCTTCGCCTTGAGCGCAAGCGGGCGGGGTTTACCCAAGAACAGCTAGCTTTTGAGTCAGATCTTCAGCGGAATTACATCAGTCTGATGGAACTAGGGCGTTACCAGCCGACAGTGGCAACGCTGTTCAGTTTGGCTTATGGCCTAAAGGTGTCACCCAGAGAGTTGGTAGCGGCACTTGAGGATGCGCTGGCCGAGCAAGGCCAAAAATAGTTAGCCACGTTTGTGGCACACGCCCCTCATGTCAACAACCAATCCGTGAATTTGTATTCGGGGAATCGATTGTTGAGCAGTTCTAGCCCTTGATTAGCGTGTTTGCGCCAAGCTGGCCCTCTTTCCTGCAAATCAGCCCATGCTTCTTCAACCGACCAGCGATGCATCTCTCTCATCACTTGAAGTAACAAGCAGGCCTGCAGCAAATCTTTGCCTCGTTTAATCGAAAAAGCGCCTTCCCGCAGACTAGCCACGATCAATTTATGCAAGGCATATCGTTCCGGCCTAGGTAGATTAATCATCACCGTAGCGCTGTTGTTAAGCAAAGGAGTTTGTTGCACGCCTTCTAGGGAATATTCCATGTACTTCAAGGGTTGCAGCGTGATCCCAAGGGCGGGGTGCAGGTACGGCAATTCGCCATCACGGGTGCAGGTCGTCAGAAAATCCAAGCGGAATTCTTTGTCCTTTGGGTTCAGGTAGGCACCACCCGTTCCACCCGCCATGGTAGCAATCGGCAAAAACCCCATTTCAAGTGACTGCACGGCACTGGGTATATCAACTTGCTGATCGGCGGCCAGCGCTAAGGAATTTGGCGTAAGGCTGGAGAATCCAACCCAACAAAAACTTGTCGCCGTGTGCCAGAAGGTTCTGAATACTGGTAGTACCAATATTCATGGCCTTTTACAGATTTGGAAACAAACCCCCCTGGCAAATCTGCAACCGAACGTAGCTGGTCTTGCACCAGTGTGAGTTCAGTCACCGATGCAAAGGCGGTTTGCGCTGCTAAGGGCAGCTCTTTGGGTAAGATCATGCCGTTATACTCAATTTATTTATTAGTGAGTATAACCAGTTAAAGACAACTAACCGAAATCGCCGCCCGACTTAAACCATCGATGGCAGCGAGCATCCAAAATATAAACTGTGTTCGGAAGAAATCGCTGCGGACGAGTTCACCCTTGTACGGCACCGTGGCTGGCCGAAGGGGCATGGACAGTGAAATCGAGGCTCATGGCGGCGATGGCGACCGCAGATAAATAACGTAAGAGGCTTATCCACGCTGCAGCGCCAAGGTTCGGTTTTCAGTAGCGATAACCTAAATGCGACTGCCCTGATAGCTGAGGGCACCGGAGATTTTTAATTCGTCTTTTTGGCGTAACTAAAAGCTTCGTTTCTACCGAGAAGGCCAGCGTTGTTAAGGTGGCAACCCACGGCTAATTCGGACCTGCCGCAGGCGATAGCAATTTGTTCAATCGGCATTCCCTCGTTGTACGCGTTGGACACTTGTTTTCTTTCAGTCGGTGTCCAGGGTAGCAGGTGACGTACAGGCCCCGGGGTTGTCGGATCTAAAGGAATGACCGAGATAGGCTCTGGTTCAACGGCTTCTACGCCCTCATCATTTTCAGAAACCACTACCGGGGCTGGTCTAGGGTTACGCTTTTGGAAATGCCTAGGTTTTCCTTCTGGCCTTGGACGCTCGGGTCTCGTTGACTCGGATCTCGTTGAATCAGGTCTTGTTGATTCAGTTTCAGCCGGTTTGACTTCTGATTCCTGCATATATAGTCCTCGATTAACTAAGTGATAATTTATCAATCCGGATAGAGCACGTGCTGAAATGGATTGGCGTTTATTTTTGAGCCTTGAATAGTACTATGACTCGGCTGGCTCGGTTCTTTAAGCGAACTGTAGAACTGTTAGCTCGGTGAATTGGTGCTATAGCACATGGTCTATATGGATTTTGTTTGCCGCAACGGCTTTCACGAGTTCTTCGACATCAGGTTCGGTTAAATCGAGAACGTCCATACAGACATCTCCTAGTTTCCCCCATTCCCGGGTTTTATTTAGGTTGGTTTGTCGTTGGAATAAATACTCGGCAAGTTGCGAGAGCGCAATGAAGTGCCTTGAAATTTCAGGCGTCACTTGAGTTTTTCCGCTGATGACGCCCGCGTCATGGTGAAATTCAACCGCAACAGCAAACTCCGTAGGAAGTCGCCATTCTTTGACTAACTTTGCCCCCATCATGGCGTGGTTAACTCCGAGTTCCTCATCTTCAGCATGAGTAAAGGGTAAAACATCTTCTAGGTTGGCAATTTTCAGGACGTCGATGTAGTCAGAGTAGTTGAACATCAGCAGGGGTATTCCACAATCTCTAAACAAGCCGAAGGTATAAGCCTCGTCAGCTTTGATGCGATGTTCGGCAAGCGATATCTGGGATACGAGCCAACCCGAGATTTGAGCAATACTGGCGGAAGAGTCCCAAAATCGTTGCAAGTTGGGAACCTTGGCAAACGTTTTTTTCAGGGACAGTGCAGCGATCGTCGTGGCAACCGTGTTAAGTCCAAGAATACTGAGCGCTTCGTGAACGGATCGGATGCGATGATTGAACCCAAAAAATGACGAATTGACGATTTTCAACAGACTTGCTGAGACGCTAACATCGAGGCTTATCAAGCGCTCAAGGTTGGTGTAATTCGGCTCATCTTTACGCATCTCACTTTCGATCCGCTCAAGCACGGCGGGGCGAGGTGGGATCCCGATAGCGATCATCTCATTACCGATGGATGCTCTTACGGTTGCTGTTTCAGTCGCTTTAGTATCGGTCATGGTTGGATGGGAGACTCTTCGTCCCCTGCCCCTTTTTTCATTACCTTGCCTTCGGCAGCTCGCTGTTTGCGAACTTCCTTGGGGTCTGCAATAAGGGGGCGGTAAATTTCCACGCGATCTTTGTCGCGTAGTGCAGCTTCGGGTTTAGCCAGTTTGGCAAAGATGCCTAACTTGTTCTTAGTCAGATCAATGTCGGGGTATGTCTGCAAAAGCCCAGAAGCCTCAATGGCGTCTCGGACAGTCCCATCTGCAGGTAAACGGACTTGTTTCAGTTCTTGCCGTTGCGCTAAGGCATAAACAACTTCGATGTTGATAGTTTCTTTAGCCATGTTGTACTCCATAAACGTGATCGGCCCGTTTAACGAATGTGTCCACAAAGGTATTGGCAATATGACTGAACACCGGGCCGATAATTTTTTCAAAGAGTTTGCTGGAAAATTCGTATTGCAAGGAAAACTCAATTTTGCAGGCAGCCTCGGTTAGCGGTGTAAATTTCCATGATCCTTGCAGTTGCTTGAATGGGCCATCTAGCAAGCGAATCTGCATGGTGTGTGGGTAGACTTTGTCGTTCTCTGTCGTGAAATGAGATTTAACGCTGTGGTAATTGATGTGTAGGGTGGCTACCGTTTTTTGCTCCGTACGCTGGGCTACCGACGTGCCGCTGCACCAAGGTAAAAACAGGGGATAGTCCTCGCACCGATCCACCAGCTCAAACATTTGGGCTGCTGAACGCTCAATCAATACTTTCTTATCAACACGGGCCATTCCCGTACTCTCCACAGAATCCTTGTAGAATTCATCATTTTACGGGATTGCATCAGAACAATGAGTATTGCCAATAATAAGAAAGCGTTTCACGACTACTTCATTGAAGAAAAATTTGAAGCGGGCGTCGTTCTGGAAGGCTGGGAAGTCAAGGCTATCCGAGCCGGGC
>JBEGTT010000109.1:0-5199 GCA_041179245.1 Pseudomonadota bacterium
ATCCCGATAGTTTAATTATTGGTAGCGATCAGGTGGCTGTGGCTAAAGGAAAAATCTACGGCAAGCCGGGAAATCATGAAAACGCAGTCCGCCAATTACAAGAACTGAGTGGGCAAACGGTGAATTTTTTCACCGCACTTTGTCTACTGGACACTCGAAATAACACAGCCCAAATCGAGGGCGTACCCACCCTAGTTACCTTCCGCAAACTATCTGATGCTGAAATCGAAAGTTACCTGATTAAAGAACAGCCCTACCAATGCGCTGGCGCAGCCAAATCTGAAGGGCTAGGCGTCGCACTTCTGGAAGCCATGACGGGTGACGACCCTACTGCCTTAATTGGCCTTCCGTTGATTGCCTTGTGCCGACAACTACGCAATGCCGGCGCCCGCATCCTATGAGTACCGGAACTCTGTACCTTATTCCCGTACCGCTCGGCGCCACTTCTTGCGAGGCTGTTTTACCCACCCCCGTGCTGGAAACGGTACATAGCCTTACCCATTTTGTCGCCGAAAACGCAAAAAGTGCCCGTGCCTTTCTGAAAATAGCAAAAACACCTCACGCACTGCAAACCATTGCCATTGAGGAACTCAACGAACACACGCCACCGCAAGCCCTTCAGCAGCTACTAGCCCCCCTTCTGACCGGACACCATGTAGGACTGATCTCAGAAGCCGGCTGTCCAGCGGTTGCAGACCCTGGTGCGGGATTGGTGGCATTAGCCCACGCACACAAAATCACGGTCATACCACTCGTTGGCCCATCGTCTCTGCTATTAGCGCTGATGGCATCAGGACTCGGCGGACAACACTTCGCCTTTCACGGCTACTTACCCGCACAAACAGAACAACGGTTAAAACAACTTCGGGCACTCGAAAAAATTTCCAGCCAAGAAAAACAAACCCAGTTGTTTATTGAAACGCCTTACCGCAATAAGGCCATGCTCGATAGCCTGCTCTCAGCATGTCAGCCTGGAACACAACTGTGCCTTGCAACAGATTTAACACTGCCATCGGAAAAAATTGTTACCCAAACCATCGCCCAGTGGCAGAAAGCACCGCCACCGGACATTGATCGTCGCCCTACCGTTTTTCTGCTGCTCGCCTGAACGATGAAATCCTGTAAATCAACCTCGATCAAACACCGCAATGGATTCAACATGCGCTGTGTGCGGAAACATATTAATAACCCCGGCTGACTTTAGGGTGTAACCCTTTTGCGCCACCAGAATCGCGGCATCTCTGGCCAGCGTAGAAGGATTGCAGGAGACATAAACGATCCGCTGAGGCGCTCCTGCAGCCGGCAATGATTTAACCACTTCATGTGCGCCATCTCGCGGGGGATCAATCAACATTTTGTCAAAGTGCCCCAGCGCAGCAAGCGAAGCCTCCGTACACTCAAACAGATTAGCGACACCGTATTTAATGCACCCCTCCAAGCCATGTGCCACGGCAGCCTCTTTTCCTCGCTGAACCAATGCAGCACTCCCTTCAATACCCACCACAGACGCTCCCGATCGGGCTATTGGCAGAGTGAAATTACCTAGGCCACAAAATAGATCGGCAATCCGCTCGTTAGGTTGCGGGTCAAGCAGGCGCAAGGCGCGGCGTACCATCACCTGATTAACCGCATGATTAACCTGCGTAAAATCAGTGGGTCGAAAACCCATCTTTAAATCAAATTCAGGCAAGGCATAATACAAGCCCGTATCGCCATCAACGGCTTCAGGGTAAAAGCGGTAAGCCGAATCGGGGCCTTTGGGCTGTAAATAAAAAATCACCCGATACTTATCAGCAAACACTTTCAACCTAGATGCATCTGCTGGTTTTAATGGCTCCAAAATACGCAGTAAAAACACGGTATTTTCAGCTCCAACGGCCAATTCAATCTGCTGCACACGATCTGCAACCGTCAGACTATCAATTAAGTTTCGTAACGGAACCAACATTGCTGAAACATAAGGCGGCAAAATTTCACACGTAGGTATATCAGCGATATAACTACTACGCTTTTCGTGAAATCCGATTAATACCCCACCCTTGTTGGGAATTCGACGAACAGCGAAACGAGCACGGTGACGGTATCCCCAAGCGGGGCCTTGGATAGGCGGAAGAATTTGTTCAGGCTTTACTCGCCCGATGCGCTGGAGGTTATCTTCTAAAATTCGTTGTTTAACCGCGATCTGAGCACCGACATCCAAGTGTTGCATCGCACACCCGCCACAAATTCCAAAATGGGGACACTTGGGTTCAATTCGCTGGGGTGACGCACGCTGGATAGCGACAAGGTGAGCCAGTTCATAACTGGGTTTCTTGCGAAAACTAGCGTACTCAATTCGCTCTCCGGGCAACGCCCCATCGACAAAAATTGCTTTTCCTTCTTCCCGGGCAATACCCCGACCTTCGTGGTCAAGTGCAACAACAACACCGACACCCATACGCGCCTCCCTGAAAAAGACAGGATTCTATCAAGCCAGATTGAACAATAATTTTTACATCCTATTTCGCTGCATTGCACAAAAAAATCACAAAGCCAATTTTCGAATTGCTATAATCCGCGCCGATGGTTTCCCATCTACCTGTTCTAATCGAATTTGCTCAAGGAAAATATAATGAAACAATCTCTGCTGATCGCCGCTCTGGTTGCCCTAGCTGTTACTGGATGTGCTAAGAAAGAAGAACCAAAGGTTGCTGCTCCAGCTCCTGCTGTTGAAGCCCCTAAGCCAGTTGAAGCCGCTGCTCCTGCAGCTGCGCCAGCTGCTGCTGCTGATGCAAAGCCAGCTGAAGCTGCTCCTGCTGCACCAGCTGCTGCTCCAGCACCAGCTGCTAAGTAATTCCGGTTTCGGAATTGAGAAAGCAGGGTTTCGACCCTGCTTTTTTTGTTTCTTTTTTAGCATCTTCCCAATAAATTCACGAGAAATTCATGCTCAAGCAAACCATTTTGAATGAAATTCATCGCGCCTCTCTCGCTCGTATGGTTGATTTTGGTGGCTGGGACATGCCGGTTAATTACGGCTCCCAAATTGAAGAACACCACATTGTCCGCAAACATGCTGGCCTGTTCGATGTTTCGCATATGTGCCCCGTCGACCTCAAAGGATCTCAAGTTCGTGAATTTCTTTCCCGCCTGCTCGCTAATGATGTAGCCAAACTCAAAACACCGGGCAAAGCACTCTACAGTTGCATGCTCAAGCCAGAAGGTGGCGTGATTGACGATTTGATTGTTTATTATTTGAGCGAACAGCATTTTCGCTTGGTGATCAATGCCGGAACCGCGATAAAAGACTTAGCGTGGATGCAAACCCAGCTTAATAGCTGGCAGCTTGATGTGAGTATTGCGGAACGACGGGATTCCCCTGAAAACAATCCGCTCGCCATCATTGCCATTCAAGGCCCCAAAGCCCGAAAAATTTTCTGGGCAGCTTACCCCGAAACACAGCAAGCGACAGAAGGCATTCCTGCGTTCTTTGCTGTTCAAACTGATACATTTTTCATTGCTCGAACCGGTTACACCGGCGAAGATGGCTTTGAAGTCATGATGCCGCTAGACCAAGCCAATAGCGTTTGGCAACAACTCGTAGCACACGGTGCAAAGCCCTGCGGTTTAGGTGCACGCGATACGCTACGGCTGGAGGCTGGCATGAATCTCTACGGTCAAGACATGGATGAAACCATTTCTCCGCTGGACGCTGGACTTGCTTGGACCGTTTCATCGAATACTGAACGTGATTTTGTTGGCAAAACAGCCTTACTCTCCCAAGGGCAACAAAAGCAGTTCCTAGGACTTCGCCTGCTCGACAAAGGCGTACTGAGATCACACCAAAAAGTAATTACAAAACAAGGTGATGGCGAAATAACCTCAGGCACTTTCTCACCAACGCTTGAGCAATCTATCGCCTTAGCTCGACTCCCGCTTGGGACTCAAATCGGTGATCTTGTCGATGTCGACATCCGAGGAAAAATGCTCAAGGCAGAAGTTGCTAAGCCCGTTTTTGCCCGCCACGGTCAATCATTAATCTGAATCAGGAGACAAACCATGAATATTCCAAACACACTGAAATACACCGCCAGCCATGAATGGGTTCGTGCTGAATCCGATGGCTCAGTCACCGTTGGCATTACCGATCACGCACAAGATTTGCTGGGTGACTTGGTTTTTATCGAGTTGCCAGACGTTGGCAAGACGCTGGTTGCCGAACAGGAAGCTGCTGTTGTTGAGTCAGTCAAGGCCGCTGCCGATGTTTATGCCCCAATTGCGGGAACTGTGACCGAAGTCAATTCAGCGGCTATCGATGCGCCAGAAAGTGTCAATCAGGATGCCTACGCAGCTTGGCTGTTCAAGATGACACCTGCTAATCCAGCCGAAATCGAGAAGCTCCTCGATGCAGTGGCTTACCAAGCAGCTGTTGATAACGCGGTTTAAATTTTACCCAAGGGAATCTGCACATGAGTTCATCAACGTCACCGTCCACCCTTGCAACACTGGAGCAACACGACGAATTTATTCACCGCCATCTTGGCCAGAATGCTGCTGAAACGTCAGCCATGCTCGGCACGTTGGGCCTGAATTCATTGGATGAACTGATTGCAGAAACCATCCCTAACGCCATCCGTTTGCCTGCGCCACTGAGTCTGCCCACTGGGCAACGCGAACACACCGCCTTAGCGGAACTTAAATCCATCGCCAGCAAGAACCGAATTAATCATGCTTTGATTGGCATGGGCTACGCCGACGCGATTACGCCCAAGGTTATCTTGCGTAACGTTACAGAAAATCCGGGCTGGTACACCGCTTACACCCCCTACCAGGCGGAAATTGCGCAAGGTCGTTTAGAAGCGCTGCTCAATTACCAGCAAATGGTGGTTGATCTAACCGGTCTGGATCTCGCCAATGCTTCATTACTTGACGAAGCCACTGCGGCTGCCGAAGCGATGACCATGGCCCGCCGGGTTAGCAAATCTGCTAGCAATCGTTTTTTTGTCGACGTTCATGCTTTCCCACAAACCATTGATGTCATCAAAACACGTGCGAGTTACTTTGGTTTTGAACTGGTATTCGGAACGGTTGAGCAGGTCGCCAAGGAAGATGTGTTTGGTGCTTTGCTCCAATACCCCAATGACCAAGGAACAGTGACTGACCTTACGTCCATCATCACAGCTCTAAAAGCCAAAGGTGCCGTTACTGCTGTCGCAACTGACC
>JBEGTT010000110.1:0-5570 GCA_041179245.1 Pseudomonadota bacterium
CCCCGCGCCAGCACTCAAGGGGCGCTGTTTGCCATTGTCGGCGGGGTGGCGTCGTGGATTCTGATTGAAGCGCTGATTGGTGCAGAAAGCCTAGTTCCGCCACAGTTGATTGGCTTGGGTATCAGTGCGGCTGGAATGGTTGCGGGCTCCCTATTGCCGCAATGGTTAGGTAATGATGGCCGCCACGCGATTGATCGGCACGCCGCACTCCATCACCGAGCGGCCTCTCAAAGCCAGCATACTGCAGCGCGTAATGTTTAGATTTCATGACTAACAACGCTCCGCGCCTAGCTACTTATTTGGCGTATACCTACGCTGGGCTGGTGGTTTACGCCACGCTTTACCCCCTCAGTGGCTGGCGTGATATTGGCGTTTCGCCGTTTGATTTTCTGGTCTGGCAATGGCCGCGTTACTGGACCGGGACGGATTTGGCATTTAACGCCATTGCCTATTTACCACTGGGTTTTTTGCTAACGATGTTGTTGAGTTACCGCATCCAGCGATTTGCCGCTGTTTTTGTTGTCACGCTGCTTATTGCAGGACTCAGCTTTTCTTTGGAAACTCTACAAAATTGGTTACCTGGGCGAGATCCATCGATGCTCGATTTATGGTCAAACAGCATTGGCGGCTTAGTGGGTGCCTTACTCGGTTTACGCTGGGGGCTGCGCTGGCTTACGTGGCTGAGCCGCTGGCAATATCGACACTTGTCTGAATTGCCGCGTGCTGAACTGGGGCTACTCTTGATTCTGCTATGGCTAGCCTGCCAACTTTTCCCCAATGCGGTTCCCTTAGGCGTTGGCGATGTTCGTTACTTGCTCGGCTTGGTCACACCCAACAGCTTTGATCCCCATCGTTTCCGGCACATGGCCAGCGCTGTTTGGGCGACCAATCTGATCGCCGCTGGATTGCTTTTTAGCCTGCTGGTTCCGGGCCACTGGCAACGTTATGTGATGATCCCCATTTTGCTGGTGCTCGCCATCATCTTGCGCACACTGGGCCACCTTTGGCATGGAGGCGGTGTGATCGATGGTGGTATTTTTCACTGGATTACACCCGCTATCCTCAATGGCGGGTCAATCGCCGTCGCGGCGCTGATGATTAGCCTGATTTTGCAAGCCAACTTCCGCGCCATATTTGCAGGATTAGCCTTGCTGGTTGCCACCGTGCTAATCAACCTGACGCCGGGAGATCCTTATTCACGACTGGCAACAGCCACCGGCTTACCAACGTTATTCTTCAATATCCAAAATTTAGCCCACGGGCTTGCAGCAATTTGGCCATTTTTGGCCTTGCCTTATCTGCTATTTGTCAGCCGACGGTTATAGAATCATCCGTTAAATGAACCACTGGAGATGTCCATGAGCTTTTTTGAAAAACATGTTTTTTTCTGCTGTAACCAGCGCGACGAAGGCCAACCCTGTTGCAACAACCATGGTGCGAGCAAGCTATTCGAGTACGCCAAGGTCAAGATTTACAACATGAAGCTCGACTTCAACCGGATTCGCATGAACAAAGCCGGGTGTCTTGGCCGTTGTGATGTCGGCCCAGTCATGGTGGTTTACCCCGAAGGCACGTGGTACACCTTTCTGGACGAATCGGATCTGGATGAAATCATCGAATCTCACCTACTGAACGGCAAACCGGTGGAACGCCTGATTGTATGAAGCCAATCGAAGAACGGGTATTGCTCGACGGGCCGGTCGGCAAAATCGACGTCATCATTGAGATTCCAGTACACCCCAAAGGGATTGCGCTGGTCGCCCATCCGCACCCCATCGGCGGCGGAGCCAACACCAACAAAGTTGCCCATACGCTGGCCAAAACCTTTTTGGGTTTGGGTTACATCGCCTTGCGCCCCAACTTCCGCACCGTTGGCGGAACGGAAGGCGAGCATGATGAAGGGATCGGCGAAACGGATGACTTATTCGTCGTGCTAGCGGAGGCTCGCAAGCGCTTCGGCGAATACATGCCCATCGTGCTATCTGGGTTTTCGTTTGGTGCATTTTGCCAAACCCGGCTCCACAAAATGCTGACCGAACGCGGCATTCCCGTACAAAAGCTGGTGCTGATCGGTACGGCTGCCGGCTTTGTCGAAGGCACTCGCCAATACGACACCGAAACTGTCCCTACCGACACACTGGTGATTCATGGCTCCGCCGATGAAACCGTCCCACTGGCCAATGTGTTGGCGTGGGCACAACCGCAAGATCTATCCATTGTTGTTGTACCGGGCGCAGACCATTTTTTCCATCGCCGCCTGCACTGCCTGCGCGACATCATCAACCGTGCTTGGCATGCCGTCGAATGAGCATCAACACAGAAGCTCTACTGGTGATTAGTAATCTGCCTGACGAAGATTCGGCCAAGCGCTTGGCCGAATATCTGGTCAGCAACGGCTTGGCCGCCTGCGTGAATATCCAAGCTTCGTGCCAATCGGTGTATCGCTGGCAAGGCAAGGTTGAGCAAGCCAATGAAGTTCCTGTTTTCATCAAAACAACGGCTGCCCGTTACCCTGAGTTAGAAACAGCCATTCGCCAATTACACCCCTACGAAGTGCCCGAAATTATTGCTCTGCCGATCAGCGCCGGTCTGCCGGCTTACTTACAGTGGGTTGCGCATGAAACGGAAGCAATTCACCGTATTTACTGAGAATAATTACGGGGTTGTTTAGGCTCTATTCCCATGAATGAACAAGCATTACGCCAGTTGGTGACAGAAGAAATGCCCTTTGGTAAATACAAAGGGACAATTCTGGCTGATTTGCCGGGAAACTATCTCAACTGGTTTGCTCGGGAAGGGTTTCCCGCTGGGAAATTAGGGCAACTTTTAGCCTTGATGCATGAACTTGACCATAACGGCTTAAAAGAACTACTTGCCCCATTAAGGTACCGGTAGGCTTAGGCTTCTTCTGACTTGGGTTTTTTGGATCGTGTCGGTTTCTTGGGGGTGTCTAGCTCGTCATCACTCGCGGGTTTTTCTGCGGAGTCATGTATTTGTTGCTGCAGGTTGGCCATCGCTTGGGCTGCAATGTCCCAAGGCCAAACACTGGCGGTGGGTTGGTCCTCTCCAGTGACGCTACCATCTGACGCTTGCTGGGTGTCGGTTTTGGACTCTGCGGCCCGTGTATTGGCTTTGTCTTTGGCGTCAGACATTGACTGATTAAACGCTTCACCCATGGCTTTTAAGGATGACAGCGTATTTCGTTGAACTTCCAGACCTTGAATGCTCATTTGTAACATTGAAAGGTTCATGCTCAACCAACCTTCAACAGCTTTCAAATCTTTGATTTTTTTATCCAGTTCATCAACATCCAAGGTGGGCGTAACAATCCCCGGCATGCCAAACCCCATATTGCCTCCGAAGAAACGGGAAAAATCAAAAGCGTCATTAGCGGCCATGCGAATATCTCCTCACGATGAATAGGCTTAGATGTTACGTCCTATCCCGCTTGCTTGATAGCTTTTAGCCCGTCAAGTTGCCAAGTGCGCGGCGTAATTGGCTGGCTTCCGCAATATGAGCGGGCTGAACGTCGGTTTCTTCCGCCAAATCAGCGATCGTCCGTGCGATGCGCAGGATGCGATGGTAGGCCCGCGCCGATAGATCAAGCGATTCCATAATATTCCGTAGCAGTTGGCTGGCGCTGGGCTGAAGTGCGCAATGAAGGTCGATTTCATGGCTTTCCAGCAGAGCATTCAATTTCCCCTGTCGTGCTAATTGGAGATTTTGGGCGGCGACGACACGATGTAGAACAAGCTGACTGGTTTCGCTTGGTGCGACTTTTTCTAAAGCTTCGGCAGGGACGGCGGGTACTTCGATTTGTAAGTCGATGCGATCCAGTAGCGGGCCGGATAAACGACGCCGGTAGCGCAGTATCTGTTCCGCAGAGCAATGGCATTTATCGCCCGGGTGCCCAGCCCAGCCACAAGGGCAAGGGTTCATGGCTGCGATCAACTGGAAGCGGGCCGGAAAGGTGGCGTGCCGTCCGGCGCGGGCGATATGGACTAGCCCCGTTTCCAGCGGTTCTCGCAAGCTTTCCAAGACCTTGCGGTCGAATTCTGGCAGCTCATCTAAAAATAAAATCCCCTCGCTTGAGAGCGAAATCTCACCAGGTCGAGGAGGATTTCCTCCGCCAACCAGCGCAACGGCAGAAGCAGAATGATGAGGAGAACGGTACGGACGCGACTTGAATTGCTCAGGTTGAAACCGTCCAGCTAAGGACAAAATGGCGGCGGAACGTCGGGCGGCTGGCAATGCTAGCGGCGGGAGAATTCCCGGTAATCGGCTGGCTAACATGGATTTTCCAGAACCCGGTGGGCCGACCATCAAGAGCGAGTGTTGTCCACTGGCCGCAATTTCTAGTGATCGTTTGGCGCGGTGCTGGCCTTTAACGTCTGACAAATCCGGGAAGAACGTTCTCTGCGGATCAGGGGGGATCGAGGTTGGGGCGGAAAGCGCGGTTTCTTGCCGAAGATGAGCGCACACATCGTTAAGTGATTTCGCCGCGAGTATCTGGCACGGCTGTCCGGCCAGAGCTGCTTCCTGTGCGCTGCCTTCGGGAAGAATGAAATGGGTTGGGCTGGATGTTTCTGTAAAGGAAAGCAGCATTGCTAGTGCGCCACGTATCGGACGAAGTTCCCCCGAGAGAGAAAGCTCGCCAGCCAGTGCTGTTTGCGGCAGCAGCTTGGTGGGAATCTGGTGGCTTGCTGCCAGAATGCCAATGGCGATAGGAAGATCAAAGCGCCCAGATTCTTTAGGTAAATCGGCTGGGGCTAGGTTGACCGTTAAGCGTACTCGCGGAAACTCAAAACCGGAATTGAGAATCGCGGCCCGTACTCGATCCCTAGCTTCCTTAACTTCGGTGTCGGGTAAACCAACCAGCGCGAAAGAAGGTAGGCCATTGTTGATGTGAACTTCAACGGCAATTTCTGGTGCGCTTAAGCCGGTTAGGGCGAAACTGCGAACGGTAGCGAGAGCCATAAAATGCCATTAGAATTTATTGGCTAAGTGTAGTTGAAAATAGCTTGGTAACTCAAATGGAATTTTGTGGTGTGGTGCATCCGCTTAAAAATTTCTGGTGCGCAGCGTACCCATGACGCACTTTGATGGTGCGCTAGCGTTGTGGCGTGGAGTTGCTATTTAACGTAATACTCTGTATTTAAATGAATTTAATGCTCTGGCACGCTAGCTGCTAAATGGTCTGGGCAAACTTTTACTTTTGATTTTTTCTGGAGAATTGATATGCGTAAAACTCTAATCGCTGCTGCCGTCGCAGCTTCTTTTTTTGCTCCTGTTGCATTCGCTGAAGACGCAGCACCTGAAGTGCCAGCGCTGACTGCAAACGTTGGTCTGGTGTCTGACTACGTTTTCCGTGGCATTACCCAAACTCATGGCGCACCTGCTCTGCAGGCTGGCGTTGATTACGCCCACGAAAGTGGTTTGTACATCGGTACTTGGGGTTCCAACGTTAGCTGGGTAGGTGATTTGGTTTCTGGTGGTTACGCAAAGGGTAGTCGTTACGAAGTTGATGTATACGGCGGCTACAAGTGGGCAATTGATGACGTAGGTATGGA
>JBEGTT010000111.1:0-5853 GCA_041179245.1 Pseudomonadota bacterium
ATGATCAAGATGCTTAGCCTGACCTTTGCTCGACGCAAATTCAGGGTGATTGTGAACAAGGTGAAGGGGGTAGACAATGCGCGTAGTATTTTTGATAACCTCGCAAAACTGATCAAACTAAAGAAGCTGGGGAAAATAAGTCTTGCTGGGGTGGTTCCGATGGACGAATCATGGCAATTGGCTTCGAAGATATGCATGCCTGTCATTACGGCGTATCCCGAGGCAAAATCTTCCTTGTTGCTTCGCGAGCTAGTGGCTGATTTGTTGCATTGGCCCGATGCACAGATGGAGTCAGGTAATTTAACTAAATTAATTGAACGGCTTCTGCTGGTAACCAAGCAGATCAGTCCGGCACCGGGTTAGGTCATGTACAACGCATCTGGACAACTGAATAAGACGCTGCTGGTCGAACAGTTTGCTCCGCTGGTTAAGCGGATTGCCTACCATTTAATGGTTAGATTGCCGGCAAGTGTTCAGGTGGATGACCTAATTCAGAATGGGATGATGGGTCTGTTGGAAGCTGCTGGTCGGTTTGATAATGACTTCGGCGCTCAGTTTGAAACCTATGCAGGACAGCGTATTCGTGGTGCCATGCTTGATGGGCTACGCGAAAATGATTGGATGCCACGTCAGCTACGAAAAGATATGCGTCGTGTTGAAGTGATGATTAATAAGCTGGAGCAGTCCAGCGGCAAGCCCCCTAGTGAACGTGAATTAGCCGAAGCATTGGGCATGGAGCTATCGGATTATCAGCGGGTTCTGACCGAGGCTAAAGGTCATCAGTTGGTGTACCTTGAGGATATCGTCGTTGAAGATGGTGGGGATTTCCTGGAACGACATGTTGTCGGTGAGGCCGATGGTAATCCACTCACACAGATTGAAAGCGACGACACTAAACGTGCTTTAGTGGCTGCCATTGATACCTTGCCAGAGCGAGAAAAGATAGTCATGGCCCTGTATTATGAACAAGAGCTAAACCTTCGCGAAATTGGTGAGGTATTAGGGGTAACCGAGTCTCGGGTCTGTCAGTTACATAGTCAGGCCATTACTCGAGTTCGGGCGAAAATGATGGGGTCTGCTCCTGCAAAATCCACCGCCAATGCTGCCGGCAAAAGCAAGTAGCGAAAACTGGAACAGCAAACACCGTGGATAAGCTCAGTATATTTGGATTGCTAACTGGCCTAATTGCCATCGTTGGTGGTCAATACTTGGATGGGGGGGAGCTACGTTCGCTCATTCAGCCTGTTGCCTTATTGATCGTTGGTGGAGGCACACTGGGGGCGGTGATGGTTCAGCATCCCTTTGCGACCTTTAAGCGCAGCGTGCGTATGCTGGGTTGGGTCATTGTTCCGCCGAAAGTCAATTATCTAGGGATGATTGATGAGTTGAAATATTGGTGCTCAATCTCTCGTCGTTCGGGTTTGCTGGCACTCGAAGACTATTTGGATAAAATTGAAGATCCCTTTATTCGCAAGGGGTTGCAAATGGTGGTTGATGGAATTGACCCCCATTCTGTACGATCAGTGCTGGAAATTGACTTGGCGACCTACGAGGATGAAATGCTGCGCTCAGCCAAACTCTGGGAAGCCGCAGGTGGTTATTCACCGACTATCGGTATTATTGGTGCCATCATGGGACTGATCCATATAATGGAAAATCTAACAAATCCAAGTAAATTGGGTGCTGGTATCGCAACTGCATTTGTAGCCACCATATACGGTGTTGGCCTAGCCAATTTGGTATTTATCCCTGTAGCGAACAAACTAAAAACCCAGGTCGAATCCTTGGTGCAAATGCGGGAGATGATGCTTGATGGTCTGTGTAGTATTGCCGCTGGAGAAAATCCAACCATCCTTGAAAATCGTCTCTTAGGGTATGTCCCAATCAAAAATTGATGCACGTTTGAGGTTAAATGGCACGTCGACGAAAAAATGGAGCGGGGGAGCACTCTAACAACGAGAGGTGGCTAGTTTCATATGCGGATTTTATTACCCTTCTGTTTGCCTTTTTTGTGGTGATGTATGCAATATCCTCGGTCAATGAGGGTAAATATCAGGTGCTTTCAACGTCAATTAGTCATGCCTTCAGCGTTCCTCAGGCGAGCGCAGTTCCCTCCGTTATTTCTTTTGAACCCATCCCCTCAAGAAGCCTAAAACCTTTGGGTGATCCTGAGAGTGGTAAAGAAGAAACTCGAAGGAAGCAGCGCGAAAAAATGCAAAAGGTGGCTCAAGATTTATCCGATGTGCTGGAACCGTTGTTGAGAGCTGGAAAAGTTAAAGTGACGGAAACACCCAAGGGGGTTTCCATTGAAATTAGTGACAGTGTTCTATTTAGCCCTGGTCAGGCCATTTTAGGGCAGGCGGCTGTAGTGGCTATGCGCGACGTGGCGGATGTACTGGCTAATGCAGATTACCCCATCACCATTGAGGGTCATACCGATAACCAGCCGATCAAGACGACTCAATTTCCCTCAAACTGGGAGTTGTCAGCCGTTCGTGCAACCACGGTATTACGCCTGTTTATTGATACTGGGGTGTCTGCTGGGCGACTAACGGCGATTGGCTACGGTGATCAGCGACCTGTTGAAACAAATGACTACCCCGAGGGGCGTGCGCGTAACCGACGGGTGAATATTTTGGTTGATGCAAGCAATAATTCAGCAGACTCTCAGGTCAAGCCGAATCAATAAACTTAAAATTACCGCTCCTTAAAGAAGACTGTCCCTGCAGATCGTAAAGTGTTGGGGTTTGTTCTTGGGGCAACAAAATCGCTAACGCTTGCTGTGTGGCTTGTAGGCGAACGTTGACCAAGTTGGCATTGGTTTCGTTGAGTTGTTTTGCCTGTGTCGATCTACTCTTAAGTAGGTCAAACACTTTCTGCGTATCTGGTAACGCATGCAAAGCCATCCAAGTTTTTAAACCCTCAGCGCTATCTGGCAAGCCAGCATTTCTGAGCAACGCATTGCGACGGTCAGCAGCACCTACCAACTCAGCAATCAACAGATTCTTCTGGTCAGTTATTAACTGCAAGTCATGTACTTTGTCTTGGCTAAGAACTGAACTCTCTTGGGCTAGGCATTCAATAAACCTAGCTACCAATTCAGCCTCTTCAGCGAGCAAAGAATCAAGCGACATGACGATTCAGCATTAAGCTCTACGCTGGGTTTGAACAAGCTCTTTTGCAGTGTCCAATAAACGATCAGCAATCGCGCCAGAATTGATCTTGAATTGACCACTGGCAATGGCAGCTTTAAGTTCCGCAATTTTTGCGCTATTAACCGGCGCCGCGCTTTCTGAACTGCTCGTGGACATAGACGATGCCAAGCCGCTTAACTTAACTTCAGCTGAATCAGAACCTTCAGCTGTTTTATCGGCTGATTTGGATGCAGCGGGTTTTTTGCTAGCAATCATGGCTAACGAGGGGTTGTAGCTATTATCGATTTTCATTTGAATCACCTTTTGGGGGTTTGCTGAGTGTCTTTCGGCTTTTAACAGCAAAACTTAAGCCAGATTTTGAATTATTTTACTTGCCAAGCGAAATGGCAACAGAACCATCATGCTGAGCTATACCGCTAACGGTTGTTCCAGAGGAGGTTCTGACTTGAACAACTTGCCCTTCAGCGGCGTTATTTAGCGCCTTACCTTCAGTACTTGCAGTGAACCCCGGGCCACCGGTAATAAGGCGTACAGATTGATTTTGGCGAATAAGTAGCGGTGCTGTGAGCTGTTCAGCCCTGAGGATTTGCCCCGCAGCAATTGAAAAGCGCGCCGTTTTACCAATCGCTTGCTCACGCTTAAAGAGGATGCCGGGGGGCATGGTACTAACATCCCCTTTGTTCTCTTGAAGGTCACTACTACTGATGACCTGCCCAGCGGCCAAGGGGTGCGCCGAAAGAATGTAGTTGGCGACAACTCTGACTTTGACTGGGATGTAGATAGTCCAATTGCTAGGCGTTAGGCAACGTACGCCAATGGTTATGTTGCCAATTTGCTGGCCCCCATTGGGAAAAAATGGCTGGTAAGCAGTACAGGGCGGTAACTTCTTCTGGCCCTCAATTTGTCCAATGGAGTAGGTCACTTCGCCTGCAATACTGCTGGTTTGTTGACGGATAAATTGACCAATAGTTTCAGTTAGTTCATCAGCAATGGCGAAGGTGCTAGTGAATAAAAATAGCAGCATCGAGAAAACGATGGAGACCACTTGCCGATTATTCACAGTGTTATTCCTGATGGGCGGGGGCGAAATTTGAAGTCCGCTATTCTGCATGAGTCTGGGTCCCCGTGGGAATTTTCACTGCAATAGAACGGCGAATGTCGGCATTCCGCCGGCAAGAATTGCCTGCAATGCCCATTGGTAAAATGGTAATAGCAGAACGCACGTCGAGCAAAATGAGTCGTGGCGCTCTGTGCAAAGGCTTGGCATGGAGCCTGCTAAGAGACAGTGCCAAAAGGAAATCGACCTATGTTCAGCAATATCACCGCAGACGTAAGCTACTACAAGACCGCCATGGACCTGCGTGTTCAGCGTCAGCAGATTATTGCGTCCAATATTGCCAATGCGGATACGCCGCAATACAAGGCCAAGGACTTTGATTTTTCTCAAGCCTTGCAAGGGGCGATGTACGGTCGGCAGCAAGGTGATTTAACGCTGGCCAAAACGTCGACTCGTCACATCGAGGGAAGTGCCAATCCTGCCAGTGGGTATCTGCAATATCGGACAGAAAAGCAGTCAGCCGTTGATGGTAATACGGTGGATATGGATTTGGAACGAGCAGCGATTGCAGAAAACTCCATGCAGTATGAAGTGCTGACTCGTTTGATCAGCGACAAGTTCTCAGGCATTAAATCTGCGCTAGCCAGCCCACAAGGCTAAATGAAGGGGATATCCAATGAGTCTCTTTAATGTTTTTAACGTTGCCAGCAGTGCATTAGGTGCTCAGTCAATGCGACTGAATGCGGTGGCTTCTAATCTAGCTAACGCGGATAGCGTGATTTCGTCGGATGGTGAGCCATATCGCGCCAAACAAGTGGTATTTCAGGCCACTCCAATGGGGAATATGGGTGATTTATCCCAAGGTGTTGCTGTGCGAGAGGTGGTCAATGACCCTGCGCCACCGAGGATGCAATACGACCCGAGCAGCCCATTTGCGGACGATAAGGGCTACGTCAAGATGTCCAACGTGAATGTGGTTGAGGAGATGGTGAACATGATTTCTGCCTCTCGTTCCTATCAGACCAATGTGGAAATAATGAATACCGCCAAGCAAATGATGATGAAAACGCTGCAAATTGGCCAAGCGTAACAACATACGAAGCGACCTAAAGGAATAAGCAGATGACCACCGTAAATACCACCAGCAGCTCATCCACTGCCGCCAGCACGCTGGCTAACAGTAGTTCAGGCAAATCGGCCGCAGATCTGAAGACGGATTTTTTGAATTTGTTGGTGACGCAGTTGAAAAATCAGGATCCATTGAATCCCATGGATAACGCCCAAATGACCTCGCAACTGGCCCAAATCAATACGGTGAGTGGTATTGAAAAACTTAACACCACCATGGGTACGCTAATGACTAGTTACGCCAATACCCAGAATATGCAGGCAGCCAATTTGATTGGCCGTACGGTGCTGACTTCAGGGAATTCGTTACCCTTGGGTGCAAGTGGTGGTACGGGAGGTGGACTGACGCTTGATGCTGCAGCTGATGCCGTGACGGTCACCATCAAGGATGCTGCTGGCAATATTGTGCGAACCGAATCCCTTGGTGCAATGGGCAAGGGTACCAACAATTTTTCGTGGGATGGTAAAGACAAAAATGGTATTGCCCTAGCGCAGGGGGATTATACCTTTGCT
>JBEGTT010000112.1:0-11833 GCA_041179245.1 Pseudomonadota bacterium
TAAGAACCGGGATGAAAACTCCTGATACACAGGAAGTCTACGTTGGCGCAACTTATGGGATCGCTACTCTCAAGTACAACTACGTGATTTCAGAAAACTTCATCGGCTGGTGGGCAGGAACTCCTGGTGCAGCTAACTACAAGAAATCACAGGGTAGTGACTACGTTGATCTGACGGTAACTTACCCAGTGGACGAGACATTGAACTTGGTTGCACATGCTGGTCACCAAAATGTTAAGAACGTATCCCAAGCTTCTTACACTGATTGGAAGTTGGGCGTAACGAAGGATGTGGGCGTTGGCGTTGTTGGTTTGGCTGTGACAGGTTCTGATGCCAAGCAAGGCGCAACTGATGGCGCATGGGGCAAAGACGTTTGGGGTCACCAAATCGCTGGCACTCGCGTTGCCCTGTCTTTCCTGAAAACGTTCTAATTCCTTTGTCTGATCCTGCCTCGCGAAGCGTGGGGCAGGGGTATCAACACTTAGTGAGGATATTCACATGAAATTCGTTACTGCCATCATCAAGCCATTCAAGCTTGACGAAGTGCGTGAAGCGCTGTCAGCCATTGGCGTACAGGGCATCACCGTGACTGAAGTTAAAGGCTTTGGTCGTCAAAAGGGTCACACCGAGTTGTATCGCGGTGCTGAATATGTTGTCGATTTCCTACAGAAGGTCAAGATCGAAGCTGCGATCAAGTCTGAACTGGTAGTCCAAGTGATCGAAGCGATTGAAAAATCTGCAAGTACCGGCAAGATTGGTGACGGCAAGATTTTTGTCTTCGATATCGAACAAGTTATTCGTATTCGTACCGGTGAAACCGGCGACGAAGCGCTGTAAGGAGAATCGACATGAAACGACTATTTGCTCTACTTGCTCTTTTGGGTGGCGCGGCAGCCTTTAGTGGCGGCGCGATTGCTCAAGAAGCTGCAGCGGCTGCTGTGGCGACGGTTAACAAAGGCGACACAGCGTGGATTTTGGTGTGTACCGCGTTGGTAATTCTGATGTCGATCCCTGGCTTGGCACTGTTTTACGGTGGCCTCGTTCGCGCTAAGAACATGTTGTCTGTGCTGGTTCAAGTGTTCGTGATCTTCTCGTTGATTAGCGTGTTGTGGGTTGTTTATGGCTACTCGCTGGCTTTCACCGAAGGTAATGCCTTCTTCGGTAGCCTCGACAAATTGTTGCTAGCTGGTGTGACGCCTGATTCATTGGCGGCTACTTTCACCAAGTTGGTGGCGATTCCTGAGTTGGCTTACATTCCCTTCCAAGGCGCTTTTGCAGCGATTACGGTTGGTCTGATCGTGGGTTCATTCGCAGAACGTATCAAGTTCTCTGCTCTGCTCCTGTTCTCGACACTTTGGTTCACGTTCTCTTACCTGCCAATTGCTCACATGGTTTGGTACTGGGCGGGTCCAGATGCTTACTTAGATCAAGCGACAGCGGATGCTGCCGGTGCAACGGCGGGCTACCTGTTCCAATTAGGCGCACTTGATTTTGCTGGCGGTACTGTTGTGCATATCAATGCAGCGGTTGCTGGTTTGGTTGGCGCGATCATGGTTGGCAAGCGCGTTGGTTTCGGCCGTGAAGCATTGGCGCCTCATAGCCTGACGCTGACACTGACGGGTGCTGCGCTGCTGTGGTTTGGCTGGTTCGGTTTCAATGCGGGTTCAGCCCTCGAAGCCAACGGTTCTGCTGCTCTGGCTTTCACTAACACATGGGTTGCTACCGCTGCTGCGACGCTCTCTTGGGTATTGGGTGAATGGCTGGTTAAAGGCAAGCCATCAGGTCTTGGGGCTGCATCCGGTGCAGTTGCTGGTTTGGTTGCGATTACGCCTGCAGCAGGTTTCGTCGGTGTGAATGGCGCGCTGGTTATTGGCTTGCTGGCAGGTGTTCTGTGCTTGTGGGGCGTAACTGGTCTGAAGCGTTTGTTGGGTGTTGATGATTCCCTAGACGTTTTCGGTGTGCATGGCGTTGGCGGTATCTTGGGTGCTTTGCTGACGGGTGTCTTCGCTGCGCCAAGTCTTGGCGGCACTGGGATTTGGGATTACGTGGCAAACGCTGTGTCTCCTGAGTACTCCATTGCAGCTCAAGTGACCATTCAAGCACAAGCAATTGGTGTGACGATTGTCTGGTCTGGCGTGGTAGCGTTTATCGCCTACAAGCTGGTAGACATTCTGGTTGGTCTGCGTGTATCCGAAGAAGAAGAGCGTGAAGGTCTGGACGTTGCTTCCCACGGCGAAACGGCTTACCACCACTAATCGCATCAAATCATCGTATTTCTCTCCTTTGGGCACCTTCGGGTGCCCTTTTTTTATGGGTAAAGGAGCGGATGAGTAGGCAAAAATGACAATAAAGGCAATAAAAAACCGCCTGTTAAATACAGGCGGTTTTGGAACTGCTGCACGAAATACGAAGATTAGAACATCTTCGGCGGCAGCGTCATGCTACGGAGGCGCTTGTGCTGACGTTTAACGGCAGCGGCGGCCTTGCGCTTGCGTTCTGCTGTGGGTTTTTCGTAAAACTCACGGGCACGCAGCTCGGTCAGAAGACCTGTTTTTTCGACAGTGCGCTTGAAGCGGCGGATAGCAACTTCGAACGGCTCATTTTCCTTGACGCGAATGCTTGGCATATTAAATCACCCCCTTCCGTTAGACGCCCGCCAGGTCAAGTAAGCGGCGGTGCGTGCGAATTTAGTTTCCGCGCTTCAATGTCTAAATCGCGGAAAGGCGGCGAGTATAGGTGAAAAACCTTGCCTTGTCTCCAGTGTTAGAATCTCGCTCCTATGTTGATCCTTGGTATTGAATCTTCCTGTGACGAAACCGGTATCGCACTGTATGACAGCGATGCTGGATTGCTTTCCCACGCACTGCATTCGCAAGTGGCGATGCACGCTGAATATGGCGGTGTTGTGCCCGAACTGGCTTCCCGCGACCATATCCGCCGCGTGGTTCCCCTGTTGCGTAAAACTTTGGTGGACGCTGGAAAAACGTTGCAAGAAATTGACGCCATTGCTTATACCCGTGGTCCTGGCCTCGCGGGTGCATTGCTGGTTGGTTGCACTTTTGCAGAAGCACTGGCGTTGGCGCTCAATAAACCCACTGTTCCGGTGCACCACCTCGAAGGTCATTTGCTTTCACCGTTGTTGTCCGCCACGCCGCCAACATTTCCGTTTGTGGCCCTACTCGTTTCCGGCGGGCATACGCAATTGATGAGAGTAACGAGCGTCGGCGAATACACGTTGCTTGGCGAAACGCTGGACGATGCGGCGGGAGAAGCTTTTGACAAAAGTGCCAAGCTCCTTGGTTTGCCCTATCCCGGCGGAGCCTTGTTATCCAAGCTGGCAGAACAAGGAACGCCCGGTGTTTATCAACTGCCTCGGCCAATGCTTCATTCTGGCGATTTAAGCTTTAGTTTTTCGGGCCTTAAAACGGCAGTGCTCACGTTGGTGCGTGACCAAAAAAATACTCACGGCGAGATATTAAGCGAGGAATTTAAAGCCAATGCTGCACGCGCTTTTCAGGAAGCTATTGTTGATGTATTGGTCAAAAAATCCCTGAAGGCATTAAAAGAAACTGGGCTGAAGCAGCTTGTTGTGGCAGGTGGCGTTGGCGCCAACAAACAACTACGGCAAACGCTGAATGCGGAAGCTGAGCGTAAGCGCTTCCGTGTCTATTATCCTGAGCTAGCATTTTGTACCGACAACGGTGCCATGATTGCTTTGGCGGGTTGCTTACGTGTCCAGGCGGGTACGGAAACAAAACCGGCGGGCATCTTCCATATTCAGCCCCGCTGGCCGCTCATGGATGTGGTGAAGCAAGTTTGAAGGGACGTTGTTCAAGCCGCTTTTTTTTCACTTCCGATCTTGGTTTCTTCCCCGGCTAACAGCCGGCGGATATTGGCCGTGTGTTTGACCACCAAGACGACTGCGATCACCGACACCGTAATCGTTAGTACATCGAACCCGTGCAGGGTTGTGGCCCACGCTGGCGCAGACAAAGCGGCCACGATAGCGGCCAAGGATGAATAACGAGAGGTGATGGCCACAAGAACCCAGGTTGCTAGTACGCACAGGCCCATTAACGGGGATAGTGCGAGCAAAACGCCTGCGCCGGTTGCCACTCCTTTGCCGCCTTTGAATTTCAGGAAAATGGGGTAAATATGGCCAAAGAAAGCGGCTAACCCGACTAGGCTGACGACGCCTTCGTCGAAATCTAGCAGGCGAGCCACTACGACAGCAACAGTGCCTTTTAGGGCGTCACCTAACAATGTCAGAACTGCCGCCTTTTTATTGCCGGTTCGTAACACATTCGTCGCACCGGGATTCCCGGAGCCAAAGGTTCGTGGATCGGCTAACCCTGATAAGCGGGAAACGACCACCGCAAAGGAAATTGATCCCAACAGGTAGGCGAGTACCAGTGCAATAACAACGGACATTCTGATTCTCCAAAAGGGAAGGAAGGCAACAGGTAGAATGGCGCCGAATTTTACACACTCACTCTGATTGACACACCAATACCCACAAAAGCACGCATGGATATAATCTTTATTGAAGACTTACGGATTAGCACTTGGATCGGGATTTATCCCCGCGAAAAGGCAATGCCGCAAACCGTAGAAATGTCCCTACAGATGGGGGCTTCTACAGCCCCTGCTGGGAGTAGCGACGACATCCGCGACACCATTGATTACGCTGTGGTTGTGCAGCGCTTGCGCAAAGAGCTGGCCGAAGAACACTTCAATTTATTAGAAAAATTGGCTGAACACACTGCGGCCATTATCCTGCGTGACTTCCGTGCTCAGTGGGTTCGCGTCTCCATCGCCAAGCTCGGCATGATGCCCGGTGTGCGGAGAGTCGGCGTCATTATCGAGCGAGGGACCAAAAGCGAAGTGCAGTCTTAGACGCGAAATCAATTCCTAAATTAGGAGTTAGGTAGCCACTGGGCGAGCGTCTTGCGAACTTGGTCAATATTGACTGGCTTGGTCAGAAAATCATTCATGCCGACAGCAAGACAACGCTGACGATCTTCTTCAAAAGCATCCGCCGTCACAGCCACAATCGGAATGGGGGCTCGATTGGTGGAAGCCTCCCACTGGCGAATTCGGCGCACGGCCTCATAACCATCCATCACGGGCATTTGAATGTCCATCAATACCAAGTCAAATTTACCGTTGCTAGTGGTAATGGCCTGAAACCCCTGCAATCCGTCTTCCGCCAAGCTTGCGTGGGCGCCTAGCCGCGATAGCATGACCTCCATGACTTTGCGATTTGTCGCATTGTCTTCAACAACCAGAACTTGCCCCACGGTATGGGCGTTAGGAGTGGCGGTAGGAGTGGCTGATGCCTCGGGTACGCTAATGCTTGGTACGACGACGCTAGTGGTTTCTTGCAGTGAGTTTTGGATGTGGTCAGGGAGCATCTCAACGGTGACTTCCAGCCAGAACCGAGATCCTTGACCGGGCGTGCTGTCGACGCCTACGCGGCCCCCCATTAACTCGGCCAAGCTGCGGACAATTGAAAGGCCAAGGCCGGTTCCGCCGAATTCCCGCGTAGTTGAGGTATCAGCTTGCGAAAATGGCTTGAATAGCACGGACTTCTTTTCAGGCGCTATCCCAATTCCGGTGTCTTTCACAGAGAACCCTAGGGTGGACATCAATGAACCCGAAGAGGTCTGGCGAGACAGCTCTGTGCCCTCAATCTCGATGGAGCCGGAACGGGTAAACTTCAGGGCGTTGTTGACGAGGTTGGAGAGCATTTGCCGTAAGCGCATGGCGTCTCCTTGGTACTCTGTTTGTGGACCGTTCCAGCATGCCGAGATTTGCAGGCCCTTGCTATGAGCGGCCTGTTCAAATAAAAAGTGCGTTTCTTTCAGAATCTGTGCGGGGGCAAACCGCATGTTTTCCATTTCGATTTTGCCAGCCTCAATTTTCGACAAATCCAGAATGTCGTTCAGCAATGTCAACAGCATTTGGCCAGAGTTTAGAATCGTCCGCGCACACTCTTTCCGCTCTTCTTCATCAACCTCGGATTGGAATAGGAGTTGGGCCATCCCCAGTATGCCGTTCATCGGTGTGCGAATCTCATGGCTCATGGTGGCTAGGAATCGGCTTTTGGCCTGATTGGCCTGCTCTGCAACTTTCTGTGCGTGAATCAACTCGCTTTCATTTCGTTTTTGCTCAGATATATCAACGACGGCCCAAATACAGTCTCGGCCACTCTGGCGTAGTTGAGCACCCGACACATCAAACCAACCCAGTTGCCCATCTTTGCAAAGATACTGAACTTGGGTGCGATAGATTTGGCCTGAGCGGGTCGCCGTATCTGCGGCCTGACGAAAATTCTCGTGCGCTTCATCGGATGGAAAGAGGGCGCGCATCGGCTGTTCGGCCAGGTCCCATTCGCCGTAACCTAACATGTGGCTAAACGCCGGATTCATCCAGACAATTTCGTCACCTTGAAGCATGACAAAACCCACCACTTCGCTTTGCAAAATGGCGCGATGTTCCTGAACAATCTCCAGTAACTCGGTTTCCGTCGTGCGTCGCAGGGAAATTTCAATTTCCTGTTCTGTGTACAACTTGTAAAGATGTCTGCCGGTCAGTACGGAGAGCACTAAGGTCAGTAGTTGTAGTGCCGCAGCGACCCACAGTTCGGTGTGCCAAGGGCGCAGGTAGTCGGTGTAAGCAAGCCCGACATTGATAAAAAGTGGATAGTTCTGGGATCGTGTAAAAGCAACGGTACGTTCAATATTGTCCAGCGGAGTGGTGGCGCGGTAGGCTCCGTGGGTGGCGCCATCCTTAACTAATACAGCCAGTTCGGGTGAAATGTTTTTGGCGCCGATATTGGTTCCAATCCCCTTGGGTTCAGGGAATCGCAGGATGACACCCATCTGGGCGTCACGGATGGACATGGCTCCATGTTGTCCTAGATTAACCTTCTCGAATTGTTTTTGGAGATACGCCAAATCCAGTGAGGCAATGATTGCGCCGGAGAATTTGCCTTCCTTATTAATAACGGGACGAGCCATGCTGACGGCCCATTGGCCCGTTGCTGGGCTGATGTGAGGGTCAGAAATAACCAGTCCAAGTTCGGGTTTGGTCTGAATTTCTTTAAAGTACGGCCGGCCCGAAAAATCTAGTCTGATGCGGGTGAAGTCGGTTTTTTTGGAGTAACGGCTGATGACCAGTCCCGTGGGGTCGGTCAGAAGGTAACTCTGTACTTCGGTTTGGTTGGCCCCGTAGTTTTCTAGGATGCGATCGTTCGGCTGGCAGCCGCGTTGATCAAGGCAAGTCGAAATTTCCTGCGTTATGCCTTGTAGAGAGATGTCTACTGACTTAAGGATTGAGGTGAGTGATATTTCGACCGCCTGTGCAACATTGCGAGCGTTTTCGGTTGCTGTATCGTGATAACGACCACGGCTATAGTCTAACCAAGCAATTGAGCTGATTGCTACGATTAGGTTTGCGGCGACCACCAAAACAGTGGCCCAGAATTTCGGGGTTTTACTTAACGGGTACATGGCGGCAACCTTAGGCGAAGTGCGTTGAACCACATTTTCAATTTGGTGCAAATGAAAAAAGTTTTAATTCTGCGAATGATGCCACAGGGCATGTCCTTTTGCCTTGTTACAGAGGACTGATTAGCGGCCGAAAATCTCCCCATAGGGTCTGTATGGCGGCGAGTGCGGCTAGCCCAGCAGTTTCGGTGCGTAGGATGCGTGGGCCAAGTGCCACCGGCGTAAATCCGGCGTTCGCAGCAGCGGTAATTTCTACGGGGTCAAGCCCACCTTCTGTGCCTACCAGTAATTCAATCGGGCCATTCGGTGGTGGAAGTGTCGTCAGAAATACTGCGGCGCCCGGCGCAAGCATCAGGCGTTGCACTCCTTTTGGTGCGGGCGTAGAAAGCCAGTCAAGCAAGTCGATGACCGGGGCAATGATGGGTATTTGATTTCTACCGCATTGCTCACAGGCTGAGATGGCAACGCTTTGCCAGTGCTGTACGCGTTTTTGTTCGCGCTCACCAGATAAGTGAACGACACTGCGGCGGCTGTTAACTGGTTGTATCGCCGCAATTCCCAGTTCAACAGCTTTTTGTAGCGTGTAATCCATTTTGTCGGCTGCTTGCAAGGCTTGGATCAGGGTTACCTTGCAAGGGGATTCTGCTTCGCGATCAAACCAAGTACCCACTGCGGCAATGACTTCGTTTTTATGTATTTGCCGAATCTTTGCAGCGTACTCCCCGCCGTATCCGTCAAACAGATGAAGTTCGGCCCCTTCCTGCAAGCGCAATGCCCTGACGGCATGCCGAGCAACCGTATCCGGAAGCTTAAGGGGGGTATTGGGGGAGAGTTTCTCTGGGCAATAAAAGCGAGGGGCTGACATGGCTGACTTAGGGATTGTAAATTACAACAGTATTTCGCCCGCGACCCTTGGCTTGGTAGGCTGCAATATCGGCACGTTTGATGAAACTCATCGCACTGTCGTTTGGTAGGAAGGTTGAAATGCCAATGCTGATAGTGCATTGAAAATGCAGCCCTGTTGAGGTAACCATGTCTAGGCTGGCGAACTGTAAGCGCATGCGTTCAGCCACAATTAAAGCAGCTTCAAGCGAAGACTCCGGCATCAGGGTAACAAATTCTTCGCCACCGTACCGATAGGCGCTATCGCTACCGCGCAGGCATTTCTCGATGGTACGAGCTAGGGTTTGCAGGACTCGGTCACCTTCTTGGTGTCCGTAGGTGTCATTGACCTTTTTGAAGTGGTCGGCATCTATCAGCAGTAGGGAAAGCGGGCGGTGGTAACGGGCAGACCGCTCAATTTCTTTGTCCAATCGTTCATAAAAATGACGAGAGTTGTAGAGTTGTGTCAGGTCATCCGTTTGGCTCAGCAAGCGGTAGCGTTCTTCACTTTTTTTCAAAGCAGTTTCGGCTAGCCTGCGCTTGGTGACATCCTGCAAGGTTTCAATGGCGCCAATAACATTACCGGCATGGTCACGTAATGGGGCCGCTGTAAAAAAAACCCATTTTCCGTTTTCGCCAAAAGCGGGAAAGAAGTCCTCTGCTTCGTAGGCGCCTGGAATCAGCGGAGAAGGGCGGTATTTGCCGTAATAGAATTCGCTGACGGCACTTTCTTTGGCGCCATTGAGAATAATGTCGGCCATGACGGGGCGTTCGCAGTCATAAAAGGCGCGCCATTGTTCCGTTGTGCCAATGACATCGTGCACGCGCACGCCGGTGAGTGATTCACATGCGCGGTTCCAATGCGTAACGCGATGGTCACTGTCTAGGACAAAGGTGGCAACAGGGGTTCCGTCAAACACGGAGGCTAATATTTGGCTAATTGAATGATTGGGCATGGCTGCGTCGGGAATTTTGGCGTTATTGGGGCGACATTCCGGCGCCCATCATGCCTGTTTCAACCTTTATGCGCAGAATGAGCAATGCTCGCAATGTTCCTTTAGCACCGCAGGCCGAGTGGTCGTGAATGATGGTATCGAGTGAAACAGAATCCCGGGGATCTAAGCCGCAAATGGCGATGTAATTGCGAATCTGCGCCTCAAGATCATGCAATTCCTGTGGATAGTGTTCGAATAGGCTCATAAGGACTCCTTAGCAAGTCGCGGAGTATAACCGGCGGGGTGCCGGACGAGTCACGCATGCTAGAATTCGCCCCCTTTGCTACCTCCTACAGAGCCATTACGCCATGATTTCCGGCTTCCTCAAAAAAATCTTCGGCAGTCGCAATGACCGATTGATCAAGCAGTACTCCCAGACCGTTCGACGTATTAATGAGTTGGAGCCAGCTACGTCTGTATTAACGGACGCTGAGTTAGCCACAAAGACGGATGTTTTCCGGCAGCGTTATACAAGTGGCGAAACGTTGGATCAGCTTTTGCCGGAAGCCTTTGCTGTGGTTCGAGAGGCTAGCAAGCGCGTTCTGGGCATGCGACACTTCGATGTTCAGTTGATCGGCGGCATGGTGCTGCATTACGGCAAAATTGCCGAAATGCGTACTGGTGAAGGCAAAACATTGGTTGCTACGCTGCCCGCTTACCTTAATGCCATTTCTGGCAAAGGCGTGCACATCATCACCGTCAACGACTATCTAGCTAAGCGTGATGCCGAGTGGATGGCGCGTTTACACCGCTTCCTCGGCCTGACCGTCGGCGTGAATCTGTCGCAGATGGAACATGACGAAAAACAAGCCGCTTACGCAGCCGACATCACTTACGGTACGAACAACGAATTTGGCTTCGACTACCTGCGTGACAACATGGTTTACAGCGCCGCTGACCGTGTTCAACGCAATCTGAATTTTGCTATCGTCGATGAGGTCGATTCAATCCTGATCGATGAGGCACGTACGCCGCTGATTATTTCTGGACAAGCTGAAGATCACACGGAGATGTACGTCCGCATGAATCAGGTTGTTCCGCTGTTAACGCGTTGCGCGGAAGAGGATGGACCTGGCGATTACTGGGTGGATGAAAAAGGTCATCAAGTGCATATGACTGAGGCGGGGCATGAGAAGGCCGAAGAAATTCTGGCGCAGAACCATATGCTGGCCGAGGGCCATAGTTTGTACGATGCGGTGAATATCAACCTGATGCACCATTTGAACGCCGCGTTGCGAGGCCATTGTTTATTCCACCGCGATCAACACTATGTGGTTCAGCAAGGTGATCGTGGTTTGGAAGTTGTCATTGTCGACGAGTTCACAGGCCGGCTGATGACTGGGCGTCGTTGGTCCGATGGCTTGCATCAAGCGGTCGAAGCCAAAGAAGGCGTCCCCATCCAAAATGAAAATCAGACGATGGCGTCAATTACCTTCCAAAATTATTTCCGGATGTACGGGAAGTTGGCGGGGATGACCGGTACGGCAGATACCGAAGCCTACGAGTTCCAGCAAATTTATAGCCTTGAAACGGTCGTGGTTCCGACCCATCGGTTGGCACAGCGTAAAGATCATAACGACCAAGTTTTCAAAACTGGGGCAGAAAAAGACGCAGCGATCATTGCGGATATTCGCGATTGCCACAAACGAGGGCAACCGGTGTTGGTTGGCACTACGTCGATTGAGGCGTCTGAGCATTTGTCTGATTTGCTGAGCAAAGAAAAAATGCCGCATCAGGTGTTGAATGCGAAACAGCATGCGCGTGAAGCGGAAATCGTTGAGCAAGCAGGGCGCCCTGGCATGATTACCATTGCCACCAATATGGCCGGACGTGGAACGGACATTGTGCTCGGCGGTAATATTGAAAAACCTGCTGAAGCCGTTGCTGAAGATGATTCCCTGAGCGATGAAGCAAAAAAAGCCAAGGTCACCAAGCTCCGTGCCGAATGGCAAATCGTTCACGACCAGGTTATTGCCGCCGGTGGTTTGCATATTATTGGTTCAGAACGTCACGAGTCTCGCCGTATCGACAATCAGTTACGCGGCCGCTCAGGTCGCCAAGGCGACCCCGGCTCCTCACGTTTCTATCTGTCACTGGATGACCAGTTACTGCGCCTATTTGGTGGTGACCGTCTGCGGATGGTGATGGAAAAGCTGAACATGCCGGAAGGCGAGGCCATTGAGCATCCCTTAGTTTCGCGTTCGCTGGAATCTGCTCAACGCAAAGTCGAAGGCCGCAATTTCGACATTCGTAAGCAACTGCTGGAATACGACGATGTGTCCAACGACCAGCGTCGGGTGATTTACGCGCAACGTAATGAACTACTGGAAACGGACAATATCGCCGACACCATTACGTCTATGCGGCACGGCCAGTTGCAGGATATTTTCCGTACTTATCTCCCGGAAGGCTCCGTTGAGGAGCAATGGGATATTGCTGGACTAG
>JBEGTT010000113.1:0-6089 GCA_041179245.1 Pseudomonadota bacterium
TGTATCGAGCAAATTGAACACGCAGCCACCGTATTCAAACTGCATCACTGAACTCGCGACGGAAATGCCCCGCTGCTTTTCGACTTCCATCCAGTCGGATGTAGCATGACGGCCACTTTTACGAGCCTTGACGGTTCCTGCCATTTGAATGGCCCCACCAAACAGCAGCAGTTTTTCAGTTAGCGTCGTTTTACCCGCATCGGGGTGAGAAATGATGGCAAAGGTGCGGCGACGCTTAACGTCAGCTTCAATCGCAACGGCCAAGGGAGATGAGGAATCCATGGACTGCCCAAAAAGTGGGCGAGGTTACCACAGGCCAAGATAGCGGGCTAAACTGGCGGTTTTATAATGATGACGAGAGACAAAAACCATGAAGATTGAAACGATCGCCGTCCACGGCGGCTACTCACCCGACCCAACCACCAAAGCTGTTGCCGTCCCTATTTACCAGACCACCTCATACGCTTTCGACAGCACACAGCATGGCGCTGACCTGTTCGACCTAAAGGTTGCTGGCAACATCTACACCCGCATCATGAATCCCACCCAAGACGTACTGGAAAAGCGCGTGGCTGAAATGGAGGGCGGCGTTGCTGCGCTAGCGATGGCCTCTGGCATGGCCGCCATTACGGCTGCGATTCAAACCATCACCGAAGCTGGTGATAACATCATTTCGTCAAGCACGCTTTATGGTGGTACTTACAACCTATTCGCCCACACCCTGCCTCAATACGGCATCGATGTCCGCTTTGCCGATTTTAACGACCCGGCCGCCTTTGAAAAGCTCATCGACGGCAAAACCAAGGCTGTTTTCTGCGAATCCGTTGGTAACCCACTGGGCAATGTCACCGACTTCGAAAAACTGGCTGAAATTGCGCACAAACATGGCGTGCCGGTCATTGTTGATAACACCGTTCCATCCCCCTATCTTTGCCGCCCGTTTGAACACGGTGCCGACATCGTGGTGCATGCCCTAACCAAATACCTCGGTGGCCACGGCAACAGCTTAGGCGGCATCATTGTGGACAGCGGCAAGTTTCCGTGGGCTGAACACAAAACTAAATTCAAACGCTTAAATGAGCCTGATGTGTCTTACCACGGCGTGATTTATACCGAAGCATTTGGCCCAGCCGCTTATATTGGCCGTGCGCGCGTGGTACCGCTTCGCAACATGGGTGCGGCGATTTCACCGTTCAATGCATTCCTGATTCTGCAAGGCATTGAAACCCTAGCGCTACGCATGGACCGCATCTGCACCAACTCACTAAAAATCGCCAAATTCCTGAAAAACCACCCCAAAGTAAGCTGGGTGAATTACGCTGGACTGGAAGATCACAAAGATTACGCGCTGGTACAAAAGTATATGGGCGGACGCGCTTCTGGCATTTTGAACTTTGGTGTGAAGGGAACCCACTGTACCGGGCTCGAAGCCGGCGGCAAGTTCCAAGATGCGTTGCAACTGGTCACACGACTGGTCAATATCGGCGACTGCAAAACACTCGCTTGCCATCCAGCATCCACAACACACCGTCAGCTAACGCCAGAAGAACTGGTGAAGGCCGGCGTTTCTGAAGACATGATTCGCTTGTCCGTCGGGATTGAGCATATCGATGATCTGATCGCCGATCTGGAACAAGCACTAGAAAAGGCTTAAGGCGTACACCATGAGTCTGCTACCTAACCAATTAGAACTGCTAGCGCCTGCAAAAACGGCTGAAATTGGCCGTGAAGCTATTTTGCATGGGGCTGATGCGGTCTACATTGGTGGGCCAGCGTTTGGCGCTCGCCACAATGCGGGAAATAGTATTAGTGACCTAGCTGGGCTAGTCGAATTTGCCCAGCCTTACCATGTGCGAATTTTTGCCACACTCAATACCATCTTGCATGAAACCGAGCTTGAAAGTGCCCGGAAACAGATCTGGGAACTTTACGATGCGGGGGTAGATGCCCTGATTATTCAGGACATGGGTTTGCTCATGATGGACCTGCCTCCCATCGAACTTCATGCTTCGACGCAATGCGATATCCGTAGCCCGGAAAAAGCACGCTTTCTGGCGGATTGTGGATTTTCCCAACTGGTTCTCGCCCGTGAATTAAGTATTCCTGACATTCAAGCTATTTCGACTCACGTTGCCGGAACGGATACCGCCCTAGAGTATTTTATTCATGGTGCGTTATGCGTTGCCTTCTCTGGTCAGTGCTACATCAGCCATGCCCAAACAGGGCGTAGCGCTAATCGAGGTGACTGCTCACAGACTTGCCGTTTGCCCTTTACGCTCACCGATCAAGACGGTGGTGTGGTTGCCTATGAGAAACACCTGTTGTCGATGAAGGACAACAATCAGAGTGACAACCTGTTGGCGCTAATTAAGGCAGGGATTCGCTCATTCAAAATTGAGGGGCGTTACAAAGAAGCGCCTTACGTTAAAAACATCACCGCTCACTACCGACAGTTACTCGATGGCATTCTGGAACAGCGAAGTGATCTGGCGCCCGCCTCCAGCGGAAAATGTACCTACACATTCAGCCCTAATCCCGAAAAAACTTTTCACCGAGGCAGCACGGATTATTTTGCAACCGGGCGAAAAGAGGATATTGGTGCTTTTGATAGCCCAACCTTTGTGGGTTTACCTTTAGGAGTAGTTACCCGCATCACAGATGACGCGCTAGAAATCGCCACATCAGAACCCATGTCCAACGGTGACGGACTGAACTACACCCATAAACGCACCGTGTTTGGCTTACAAGCCAACGTCGTTAAATTACTCGGCACGGATGCTGACGGACTACAGCAATGGCGAATTACCCCTAATGAACCTTTGCATACCCTGACTGGCCTGAAGGTTGGTATCCCGGTCAATCGAAACCGGGATCACGCGTGGGAACTAGCGCTATTAAAAAAATCCGCTGACCGCCGGATTCCCGTACATCTGACACTGAAAGACAAACGCCCGAATCAGATAACGCTAAGTATCCATGATCGAGAAGGAAATATCGGGCGCGCCAACATTGAGCACCCGCTAACATCGGCTAACGATACCAACGAAGCCGCCGCACAAAAGCTACGTCAAGGACTGGCTAAGTTGGGAAATACGCAGTTTGTCGCCATCAATGGCGTAGCAGACATTGAACTCCTGTTAGAAGTACCTTGGTTTATTCCTCCATCAGTATTGAATGCCTTACGGCGTGAAGCAGTAGAAAATCTTGCTCAAGCTCGTTTGAAAAATTGGCCCCAACCTCAACGTAAACCTGCCATTGCCCCCCCAGTTCCTTGCCCAGAAACTTCGCTGGCTTACCTTGCCAATATCTACAACTCGAGCGCCAAGCAATTCTACGAACAACACGGCGTTCAACTGATTGACCTAGCTTACGAAGCGCATCAAGAGTCTGGTGAGGTTTCTCTAATGATTACCAAACATTGTTTGCGTTATTCCTTCAACCTGTGCCCTAAACAAGCCAAGGGAATCCAAGGAGTGATGGGACAAGTACGAGCAGACCCCATGACGCTCATCAATGGCAAAGACAAACTCACCCTGCGCTTTGATTGTCGAGCCTGTGAAATGCACGTTCTTGGCAAAATACGTAAATCAGTCTTGCAATTGCCGCCAACCACACATACTCCCCCGCCAAAAGAGGCAATGATTCAGTTTTATCGGAAATAGGATTTATCCATTTTCGGTGAATTTGTTGATTCTTCACTGTATGTGGCACAATCGCGGGGTACTTGGCACCTGCAACTAAAAATTCAGCCGAGTTTGTATTGAATCTTTCATTCTTCAAGAGGGAACATGATGATTACCAAAACCAAATCCATCGTATTCGCACTGATCGCCGGCCTAGGCATCAGCGCAGGTGTTGCACAAGCTCAAGAACGCGTTTATCTGATTGACTCACGTGGTGCGGTTGTCAAAGACAACTTCGACCTCTGCTGGCGTACCGGTTACTGGACTCCAGCCGCTGCCGCCAATGACCCAGCAGGCTGCGAATGTGACAAGGGCCTAATGCCAGCAGGCAAGTGTGATCCAGCAGCTCCAGCTCCAGCACCTAAGAAAGCTGTTGTTAGCGACAAAATCAAGCTAGCAGCAGATGCGCTATTCGATTTTGATAAAGCTGTTCTACGCGCAGAAGGCAAAGCTAAGCTGGATGACGCAGCTGCTAAAGCTAAGTCAATTACGTTGGAAGTCATTATCGCCGTTGGTCACACAGACCGCATCGGTAGCGATGCTTACAACCAAAAGCTGTCTGAAAAGCGTGCTGCTGCTGTGAAAGCTTACTTGGTATCTAAGGGTATCGAAGCTAATCGCATCTACACTGAAGGCAAGGGCGAAAAGCAACCAGTTACTGCTGGCAAGTGTGGCAAGAGCGATAAGAAGACTAAGGCTTTGATTGACTGCCTACAAGCTGACCGTCGTGTTGAAATCGAGTTTGTTGGCTCTAAGTAATTACTGACAACTCCGGAAAGCCCTGCGCGTGCAGGGCTTTTTTTATTCCAGGACCTTAAGCCACTATGAATACAACTAACGTCGACCCTGCAGAACTTTCGAAATTTAGCGACCTTGCTCATCGCTGGTGGGACCCCGAAAGCGAATTCAAGCCCCTGCATGAGATCAACCCACTTCGGCTTAACTGGATCAACAGTAGAACACCGCTACAAGGATTACGCGTTCTAGATGTTGGTTGTGGTGGCGGAATTTTGGCCGAAAGCATGGCCCAGCTTGGTGCGACTGTAACGGGGATTGATCTGGCTGAAAAATCACTAGGCGTTGCCCGGTTACACGGCCTTGAATCTGGGATTAGCGTTGAATACCAGTCGATTTCAGCAGAAGCACTAGCTAATCAACAACCAGGCTCGTTTGATGTAGTCACTTGTTTGGAGATGTTGGAGCACGTCCCCAACCCAGCGAGTACCATCAATGCCTGTGCCCGCCTCGTCAAGCCAAGCGGACATGTCTATTTTTCGACGATTAACCGCAATCCCAAGGCCTATCTTTTTGCCATTGTCGGTGCGGAATATGTCCTGAAAATGCTACCTAAAGGTACGCACTCCTTTGATCGGTTCATCAAGCCTTCTGAATTAACCCGCTGGTCTAGGGAAGCTAGCTTAGAAGCTGATGAGATGATCGGCTTGCACTACAACCCGCTGACCCAACTTTACACATTAGGGCCAGATACCAGTGTGAACTATCTGGTGCATACCATTCGCCAGGCTTGAAAAGATGACGAACTCGGGAAACAACACATCGTTGCAGCTCATCCTGTTTGATCTGGATGGTACGCTGGTCGATACGGCGCCTGACCTAGGCGGCACAGTGAACCGAATGCGGCTAGCTGATGGATTAAGCCCGTTACCCATCGAATCCTATCGACCGTCCGTATCCCATGGTGCTAAAGGATTACTAGAATTTGGCTATGGATTGACACCTGAACATTCGGATTACGCAGCCTATCTTGAGCGTTTTCTGGAAGATTATGAACGCCACATCTGTCACGAAAGTGTGCTATTTCCCGGGATAGCAGACCTCCTTTTGCTGATTGAAAACACAGGCCATCAATGGGGCGTGGTGACCAATAAGCGAACTCGTTTTACCCTACCGCTGATGGAGGCACTGGGCCTCACTCAACGGGCAAGCTGCATTGTTTGCGCCGACACCACCGCAGCACCGAAGCCCTCCCCATTGCCCATGCTGTATGCACTGGAAAAATCCGGCTGTATCGCCCAGCAAACGATTTATATTGGGGACGATGAAAGGGATGTTCTTGCGGGACGAGCTGCGGCGATGGGAACAGCTGCGATCACGTATGGGTATCACAGTTCAGATAGCCACCCAGCCAGTTGGGGCGCTGACAAGTTATTTAACCGCCCAGCGGATATTTCCCACTACCTTAAAGACCTTTGGGCAGCGGGAAGTTAACCTCTTCTTCAACCCCCGGCAGCATACTCACCTCGCCAGCACCCAACGTTTTTAGGCGATTAATCACATTTTGCACCAGCACCTCGGGTGCTGAAGCCCCCGCGGAAAGACCGATTTTCTGCTTTCCTGCTACCCACGCCAGCTGAATATCAGCTGCACTATCAATCAAATACGATT
>JBEGTT010000114.1:0-4702 GCA_041179245.1 Pseudomonadota bacterium
TTGTTTCACGGCTAGTTTTTGAGCGCTTAGAACACCATTTTTTGCTTTAACGTGATCCGCAGCCCCTTCACCTGCATTAAGGAATGGCAGGTCTTCTAATAGCGTGGCATCATCAAGCCAGTTATGGCCGTCATAGATAGACACAGGTGCGCGAGGGTTTTCTAGGTCGTAATAAACAGAGTGCTTACGAGAATGAATATCCAAAGGCATTCCGGATATTTTTTTACTCCAGTACCGACATAACCCATAGCCCGGCATTGTCAGCGTGTACACAGAATCAGACTTGCCAGGTTTAATACTGGCGACGCCCATCTTGCACATTCTTATATGGGCGGGATCAACTGGTTTCCGTTCAGTTAAAGCTGATAACTCGGTGTAAACCTCTAGCGGTGTTCGGCCAGACATACCGCTTCCTGAATGGCGGTGGCGGGTATTGAAATACTGAATTGCACCAGCTAGTTTTTCTGCATAAACCGCGATGGGAATAGCCTTCTTACGGTCAAAATTCTCCGGCTTGACCACTGTATTCCGACCGCAATAAGCCCCCTCGAACTCAGGTGCCTTGTCGCAACGGTCAGCTAGAAATCTCCACCACGATTCGACGGGCTTATCCTGCCCCCTTTCAGGTGGCGACCAATCAGCATTTGTGCCGGCCATCGTCAATAATCCGACAGGCTCACCGGGAACAACTTTGAAACGGTAACGATTCGCTTGACCGCCTGTAACCGACTTGGCTGCGTACTCCCGCCCGTTGTCTAGCTTCGCGTTGTCAGGGGCCGTGCCTGCGCGGGATAGCGCCATTCCGTATGCAGCTAAAACGCCCGCAGCCGATGGGTTCAGAAAACCTCTAACCCCAAGCACCAAGCGAGAACGTACATCACGCCAAACGATAATGAATGGTCTAGCTACTGTACCGTCCGGCCATACACAGAAAACGTCAGCTTTACGGCCATCGGATTCCCACAATTCATGTAGCTTGAGGGATGAATAATCACGCCTTACAGCCGGATAACTGCGCTCAAGGGCTTTTGGCCCCTTGCGGCCCATCGTATCTACCCATTTAGGTTCTTTTGCCAAACGCTTACGGATAGCATCATCACCGGGGATCACCCAGCCATTTTTCTCTGCTAAGTCGCGGGCTTCCTGAAAAATGACGGTGTACGGTGTGCCAGAAGTGGTCAACGTCCGAGCGTGGATGTATTCAAAGGCGGCTTCGGAAAACTCGGCCAGTGGTCGCCCACCCTTATAACGAGGTGACAGCAACGGAAGCCAGTGCATTTGAAGGTGGCCTTCGGTTGCTTTACGGTAGCGCCACAGAGTTGCTTTGCTAACCCCAAAGCGTCGGGCAATTTCCCGCTCAGCCTCGCCAACATTCAACCCACCCTCTATCAGGTTCTGGAATGTTACCCGTGCCTCAAATGCAGCATTGGCCCGGCGCTTATTGGTTCCTCCGCTACGCTCGTAATCTTCCCAAATAGCCGAATATTCAGCAGAGCTAAATTTCCGAGCGTTTTCGTCGGGAAGCGAGATACCCATAGCTGCACAACGTGCAATGGATGCGGCTTTGACCTCTTCAAGCATCGCCATTTGTGCGGGTTTTGGCAGGCTGGAAATGGGGATTTGCCACACTTCAACACCGTCCTTCAGAACCTTATAAGCGCCCTCGTATTTGCCGGATTCGCAATATCGTTTGACCGTCGCGACGCTCAAACCTGTCGACTCGACAGCTTTTGAAGGTGTCACAAATTCTGGAGTTTTGACCGGGCTAGGGTCGCTCAGTGCATTACCTACTGCTCGGGTGATAATTTGCCCTGTTTCACCGTTACACCTTGTTTTTTCAAGGGTTTCGGGTGGGTCGCTCATTTCACAATTTACCGCACCTGAAATGAGCGACCTATTCTTGCTTCGGTCGCTCATTTTTCGGTAAATAAGTCTGCTCATTGAGCGACCCCAACCGGATCAACCGTCCAAATCGTGCCCATAAATTTCCGAGCCAAGCGGCGGGCAACATCGGCGGCGTCAAGTGCCGATTCATACCGGGCGGCGCGTTCCTGTTTCCAAGTGGCAACCATGCCGGTTGTCGTCAGGCGTGCGGCGTAAATGCCAGATATTGGCTGTGCCGGGTCAGAGGCGGCGCAACGCACCAAGTAGCGTTCACTCATTGTCGTTATCCCCTACGATTTCGCCATACTTCAAGCCTAGCAATACAGCGGCCTTATGGCTTTCTCCGATACGCCCCGTCAATCTCCCTTTTAAAACTGCATTCGCAATACTCGGATCAACGCCGTTCTTGATTGCCCACCCACGAATACTGATTCCTTTGCGGGCGAATTCGGCGACTACCGCTTCCCGCGTCTTGAGTTCCTTTTGTTTCATGTTGACTCCTGATACGATTGATGTACCCGAACTTTATAGGAACAATCGTTCCTATGTCAACTATGAACAATGAAGAAACAGGAACGATTGGGTCTAGGCTTAAAGTTCAACGCGAAAAACTTGGCTTATCACAAGCTGAAGTAGCTGAAAAGGCAGGCATTACAGCGCGATCCCAAAGGAATTACGAAACAGGAACGCGCGTTCCTGATGCTGGGTATCTGATTGCAGTCTCAAGAATAGGAATCGATTTGGTGCATGTTTTGCATGGTGGCTACGGTGACAGAGCAGACCATGATAAAAATGATGTGGCTTTCATCATGGCTATAGAACAAGCGTTTGGTATTAGCCACGATGACCTAGCGGAGGCAATTGATATATCGTTAGTCGATGACAACGTAAATGCTTTCGATCCAGAATTATTGATGCGCGAAATCCGGCTACGTAGTCCTATTGTTCAAGCGATCATAGACCGCGAAAGCGGGTTAGATACAGATTTGCTCACTGGTATTTTTGTTGGTGTTGATGCGTCTTTGCTGTCGCATGGGCTAAAAATTGAATCAACAAGAAAGGCACAAGCCGTAGCGATGCTCTACCGTTCATTCAAGGCCAGCGGCAAAGTCGACCCGGCCATGATCGAAGAAGCGGTGAAGCTGGCAGCGGGCTAGTTTCTAGCCAGTAACGCGGCGGTGTCATTTGTGCCAAATGTCGCGCTAAAATTAATTAACGCTCGGTGAATAATGGGTTTCTGAGCTTTGTTTTAGTAAAATGTCTGAAACTTGTTCATTTGTGATCTAAATCGGTTCAGATATTTAGCAGAATTGCTCGATTTTGGGCAAATGTTTCAAACCAATTGTTTTACCATTTATCCCCCCAAAGCCATGCGCTGACTGGGTTTGTAACTTAATCGGGTGGCTTGCGTGTTGTTTCAAATGAACACCTCCCCATCAATCACTCTTAACAAGGTTTGGCTGTGCAACATCCCGCTGACATTTTATTTGCTGGAGAAAAGCAATTTCCGGTGTTACCTGTTGTTGATCATTACGCCGGTTCTGAAAAACTCATCCTCAAGGCTTTGCAGTTGCAACAGCAGCTTGGCCCGATTTTTGACATTACCTGTGATTGCGAAGATGGTGCTCGTGCGGGTGCTGAACGGGAACACGCCGAAATGGTTGTTCGGATGGTGAATAGCGTTGATAACCTGTTTGGCCGTGTGGGCGCACGGATTCACGATATTACTCACCCATGCTGGCAACTGGATTTAGAAATTCTGATCCATAACGCCGGCCATAAGCTGGCATTTTTGACTATTCCCAAAGTTCGTTCGGCCAGTGATGCTCGGGTCCAAATTGGAAAACTTCGCGAACTTGAACTGCAATGGAATATTGAAAAACCTATTCCGGTACACGTTTTGATTGAAACTCACGGAGCACTACGTGAGGTTTGGGAAATTGCAGCAATTCCTACAGTTGAAAGCTTAGACTTTGGCTTGATGGATTTTGTATCAGGGCATCACGGTGCAATTCCCGGTTCAGCCATGCGTAGCCCCGGTCAATTTGATCACCCACTGGTAGCCAGAGCCAAAGCCGAGATTTCTGCCGCCTCATTAGCAAATGGCATCATTCCTTCGCATAACGTCACCACGGAGCTAAAGGATTTGGACTACATCCGCTCTGATGCCTTGCGTGCCAGAACAGAATTTGCTTATTTGAGGATGTGGAGTATTCACCCAAACCAAATTCAACCAATTGTTGAAGCTATGCGCCCTGACTTTTCTGAAGTAACAGAGGCATCTGACATCCTTTTAGCCGCCCAAAAGGCGCACTGGGGGCCGACTCAATATGCTGGGAAGCTCCATGATCGCGCGTCTTATCGTTATTACTGGGAGCTGCTTCAGCGGGCACACGCCACCGGGATGAATATCCCAGTGGATGCTGCGCATTGGTTCAATCAATAACGATTGTTTGATTTCAAAGGGGCTACGAATAGTAGTCCCCTCCTCCCTTGGCTAAATTCTCAAAGCGAGTGTATTCACCGATAAATGCCAGTGGGACTGAGCCGGTTGGGCCATTTCGCTGCTTACCAATGATCACTTCTGCCTGCCCAGGAAACTGAGATTTTTCCTTGTTGTAATACTCATCGCGATACAACATCATGATCACGTCGGCATCCTGCTCGATAGCACCCGACTCGCGCAAATCGGACATCATGGGTCGCTTATCGGTTCTTTCCTCCACTTTCCGGGAAAGCTGGGATAAGGCGATGATTGGGACTTTCAACTCTTTAGCCAGCGACTTGAGCGACCGGGAGATTTCAGATACTTCAGTGG
>JBEGTT010000115.1:0-9625 GCA_041179245.1 Pseudomonadota bacterium
AGAACACAGGCAGACATTATTTTGTTGTCAGAAAATTTGGCCCATTTGGCCCAAGGAATTGAGCGGGCACGTTTTTCTTTGAGAGTGATTAAGCAGAATTTATGGTGGTCGTTTGCCTACAATCTTATTGCACTACCCTTGGCGATGGTCGGTTGGGTTACCCCGTGGCTTGCCGGTGTTGGTATGTCGCTGAGTTCTCTGTTGGTGGTGCTGAACTCTTTACGCATTCAGCGGGTTAAGCGTACTCAAATAGTTCAAAGTACCCAAGGTGCTGAACGGGAGAAGCTGTCATGGAAGTAATTTTTTTATTGATACCGATTTCGATACTGCTTGTTTTTGGTATTGCCATTAGTTTTTGGTGGTCCGTCCGAGGTGGTCAGTTTGACGATCTGGAAGGGCCGGGTTTCAAAATTCTGATGGATGATGACCGCCCTGAAAACATCAAATCGGGGCACACCGAATAAGGGTTTAGTCGTTGATGCTTTTTTCAATCAGCGCGTAGGCGGAATGGTTGTGGATCGATTCAAAATTCTCAGATTCCACGACATAAGACAACACCCGTGATTCAGCATTTAGCCGGGCGGCAACGTCACGCACCATATCTTCAACAAACTTAGGATTGTCGTAAGCGCGTTCAGTAACGAATTTCTCATCAGGGCGCTTGAGTAGGCCGAACAATTCACAAGAAGCTTCTTTTTCAACCAGCGCAACGATTTCTTCAATCCACATGAATTCACGTGTCCGCACGGTCACGGTGACGTGAGAACGCTGGTTGTGTGCGCCGTAGTCGGAAATTTTCTTGGAACAAGGGCAAAGGCTAGTCACGGGAACAACCACTTTAATACGGGTAACGATTTCGCCGTGGCAGATGTCACCGAGTAGGGTGACTTCGTAATCCAGTAGGCTTTGTACGCCGGATACGGGGGCTGTTTTGTTGATGAAATAAGGAAAACTCATCTCGATATGGCCAGTTTTCGCTTCCAGACGCTCCACCATGTCGCGCATCATCGTCGGAAAATTTTCCACCGAGATTTCGCGTTCCTGACTATTCAAGATTTCCACAAAGCGGCTCATGTGGGTGCCCTTGAAATTGTGGGGCAAACCGACGTACATATTGAACATCGCAATCGTGTGCTGGATACCGACAGAGCGATCCTTGACCTTAATCGGATGGCGGATCGACTTGATACCCACCTTGTTGATGGCTATTTGCCGGGTATCTTCTGAATTTTGTACGTCTGCAATGGGGGTTTGTGTCATGTTCATGAGTTCTCTTTTGACTGCTCTTTAGCCTACGCTTTGGCCTGATGGGCAAGAATCTGACGCACGATGCCATCAGTGTCTAATCCCAATTCAGCCAGCAACTGAAGTTGTTCGCCGTGGTCAATAAAGCGGTCTGGTAGGCCCAGACGTAAGAGGTGAACTGCACCCGTTACCTCCGATTTTTCCTCCAGCACTCGGGCTATTTCAGCGCCAGCCCCACCAATCACAGCATTCTCTTCGATGCTCACCAGCAGGGAATGGTTCCCGGCCAATGACAGAATAAGTTCACGGTCGATGGGTTTGATGAAGCGCATGTTGACCACGGTGGCATCGAGTTGTTCACCGGCTTTCAGTGCGGGTTCCACCATGCTGCCAAAGGACAAAAGGGCGATACCTTTCCCTTGGCGGAGGATGACGCCCTTACCGACCGGGAGCGTTGAGAGATCGGTGGCGGGGACGCTTCCGTTACCACTTCCACGTGGGTAACGAACGGCTGACGGGCCATCCAGTGAATAGGCGGTGCTCAGCATTTGGCGGCACTCAGCTTCATTGGCGGGTGCCATCACCACCATATTCGGAATACAGGTCAGGAAAGACAGATCAAAACAGCCGTGATGGGTGGCACCATCGGCACCGACTAGACCACCCCGGTCAATGGCGAATACCACTGGAAGATTTTGCAGGGCGACATCGTGGACCAACTGGTCGTAAGCGCGCTGTAAAAAGGTGGAATAAATCGCGACAACCGGTTTTAGGCCTTCGCAGGCGAGTCCCGCTGCAAAAGTGACGGCGTGCTGTTCGGCGATGCCCACGTCAAAGTAACGGGTTGGGTAGTGTTCTGCAAACTTGATTAAGCCAGAACCTTCGCCCATCGCTGGGGTGATGCCAACCAGACGGGTATCGGCAGCAGCCATGTCGCAAAGCCAGTTGGAAAACACTTGGGTGTAACTGAGTTTGCTACTTTTTCCGACACCGCAGGCAATACCGGCCTGCGCATCAAATTTACTCACGCCGTGGTAAAGCACGGGGTCTGCTTCAGCCAGTTTGTAACCTTGGCCTTTTTTGGTAATCACATGCAGGAACTGCGGGCCTTGGAGTTTTTTAAGGTTTTCCAGCGTTGGAATCAGCGAATCTAAATCGTGTCCGTCAATGGGGCCAATGTAGTTGAAACCGAGTTCTTCAAAGAGGGTACCTGGCGCAATCATCCCTTTTACATGCTCTTCAGCACGGCGAGCCAGTTCCAACAAAGAGGGCGAAAACTCCAGGACTTTTTCGGCACCTTTGCGGGCGGCATTGTAGGTACGGCTGGATAAAAGACGGGCTAGATATTTATTCAGCGCCCCAACAGGCGGTGAAATCGACATATCGTTATCGTTGAGGATAACCAGCATATTGGCATCGGCTACGCCGGTATTGTTCAGCGCTTCAAACGCCATCCCCGCAGTCATTGAGCCATCGCCAATAATCGCAACGACTTTGCGATCTTCCCCTTTGAGTTTGGCTGCCTGCGCCATGCCCAGTGCTGCGGAAATAGACGTCGATGAATGTCCTACACCAAAGGTGTCATAGGGTGATTCGCAACGCTTGGGGAAGCCAGATACGCCGCCCTTCATTCGTAGGCGATCCATCCCTTCACGCCGTCCAGTGAGGATTTTATGGGTATAACACTGGTGGCCCACATCCCAAACCAGTCGGTCATCCGGGGTGTTGAAAACGGCATGTAATGCCAGTGTGAGTTCAACCGTGCCTAAATTAGAGGAGAGGTGTCCACCGGTGCGCGACACCGAATCAATCAGGAAGGCTCGCAGCTCATTAGCCAGTTGCTTTAACTGTTTGCGGTCAAGCCCACGCAGGTCTGCGGGTCTGTTAATCGTGGGCAGCAGAGAAATGGCGGGCGCGTGGTCATGATGATCAACCGGTGAGGTGGTGATTGGCATTCGCGGTATCAGAATTGGCGATGGCAGATGAAATCTGCCAGTTGGGTCAGGCGTTGGGCGCGTTCACCAAGGATGGACAGCGAGTCCAGTGCATCTTCCCGCAGTGTTTCGGCCAATGTCTTGGCTTGAGACAGGCCAAGCAGTTGCACATAGGTTGGTTTGTCGGCTTGAGCATCTTTGCCAGCGGTTTTACCTAGCGTTGAGGTTGATGCCGTGCAATCCAAGATGTCATCAATCACTTGGAACAGTAAGCCGATTCGACGGGCGAAATGATCTAAAGCCGTTCGTTCATCCGGCAATAAGGCTTTCCCACAAAGCGCGCCTAAAAGCACGGAAGCATGAATCAATGCGCCAGTTTTCATGGTGTGCATCAACTCAAGTTGAGGTTGATCTAATTCTTGCCCAATGGACTCAAGGTCAATCGCTTGTCCGCCAGCCATGCCACGTGAACCGCTGGCATGCGCTAACAAGCGCACCATCTCCATTTGTTGCATAGGATTGATGCCAATCGGTGTAGCCAAGGTTTCAAACGCTAGCGTTTGCAGACTGTCACCGACCAGTAAGGCTGTGGGTTCATCATATTCAACATGGCAGGTGGGGCGTCCGCGACGTAGAACATCATCGTCCATGCAAGGTAGGTCGTCATGTACCAGCGAATAGACGTGGATCATTTCCAGCGCACAGGCCACGGTATCCAGTGTTGCTGGCGGGGCTTCAGAAACTTCACCGGCAGCAAAAGCGAGCAGAGGGCGGACCCGTTTTCCTCCACCCAACGCGGCATATCGCATGGCGTTATGCAGGCGATGAGGAATCGTATCGGCAGCAGGTAGCCGACTCGCCAGCGCGGTTTCAGTACGCGACTGGGTAGCGGTCATCCAAGCCTGAAAATCACTGGGGGTTGAGCTGTTCATGGGTATTGCCTGAGTTTGCCACGAGTGCGGTGACAAAAGATGTGAGCGAAAGGGCGGTGAAAATACCTTATCTGCGCCGTGTTGGTCAAATGAACGGCCGGTAATGGGCTGAGAGGCTGGGGAGGGCAGGGTATAATCGCGCTCCTTTTGACCCGTGAAGCAATTCACCCAACCCGCTGGAGGCCCCGGAATGTCGGGAAAGTTGGATAACGTTAGCGCATCCCGCCAGGCTCCTGCAGTTTCCCAACTGCCGGTGGACTGGTACTTTGATGAACAGATTCTTCAAGAGGAGAAGAAGCTGATCTTCGATGCTGGGGCTAGCTACGTTGGGCATGCGTTGATGGCACCCAATGCGGGTGACTATCGCTCGCTGGAATGGGCGGATCACAGTCATCTGTTGCTGAATGAGCCAAATTCGCAGCCCGATGCGCCGGGGTCTTATTGGCAAATGTCCAATATCTGTCGTCACCGCCAAGCAGTGATGCTGCAAGGCCAAGGGCAATTGAATGGCACGATCGTCTGCCCGATCCATCGCTGGACCTACGATGTGGCTGGGCAACTGATTGGTGCTCCGCATTTCCCCCAAAATCCGTGCCTGAATCTGGAAAAATACCCACTGGAAAACTGGAATGGCCTGTTGTTCAAAGGCCCGCGTTCAGCCAACACCGATTTGGGTGGGATGAATGTTGCTCGTTCCTTGGACTTCACGGGTTACAAGCTTGATCGTGTTGAGCTGCATAGCTGCAACTACAACTGGAAGACCTTTATTGAGGTGTATCTAGAGGATTACCACGTTGCGCCTTACCACCCCGGTTTGGGCAACTTTGTGACCTGTGATGACTTAAGTTGGCAGTTTGGGGATTGGTATTCGGTGCAAAAAGTCGGAATTACTTCCTTGTTCAAGGAGTCGACTTCAGCAAGCTACAACCGCTGGCAAAAAGTAGTGCGGGAGTACTACGGGGATCGGGGGCAGACTCCTCCACAAGGTGCGATCTGGCTAACCTACTACCCCAATGTGATGGTTGAGTGGTATCCCCACGTGCTGGTGGTGTCGACCGTATTGCCGCAGGGCGCAGGTAAGACCATGAATGTGGTTGAGTTCTATTACCCTGAAGAAATCGTTAATTTCGAACGCGAATTCATCGAGGCCGAACAAGCGGCTTATATGGAAACGGCGATAGAAGATGACGACATCGGCGAACGAATGGACCGTGGGCGCTTAGCATTGTTCAAGCAGGGGCGTAATGAAGTCGGCCCCTACCAAAGCCCGATGGAGGACGGTATGCAACACTTCCATGAGTTTTACCGTCGCATCATGGGCAAACCGGCTTAATTCCGCGTAATGCAATCACTCTGGATGCTGGCGGCCAGCCTGCTGTTCGCCAGCATGGGTGTTTGCGTCAAATTGGCTTCCGAACACGGATTCAGTGCGGCTGAAATCGTGTTCTACCGCAGTGCCATTTCGGTTTGTTTGATGTTGCCCTTGCTATGGTGGAAAGGGATTTCCCTAGCGACTCCGTATTGGCGGTTTCATGTGCAGCGCTCTGTTTCTGGGTTTGTCGCACTCACACTGTATTTTTGGTCGATTACCCTGTTGCCGCTAGCCACTGCGGTGACGCTCAATTACACCGCACCCATTTTTTTAGCCGTACTACTGGTATTCGTCAGCCGTGAGCGCTTAAAACCGATGATGGGTTTAGCCTTGGTCATCGGCCTAATGGGGGTGGTTGTGTTGTTACATCCGACCTTTCAATCAGATCAGTTATTGGGTGGCATCATTGGTTTGTCGTCTGGCGTATTAGCGGCGGTGGCCTATTTCAATGTGCGCGAACTGGGGGCCAAAGGTGAACCAGAAGCGCGCATTGTTTTTTATTTTTCAACAATTTCAACACTCTGTAGTTTGGGCTGGCTGTGGTTTTCTGAGATTCACTCAGTCACTTTCTTGAACGTCTGGTTACTGTTAGGTGTGGCGGGGTTTGCAACGCTTGCTCAATTGGCCATGACGAGGGCTTATAAGCGGGGCAAAACGATGTTGTCGGCGAGCCTTGCTTACACCACGGTCATTTTTTCTAGCCTCTACGGCATGTTGTTTTGGGGTGAGCATTTGGGATTTGATGCGTGGATAGCCATTGGCATGATTGTGTTGTCTGGAATACTCGCGGGGCGGAGGTAGGGATGTCGCGTTTAAAGAACCGATTGTTGGCAATTATGTTGTCTTGTAGCTTGGTTCTAAGCCCGAGCGGTCAACTGTGGGCGGTGGATGAATTGCCTGAACTGGGCGATGTGGCGGGTGCTGATTTGTCTCCGCTGGCGGAAAAGAAAATTGGCCGCAAGATCATGAATGAAATTCGCTGGCACGAACCCATGTATCTGGATGATCCCGAGGTTGAGGCTTACCTCAACCGACTTGGGAGCCGATTGGTGGCTGCAAGCCCTGATCCGGCGATTGGATTTGAATTTTTTGCGGTCAATGATCGAATGATTAACGCCTTTGCTACCTTTGGTGGTTACGTTGGCGTGAATACAGGCTTGTTGCTGAATGCGGACTCTGAATCAGAGCTGGCAGGGGTGTTGGCTCACGAAGTCTCCCATGTTACCCAGCATCATCTGGCTCGCCAGATTAGCCAGGGCAAGGTGGCTTCGATGGCGGTATTGGCCGCAATGGTGGTTGCCTTGTTGGCAGCACATAGTAGTAGTTCCGCCGGGATGGGCGCAGCGGTTGGTGCGCAGGCGGGGGTAATGCAGTCTCAGTTGGGTTTTAGCCGTGATTTTGAGCGTGAAGCAGATCGGGTCGGACTACAAACCCTGAATAAAGCCGGTTTTGACCCAACCGGTATGTCAGGCTTTTTCGCCAAGCTCCAAAAGGCTAGCCGGGTTTATGAAAACAATGCACCGGTTTATTTACGAACTCACCCGCTGACCACGGAGCGGATTGCTGACATGCAGAACCGCGAAAGCCTGTTGCCCTATCATCAGGTGCCAGATAGCCTTGAGTTTCATCTGATTCGCGCCAAATTACGGGCCGAACAGGGAACACCTGCTGAAGCAACTAAATATTTTCGGGACTTGTTAGGGGCTGGCAAAGCACAGCATGCAGGGGCTGCAACTTATGGTTTAGCCATTGCCTTGTCGCGGGTGAAGGACTGGGTAGCGGTGGATAAAACGATTGCTGATGCACGGCAGCAACGGCTTAGTCATACCATGTTGGATAGATTGGCGGCAGAAAGCCGGCTTGCTCAAGGCGATGTTGTCGCCGGGCTTAAAGCCTATGTCGTGGCCTTGTCTAAAGAACCAGATAATCCGGCGTTGATTTATGGTTATGCCGAGGCGTTGGTTCGGTTTGGGCGGGCAGAAGAGGCCTTTAACCTGACGGATCGTCGCTTGAGAAAGGTAAATTCGGATGGTTTCGCGTGGCAATTACAGGCCAAAAGTGCAGCGGCCTTAGGCCGAAAATCGGCAGAGCATCGGGCGCAAGGTGAGTTTTACGCCTTGCAGGAAAAAACCGCTGCGGCCGTGGAGCAATTCCAAATCGCCCAACAAGCGGGCGACGGCGATTTTTATGAAATGTCGATGATTGATGCCCGACTTCAGGTACTCAAACGGAAAAGAATAGAAGAGATCAGTGAGGGTCGAAAATATAACTAATGTTGTTTTCGATGAAAAATATAACAATAATTAAATATATGAATTCAAAGGGATTTGTTCCACTGGCATAGCCTAAAGTTTCACCAGAAACTGCCGAATAGGGTTGGTCAGAAACCGGTTATCGGTTTTAAATAATTTCTCATCCCATTCATGCCCTTTGGAATTTCATCATTTTCGTTTGCCTCACTTCAGCGTAACTTTAGTTCGCTGGGAACCGGTCTAGCAGAGTCGGTTCGACGGCTGTCGACAGGAAGCCGGGTCAATAGTGCGAAAGATGACGCAGCCGGGTTAGCCATATCAACCCGGATGCAAGCCCAGGTGCGAGGGAATACCCAAGCAATACGCAATGTCAATGATATGGTTTCCTACATGCAGGTTGGTGAGGCTAGCATGTCCAAGATCGCGGATAGTTTGCTAAAAATTAGAGATGTGGCGGTGCAGTCTGCCAATGGTGATTTAAGCGTTAACGATCGCGGCCAATTGCAAAAGGAAGTCGATCAACTTACCCAAGAAATATCCAGAATTATTGATGGCGCGCAGTTCAATGGAATGAATGTTCTAAAAAATGAGAATGCTATGGACATTCAGATTAGTGCAGATGGTTCTGCAAAGATGAAGGTTTCGGGGATGTCGTTGGCTGGAGGGGCAACCAGTAAAACCACGACGGAGGAAGTAACCGATACTTTCCAAGTTCCCGTCGATCCTGTACCGGCATCTGCGGCAGCGATTGCTCAGGCTGCGGCGGCGACGGCTTACATGAATACCATGCTTAACTACAAGAAATCCAGTGCCCAGACATTCATGACACAGGCAGTGAATCGATCGGGTATGACGGTGGTAAGTGGTCGTGTAAGGAAGACCGGGTCGAACGTTGTGTTTAATCCACAGACACCACAGAACACAGCGGTCAATAATATTTTTCAGGCCATCCAATCTACCTACAACGCTAACATTGGGTCGAAAAATGCGACGACACTGATGATTTCAGCGGCACAAGCAGTTACCAATGCCTATATTGCTGCAGCTCAGCCAACACCGGGTGGTTTCACGACGGTTACCACGACCCGGACAGTCTCTACTACCCAGACTACTGGCAACCCCGGACTCAAAGGCTATGATGCCAACGGTGCGGCGGCTGGGCTTTTTGATGTTTCCTCTAACGCAAATGCGGCAGAATCGCTGGCTTATATTGATTCGGATATTGATAAACTCAACGAAATGAGAGCCTCTTTTGGGGCCTATCAGGTACGGTTAGAGAGTATAGGCAACAGTTTGATGGAGTCCGTGAGCAATCTCAATTCTAGTAATAGCCGAATCAGTGATACTGATTACGCGGTTGAGTTTGCTCAGATGAGCAAGTTCTCAATGATTTCTCAAAGTGCTATGGCGATGATGGCGCATGCCAATATTTCCTCCAAGATGGTGCTTAACTTGCTCGGAAATAACAGTTCGCAAAACGGACTTTTCGTTGGAGGAGTAGCGCGGTAAGCTCCGCCGAGTTTACTCGCTCACTCTCAGGAAATCAGGCTTATGCAAGTTGACCAAGAACTGGATGTTCAAAATCTAAAGTGCCCGCTACCCATTTTAAGAACCAAGAAGATGTTGGCTCAAATGGTCACCGGGCAGGTGTTGCACGTGTTGGCTACTGACCCGGCGTCAGTCGATGATTTTTCGGCTTTTGCTAGGCAAACGGGTAATGCGTTGCTGGATCAACAGTCGTCTGAGGGCGTTTTTGAGTTTTGGCTGCGCCGCAAATAAATCCCTAGATGTTTGCCTTATTTGAAGATCGCTTAGCTACGTCCGGTGCCAATAGCATTAACACTCCCGGTCAAACTGTCGCGTGGCTGTTCGATCATTTGGTCGAGCGTA
>JBEGTT010000116.1:0-4076 GCA_041179245.1 Pseudomonadota bacterium
TCACCAACCATCGCCACCACGGCACCATTAGCCTGCAAGACCTGAACCACCGCATGTTTTTCATCGGGAGAAACGCCTGCCCGAATATCCCTGATACCCAATTGGGCACCCACCGATTGGGCCACCGCTTCGGCATCACCGGTTAACAACGTGACCTGATGCCCCGCTTGCTGAAGGCTTTGAATCAGACCAGCCGCATCTGGGCGAATCACATCGCCAATTCTGAAGTAGGCCAGCAAAGCATGTTCACTCCCCAACGCAACAATGGTTTCGCCCATGACATTCCATGACTCAGGAAGTGTGGCTATTTGGCCAGAAAGCGCCGCAACAAAGGCGGGCTTACCCACACGGTAGGTTTGCCCTTGCCATTGGCCTTCCATCCCCATCCCGGCAACCGCCTGTATTTGGCCAAAAATAATTCCTTGAGCATCATCCGCAGCACTCCGCAAGGCTTTGGCAATAGGATGTTCAGAGGCCTGTTCAAGCGCTGCCGCAATCGCCAGATGATGCAGATCGTCGCCCCGTACTTTGCCAGCTTCGGTCAGCATGACTGCCTGCAAGGACATCTGCCCCGTCGTCAGCGTACCGGTTTTATCAAATACAAAGTGGGTCGCTCTGGCTAGCGTTTCAATCGCGTGTCCACGCGTCACTAGCAAGCCATCCTTGGCTAAGGCACCAGCAGAAACCGTCAGTGCGATGGGTGTCGCCAAAGACAATGCACAAGGGCATGTCACCACCAACACTGACACCGTAATCCAGAGGGCTTGCGATGGATCAATCCAGTACCAAACCACACCCACAACGAAGGCCAGAACGAGCAAAACTCCCACAAAACGACTGGCAACCCGGTCAGCCAGCTCAACCAACTTTGGTTTTTCAAGCCCCGCCCGCTCCATCAGTTGCACGATGGATGAAAGACGTGTTCCTTCCCCGATTTCTGTCACTCGCATCACCAACGGGCTATCCATATTGATACTGCCACCGGTTAAGGCGTCACCTATGCGCTTCGCGACGGGATGGCTTTCACCCGTCAACAAGGATTCATCCACATGGCTATTTCCCTCGATCATCACACCGTCGGCAGGCACCGGGGCACCGGGGCGAACCAATAAAATTTCATTGATCCGCAGATCAGCCACCATCACCTGTTGAACATCTTGCTGGGTCGGATAACCGGCCATTCGTTCAGCAAAAGCCGGCTGCAAACGCGCTAAGGCCTCCGTCACGCTAACGGCTTTCTGCCGCGCCGTCATTTCCAGATAACGCCCACTCAACAAGAAAAAGACAAACATGGTGACAGAGTCAAAATAGACCTCTCCACTCTGTGTCAGCGTGGCCCAAACACTAGCCGTAAAAGCAGCTCCCACCCCCAAGGCCACAGGAACATCCATGCCGGCACGGCCCATCTTGATGTCTCGCCAAGCGTGCTTGAAAAAGGGGGCTGCCGAATAAATCACCACCGGCAGGGTCAGCAACAGACTAGCCCAACGCATCAGGCTTTCGATATCGCTGCTCATGTCGCCTTTGCCAGCAATGTATACCGGGAAGGCATACATCATCACCTGCATCATGCCAAATCCGGCAACCCACACCCGCCACAAAGCTGCACGCCGCTCATCGCGCGCCAACTGTTCGGTACGGCTGGCGTCATAAGGATGGGCGTTGTAACCAATACGTTTTACGGCTTGAAGGATGGCCGACAATTTGATTCGTTTATCGTCCCAGCGAATGCGGGTACGACGGGTGGCGTAGTTGATATCCACAGCCAACACGCCGGGCAATCCCGCCAAATGCTGCTCATTTAGCCAAACACACGCGGCACAAGTAATGCCTTCCAACAGCAAGGAAGCCTCCCGTTCGTGCTCCGCCAACGCCCGCACAAAGGTTTTCTGGAAATCAGCGTGGTCGTATAACGAAAGCTGCCCTAAAACCTCTGGTTTAGCTTCACGCGGGGATTCCGGCATCGAATCTCGCGTACGGTAGTAATCCGTCAGCCCATTGTCGACGATGGCTTGCGCAACTGCTGCGCAGCCCGTACAGCACATCATTCTGGCCTGCCCTTGAATATCGACGTGCAGCAGTGAGTCACCCTGACTAGCCGCCGGAAGCGGTAGGCCGCAGTGATAACAATCTGTTGGTATAACTGGCTGGGACATAAGAAGGAACCGACGTAAAAGGTGGAGGTAATGCGCCCGTAGCTGAGGCGGCTACTTCGCGGGCTGGCGAGTATACCGCAGGCCTTGGTGATTGATCCCTGAGCGATATCGCCCCGCTGCCGTATAATCAGCACCCTATGTCAGAAAACACGCAACCGACCGGCACGGTAACGCCGGAAACCCCAGAAATAACCTTTGCAGACCTTGGGCTGGCCCCAGAGATTCTGCGTGCTGTTACAGACCAGGGTTACACCCGACCAACGCCCATTCAAGCGCGAGCCATTCCTGAAGTGCTGGCAGGGCGAGACATCATGGGTGGCGCACAAACCGGCACAGGCAAAACCGCTGCGTTTGTGCTTCCCTTGTTGCAAAAGATTTTACCTTTAGCCACCAGTAGCCCTTCCCCGGCCAAACACCCCGTTCGGGCACTCATCTTGGCCCCCACACGGGAACTTGCCGTTCAGGTCCATGAATCAGTTCTGGCTTATAGCAAACATACGCCTTTGCGTTCGCTTTGCGCCTATGGCGGCGTTGATATCAAACCCCAAATTGCCGAACTCAAAAAGGGGATTGAAATACTGGTCGCCACACCGGGACGTTTGCTAGATCACGTCGAACAAAAAACGGTCAGCTTTAATTCTGTCCAATTTCTGATTCTGGATGAAGCTGATCGTATGCTGGACATGGGGTTCATCCCAGATATTCGGCGCATTCTGGGCATGCTGCCAACAACAAGGCAGAGTCTGCTTTTTTCAGCCACGTTTTCGGAAGAAATCAAGAAACTGGCTGACACCATGTTGCGCAGTCCGACCTTGATCGAAGTCGCTCGTCGGAATCAGGTTTCGGAAACCATTTCTCACCGCGTTCACCCCGTCAGTGAATACGGCAAACGCGGACTATTGATCCGTTTGCTGAAATCTGGCGAAATTAACCAGTGCATCGTGTTTGTCAAAACCAAACAAGGCTGTTCACGATTGGCTCGGGAACTGCAACGGGCAGGTATCCATGCTGACGCGATCCACGGCGATAAAAGCCAGCTTGAACGGATGAAGGCATTAGATGATTTCAAGCAAGGTGTGAATATGGTCTTGGTTGCTACCGATGTAGCTGCCCGCGGCCTTGATATTGATGAATTACCTCATGTCATCAACTACGAATTACCGCATACCCCGGAAGATTACGTCCATCGCATTGGCCGTACTGGCCGTGCTGGCAAGCAGGGTACGGCCATTTCGCTGGTCTGTGCCCAAGAAATCACTTATCTCGTTGATATCGAGAAGCTCATCAAACGACCGATTGAACAAATCGAGATAGTGGGCTTTGAGCCGGAAGAAAACTACGAATACCCGCCTGGTCAACGACTCAAACGCACGCCAGCCGCCCGAATTCCTTTAGCGGAAAAACCTGAAAGATCTCGGCCTGAAAAATCATCGCCTAGGCACGAACCCTCTGGGCATTCTTCAAACCGGCATAGCAAACGAAATACGATGATTGCCGCGGATGGTTTTGATTTCAGCAAGCCTTATGAAGCTCGTGGAGAGATTCCTGACTCGCCGCAAAATCCAAAGAGACAAACACCTCAGAAACAACGCCGAATTGTGGCAACCCTACTAGGTGGTTTGGGGCGTAAAGACGGAACCTAAAGAGTGCCGCTGTCAGGCGGCCCGCTCTACTTGCCCGTGGTATTGATCGAGCAAAATATCGATCAGCTCCGGCAGTCCTTCTTGACTAATTCCCAGCTCCTCAAGGACTTCTGGTTCCGCTAAAGGCCATTCTGGGTTATTAATTCGGCGATCACGAAAATAAATCTGGGTAGACAACTGAAGAATGGCCACCATGGATTTGGTCGTGTACGGGATGTCTGGATCATATTCGTGGTGGTAACGAATGGCTTCACAAATGAAATCTGGCAAATTCCAG
>JBEGTT010000117.1:0-12785 GCA_041179245.1 Pseudomonadota bacterium
CGCAGCGAGGCATCTGTTTCTGTCTTCGATCAGAACATTGGCGGTCATAGCGACAATCGTCACCGTCTGATTATTGAGGACTTGACGAATATGCTCAGTGGCGGCGACTCCGCCCATGATGGGCATCTGCATGTCCATGAGGATCAAGGCGTAATCATTATTCCTGCATCGATCAATCGCCTCTGCGCCATTACTAGCGGTATCCACACATAAGTCGGCTTCCTCCAGTAGAAATTCGGCAATCTCTCGACTGATCGGTTCATCCTCAACCAGTAAAACGCGGGTTCCCTGAAATTTTTCTTTAAGTTCGATTTCCGCAGAAATAACAGGCGTGGTTTCGGAAACAAGTTCCGATGCCAACTTTAATCGTACAGAAAACCAGAAAGAACTGCCTTGTCCCAGCGTACTGCTGACGCCAGTTTCCCCGCCCATGAGCTGGGCAAATTTTCGGGTGATGGCTAAGCCTAGGCCCGTGCCGCCGTACTTCCGGGTTGTCGAGGTGTCGGCTTGCTGAAAGGCTTCAAACAGGCTATTTGTTTGCTTGTCAGAAAGGCCAATCCCCGTATCGGTAACCTCAAACCTGATAAGCGCGCTGTCTTCATTACGTTCGATAGCGTTGGCGCTTAGGGTGATCGAACCCCGTTCCGTAAATTTAATGGCGTTTGAGACTAAATTCAGCAGGCATTGGGTAATTCGCGTGGGATCCCCCAGCAATTTGTCAGGAACGTGATCGACGTCCAAAGTAAGGCGTAAGCCCTTTTTCTCTGCTTTGCTGCTTTCGATAGCCAAGACATTGTTGACAATAGACTGTACAGAGAGTGGGAGCGACTCCAGAGTCGTATTTCCGGATTCAATCTTGGAAAAATCGAGAATGTCTGAAATAACCCCGGTCAGATGCTTGGCAGCGCCTTCAATGCGCTCGGTATGCAAGGCTAGCTCGTGAGGAATGCCAGTGCGTCGCATCAGGTGGGTCAGGCCGATAATGGCATTGAGCGGGGTCCGGATTTCGTGGCTCATATTGGCTAAGAAATCGGATTTCATTCTGGCTGTTTTCTCAGCTAATTCTTTCGCTTCAATCAGTTTGTCTTTCAGCTCAAATTCTTGCCTCATATCTTTGATCATGAGCGCAAATTGAATTTTTCCAGCTTCACCAAAAATCCGAATTGAGGTTAGTTGAATAGGGAAGGATTCTTTGGTGGTATTAGCCGCTACTTTAATCACCTGTTGAAGGATTTCTCCAGCAGAGAATTCCCTGATGAACTGGCTAATAGGATGCCCAATAATTTGGTTGGATTTGCCAAACAGTAACTGGGCATTTTTATCAGCGGAGAGAACGTCTCCTGAAGAGTCAATGGTGAGAATGCCCAGCGACGTTGCCGTCAACAGTTTTTCATTCAGGTCAGTCGCCCGCTTGCGGGCCATCAAATTTTGAATTCTCGCGCGTAATTCCATCGGCAAGATGGGCTTAACCACGTAATCATCAATACCCAAGTGAAATAGTTCGATGCGACGCCCTGGATTATCAAATGCGGTCGCTGCCAAAATGACCATCTGGCCCTTGGGGCCAGGTTGACGGCGGATGCGGTTAATAAACCTTGAACCAGACATCTGCCCACCTAAGATGATGTCGCAAATGGCGAGATCGTAATCTGTTGTTTTTAGTGCCTCCCAAGCTTCGTCAGCCGAAGAATAAGGATCAACCAGCATGCCCCATTCTTTGAGCTGTGCTGTAAGCGCAAGCCGTTGATCTCGTGCATCTTCAACGTAAATGACCCGACTGGGCATGGGTACGTAGATTGACAGGAAGCGCTTCATGAAAATAACCAGCTCTTCTACGTCCTGTTTTCTGAATATCTCAGTAACCCCCGCGTCACTGGCGAGTTTTTCCAGATTATCCGAGGCGCTACCCGTTAGCAGCACAATTGGTTCGTAGGGTACTGCACCGGATTTGCGCAGTTCTCGGGCCAAGGCGATGCCATCACCATCTTGCAGTTGCCAAGCGAGAATTAAAAAATTAAATGACTGCTTTCCAACGGCTTCTTTGACACCTGCTGCGCTTGTAACAAAGGTGAGTTTGAAATTGGTGTGCTGCCCCAAGAAGTGCTGAAAGATGTCCCGGTAGAGCGGTGTGTTGTCAGCAAGCAAAATGTTCAAAGTGCAAATTCCACAAAGTATTCAAGAGTATTGGTGGAAGTATAAATTAGGCAAAAGCAATCAATCCAAGTATTTGCCTGTGGCATGGAATGGCGCTTATGCATTGAACCACTGACTCAACCTGCCTATAATCATTGGGCTTTATTTTTTCACTTATTTTTATTTATTCTGACTCGGGATCACATCATGAATATCGAAGCACTTTCCATCGGTAAAGACATTCCCAACGATTTCAACGTTGTTATCGAAATCCCTGCCAATCAACCAGGTATCAAATTCGAAATCGACAAAGACTCTGGCGCCATCGTGGTTGATCGCTTCATGTCCAGCCCAATGCACTATCCCTGTGACTATGGATTTATTCCCCATACGCTGTCTGAAGATGGCGACCCAGTAGACGTGCTGGTGGTCGCACCTTACTCATTGCAACCAGGCGTTGTGCTGCGTTGCCGTCCGCTGGGCGTGCTGAATATGGAAGACGAGTCTGGTATTGATGCCAAATTAGTTGCGGTTCCTGTTTCTAAGCTCACACCGCTGTACGACAACGTTAAGTCTTGTGACGATTTGCCTCCACTGCTGATTCAGCAAATTACCCATTTCTTCGAACACTACAAGGATCTGGAAAAAGGTAAGTGGGTTAAGGTCACAGGATGGCAAGGTTTGGAAGAAGCTAAATCTGAAATTCTCGCTTCCGTAAAGCGCTACGAAGAGAGCAAGTAAGCTTTTTTCTGCATGATGTTATGCAAATGTAAAAACCCACCGATTAGTTATTCCCCTAGGTGGGTTTTTACATTGAAGAACTTATTGGCCTGTTTATTGGACTGTTTCACCTTGATGATTTTTATCACGAAATCCCAGGATTGTTAGCTGCGCCCTTTAAGGTTGGTAGATTCAAATTGACTGGTTTAACGGTTTTTATATCGCGGAGATAAGTGGCGATCACATCCCAAATCGGTTCGCCAGAATTTTTGGCTTCTTCTGAAACGGGTGCCCAACCAGCGACCTTGTATGTTTTGTTCGGATCAATCTCTTGGCCTTTGAGCGTCATATTCTGAATCCGCTGGCCCATTTTCCCCGTTGGGTCACAGGTGTATTGAAGCCCCCCCACTCGCACCATGTCGCCGCCTTGCTGGTAATACGGGTCTGGGTTAAACAGGTTGTCACACACATCTTCTAAAACGGTTTTAATCATTTCGCCGGACATGTTGGTGACGGTTGTCCAAGGGTACGTGATGGCAGTCTGGTCCAGTACATGTTCCATTAGGATTGGCTGGCCCGGCAGCAGGGAAGTGCCCCAACGGAAGCCCGGTGAGAAGGCGATTTCTGCATCCTTTACCTTCATTAGAGAATCCAGAATAAGCTGGTCGAAGGTTCCGTTGAAATTGCCACGTCGGTAGAGTAGGCCTTCGGTGACGGCCAATTTTTCGTTGAGCTTGCTTAGGTAAGGCGCACGCGCTTTGTCGATCAAGGTCTGCATATCCTTGTCCGCCGGCAACAGATTCGCGAAAACAGGCAGGAGCTTGTAGCGATGGCCGGCAATCTTACCGTTCTTGACATCAAAATCGAGGACACCAAGGTATTTACCGTTAGAGCCAGCATTGGTTACCAGCGTCTGACCACCGCTATTCTTGACGACAACCGGCGCAGGCATTCCATCGTGGGTGTGCCCGCCGAGAATGGCGTCGATGCCGCGCACACGGGAGGCCATCTTGAGGTCTACATCCATACCGTTATGCGACAGCACGACAACCACCTGAGCGCCAGCCGCACGGGCTTCGTTAACGGTGGTTTGCATGTTCTCTTCCTGGATACCGTAGCTCCAGTTCGGAATTTGCCAGCGTGGGTTTGCAATGGGGGTGTAGGGGAATGCCTGCCCAATAATCGCTACCGGTACCCCATTCATATTTTTCATCACGAAGGGTTTAAACACCGGATCACCGAAATCGTTAGTCTTAACATTCTGAGCAACGATATCAATATGACCAGCAAAGTCGTTCTCTTCAATTTCTTTGAGGCGAACTTCACCGACGGTGGATTCCCAGTGCAGGGTCATTACGTTGACACCTAGAGCCTTGCAGGCATCGACCATGTCCTGTGCGTTGGTCCAAAGCGCAGTCCCCGATCCTTGCCACGTATCGCCACCATCAAGTAGTAGTGATCCTGGCCGACTGGCCTTCATCCGTTTCACTAGGGTTGCTAGATGGGCGAATCCACCGACCTTGCCGTAAGTTTCAGCCGCTTTTTCAAAGTTCAAGTACGTGTAAGCATGCGCTTCAAGGCTGTTTGGCTTAAATCCGAAATGCTTGAGTAGATTATCGCCGACGAGGTGCGGTACTTTTCCGAACTGGTCACCAAAGCCGAGGTTGACGTTGGGTTCACGGAAATAAATGGGGAGCAACTGAGCATGGCAATCTGTAATGTGCAGCAAGCTCACATTGCCGAATTTAGGTAGGTCATAGAGTTTAGCTGCGCCTTTTTCTGCGAGTGCAAAGTCGCTATGCAGACTCATGCCACCGGCAGCTGCTATTGCCATCACTTGCAAAAATTCACGACGATTCATGCTCATTTTTTACCCTTTGAAAATATAGCAGCTACGGTTTTGCCGCTTCAAGCATCAGACAATGACAGCTTCGTCACTGCGTGTTTCGCCTTTGTTGTCCTTCCAAGAGATGATGATTTTGTCGCCTTTGGCACCCCCCTTGAACTTGAATGCCAAATAAGGATTCTTGGAAACGGAGGGGCCGAATTCACTGGTTAAGACGATTTTTTCGTTATGTTTAGCGCTTAATTCGGTAATGAACCAAGCTGGAATAATCGCTCCAGCAGCATCTTTTCGTTGGCCTGTTTCCATCTCGTGGCTGACCAGAACTTTGAGTTCAGTAATGCCATCTTTGTTTGCTGCGCGGATTTTCATCGGATTTGCCATGAATTTCTCCTTCTATTCTTTTAAGTGTGTATTGACCAATTAGCCGCCGCAGCCACCGAGGGTGACCTTGATTTCTTTTGTTGCCATAAAGAACTGGCCGTCAGATTTGACCAAGGCATATACGTTTGAGGTTTGCCCCATTTTGACCCGGGTCTGGACATTGGCTTCAGTCCCTTCTGGTAGTACAAAACTGGCCGCCAGCGCATTCGGGTTCTTCTCAATCAGGATGGCAACCATGGTTACGTTGGGTAATGTGGAGCTAACACCGACCGGTACGACGGCACCATTTTCTGCAATATCCGGCCCGGTTACCTGAACATCTTTGCTCTCCGTGGGTGATACGGCACCCAATGCTTTAAGGGTATCAGCCATGCTTTTAGCGTCAAATGCAGCCTTGTTCCAATCGGCCAATGCAATGCCGGGTGTGACGATGCCTGCCGCAGCAAGAATGGCTAGCAGTGCAGCACCGGAGCCGGTTTTTAATACTTGACGACGTTGGGTATTCATACAATTTCCTCTGAAAATTAATTATTTGGTACCAGACAGAATCCACTTAACCAGTGTTTTCATTTCTTCATCTTTGACATGGCCGTTTGGTGGCATAGGCATAGATCCCCACATGCCTTGGCCACCGGCCTTAACTTTGGCTATTAGACGGCTTTCAGCATCGGGTTGATCTTTGTATCTTGCGGCAACTTCGTTGTAGCCAGGGCCGACAATTTTGTTTTTGACTCCATGGCACGCCATACAGCCACTTTTATTAGCCAACTCTAAAGTACCAAGCTCTGCGGCCTTTTTCGCCGCTTCAGGCCCCAGCGTCCTGGTTCCGCGTACTGGGCCAAAACTACGGTTCTGATCAGCCAATTCTCCGTGCGCGGTGCGTGCATATTCCGGAAGAGTCGAACCGATTAGGACTTCAGGCTTGCAGTTGGTCATGCAGGCTATGTTTTTAACGTCAGGGATTCCGCCGTTGCCAATGCCGCCCTTCTTGGCGGAAGGACCTGACCACATTCCGTGGTTGGTTGTCATGCCGTTACGGTTAGGCATTTTGGCCTGAACCTCACCGATGTTTTTATCGGTCAAGGTGAAATCACCGGGAACAATTTCGGCTAGATTTAAAAAGTAAGCAAGGATGGCGTAGACATCGTCCGGAGCCAGCGACTTCGGTGATGTCCAAGGCATTGCTCGCTGAATGTAGTCGAAAATTGTCGATATGGTGGCGACCTTGGTGAAGGTGGTTCGTTGGGGAATGTCACCCTTTACGAAACCACCGACACGACCATTCTTGATGTCTTCAGCCGTTGTCCCCCCGATCAACGGTGTAAATACCTCGTTTGATTCACCAAATGATCCGTGACAGGAAGCGCATTTTTCTTCGAACAAATCCTGTCCGCGTTCGACATTACCAGACCCTTTGGGTAAGCCTTTGAAGTCCGGACGCACATCGATATCCCATGCTTTTACTTCGGCGGGTTTGGCCTCGCGGCCTACTCCTAGATAATTGTCAAAGGCGAAAGCAGATACCGAGGCAGAGAGCAGGGCACAAACCAGAACTGATTTAGAGAACCTGGACATTGCTAACCTCCCCACTTTCGACGACTTTCCACGACTGGATAGCATTGTTGTGATAAATCGATTTGGTGCCGCGTACCTTACGTAATTGTCCGTAAGCTGGTTGTACATATCCCGTTTCATCGACGGCGCGCGATTGCAGGATGGCGGGTTTGCCATCCCATACCCAGTTGATATTGAAGCGGGTAAGCGCCTTGTTTTGCACCGGGCCTTCGATTCGGGCTTTCTGCCAGTTAATGCCCCCGTCAAAGGAAACGTCTACTCGCTTGATTTTTCCTCGGCCAGACCACGCTAGCCCGGAAATGTTGTAGAAACCTTGACTGAGCAACGTCTGACCGCCCGAAGGGGTGGTGATGACAGATTTACATTCTTGTATCGAAGTGTATTGGCGATGTAGGCCATTTGGCTGCAGATCAATGTAGTGGACGGCCTCGTCTTTGGTGGCATAAGGCTGGTCACCAACTTCAATTCGGCGCAGCCACTTGACCCAAGAAACCCCCTGAACACCCGGAACAACGAGTCGTAGTGGGTAACCATTTTCAGGGCGAAGCATTTCACCATTCATGCCGTATGCCACAAAAACCTCACCGTTTTCTACCATCTCCATGGGTATCGTGCGCGTCATTGAAGACCCATCCGCACCCTCAGCCAGTATGTAGCGGGCTTTCTTGTAATCAACGCCACAATCTTCGAGAAGAAGTTTAAGTGGGACGCCAGTGAACTCTGAGCAAGACAACATCCCGTGGGTGTATTGAACGGTGGGTACGGCTACATTGCCCCACTCAAGACCTGTGTTGGCACCACATTCAATGAAATGGATACGAGAAACGGAAGGCAGACGCATTATCTCGTCCATGGTGTAGACCTTCGGTTTCTTTAAAAACTGAGGGTCTGAGCCATTGATCATCAGTCGATGTCTTGCTGGATCTACATCGTGCCAACCTTGGTGGTGGCGCTCGAAGTGCAGCCCTGATGGAGTGATGATGCCAAACAGACCCTGAAGTGGGCAGAACGAAACCGACGACCCTCCGACGCGGGTTAAACCAGGAGACTCTCGACGTAGCAACTGACTTTCAAATTTGGATGGAAGTCCATATGGGTTGGTGGCTACGGGTTGCCCAAGAGTGGTTGTCCATGGAGGAAGATTGAGAATGTCTGGGTCACCGTCCGAGGCTCTCGCGATCACCGGGGCTACCATAGCCGCACTGGCAGCAAGGAAACTTTTCCTTAAAAAATCACGGCGACCTTCCGCGATTTCTTTGATTTGTTCTTCTGACAGAAAATTTTCTGGTGCCAGTCCCAGCCGACCAGGCTGCTTTAGTTTTTCGACCATAGAGTCCATCTCCCCCTTATTATTTTTCCGATTACCCTGATGTCTAAACCTACCCGGAACTTCGCCGCGTTCGAGACTTGGGGTTCTTTGTTGTATGTTTAACGAATATTAAAGAGGTGCACCGCAAGCTCTTTTATTCATTCTTTTGCCCCGAAATCTATAACTGGAGTCTTATATAGTCAACTTCTAATATTGTTGCGTTGCAGCATGCAATTTGTCCAAAAGGGCTATACCCTTTGCGTTACGTCGCTATGAAAAACTTACTATAAATTCCATGCGATAGATGTATCAACTTCACTCAAAGGAGATGTTTCGATGAAACTAATTACGCCTATTATGGCTTTGTGCTTGCTAGTGTCGGCAAGTATCTCGCATGCTGCTGATCCAAATCTTGCTCGTAATTTAGCGGCTACCTGCGCTAACTGTCACGGTACCAATGGCAATGCGCTTAAGGGTTCCGGTATGGACGCTTTGGCTGGCATGGAGAAGGAAAAAATCCTACAAAAACTAGCGGACTTCAAGAGCGGGGATAAACCTGCATCAATCATGCATCAGATTTCCAAGGGGTATACAGACGCCCAGCTTGATCTGATCGCTGGCTATTTCGCTGCACGAAAATAGGAGAACAACATGATGCTGATGAAAAGACGAGATTTCCTGAAGGCTGGTGCTGCAGCGAGCGTTGTTGCTTCTCTATATGGGTGTTCTGCCGGTACGAAGGCGGGTGGGCATGTAGTGGTGGTGGGTGGTGGTTACGGCGGTGCCACGGTCGCGAAGTACTTGCGGATGTGGAGTGAAGGTGGTGTTCAGGTCACTCTTATTGAACGGAACCCCGTGTTTATTTCTTGCCCGATGTCCAACTTGGTCATCGGTGGTACGAAAACCATGGATGACATCACGGTCAGCTACGATAACCTCAAAAATAAGTGGGGCGTGCGGGTTATTCAGGGGATGGTCACTGGCGTTGATGCGGCGAAAAAAACCATTAGCCTGAATGATGGTGGCTCAATGTCCTATGACCGGTTGGTTCTTTCCCCTGGTGTGGATTTCATGTTTGACCAGATTCCAGGTTTAGACAACGTTGATGCACAGTCGAAAATTTTGCATGCATGGAAAGCTGGACCACAAACCATTGCGCTGAGAAAACAACTTGAGTCGATGCAAGATGGTGGGGTGTATGCCATTTCTATTCCTAAGGCACCCTATCGTTGCCCTCCCGGACCTTACGAACGAGCTTGTTTAGTAGCAAATTACTTCAAACAGAGCAAACCCAAGTCCAAGGTCATTATTCTTGATGCCAATGAAGATGTGATGTCCAAAAAGGCCCTGTTTACCAAAGCGTGGTCTGATCTTTATAAGGGCATCATCGAGTACCGCAATAACAGCGAGGTCAAGGATGTTGAAGTGGCCACTAATACGGCTGTGCTTGAGTTCGATAAATTTAAAGCGGATGTTTTGAACATTATTCCCCCCCATCGGGCGGGTGATATTGCCGCGAAGTCAGGCATCAAATTGATCAACAACCGCTGGGTCGACATCAATTGGCTTTCGATGGAATCAACGAACACGCCGGGAATTCACGTATTGGGCGATGCCGTTTTCCCTGCACCAACCATGCCTAAGTCTGGGCATATGGCAAATCAACACGGAAAGCTGGCCGCCGCTGCAATCTTGAATTTGCTGGCTGGTCAGGAGCCAAACCCAGAACCAGTGGTGATGAATACCTGTTATAGCTTTGTTGATGCCAAGAACGTAATCCACGTTTCTTCGGTTCATCAATATGATGCGGCGACGAAGCTGGTTCAGCCGGTGAAGGGGGCTGGTGGCGTTTCTGCCGCGCGTAATGAATTGGAAGGCAAGGTGGCTATTGGTTGGGCCAAGAATATTTGGGCAGATATGCTGGCTTAATGGTCTTCTAGCGTCATGAAAAAGGCCGCAAATGCGGCCTTTTTTACGTGTGGAAGTATTGGAACATTGGCTCGCGTTGAAGCTACTCCAAGGTTGCGATGTATTCAGCTACGGCATGTTTTTCCAACTCACTAAGCTTTGAAGCAACCGTGTGCATCACCGCGTTGTCGTTTGTACGCTCACGCTTATTGAATTGTTTAAGTTGTTCTTCGATGTAACGGGGGTGTTGTCCAGCTAAGCGTGGGAGTAGGGGAGAGCCATAACCCTTTGGGCCGTGGCAGCTAGAACACGAAGGCAAACCAGAGAACTGGTTGCCTCGGTGAAAGATGTAGTGCCCCACTGCGACCAATTCAGAATCCCTAGCGATTCGTGCTGTCGCTTGCTTGCTTTCAAAAAAAGCACCCAATGCTTTCATTTCGGTTTTTGTGAGTTCATCCGCTTGGGGTTTCATGGTGCTACTTTTGCGTTTGCCAGTCTTAAAATCATTAAGCTGTTTGGCAATGTACTCGGCATGCTGACCGGCCAAGCGTGGAAAAACCGGGCTCGCTGATTCGCCTTCAATTCCGTGACAAAGGAAACACCTTCCAGAAACGATTTCTTCTGCTCTCGCTGGCATGTCAATTTCTTCAGCCAGCACTGGGTGAATCAAGATTGCAACTAGTGCACACATTCCAAGCAAAACGTTATTTTTGTAAGCCACTGGATCACCCTTTTTTATTAGAAAATACAGAACATCATTAAATAATAATTCGCTTACACTCTGCTTTCAATCAGGCAAAGTAATTTTTTATTAAGTGTCGGGAGATTTCGATGAACCGTCGTCGCTTTTTGCAAACTTCCGCAGTCATTTCCAGTTTATCGCTAGCTGAACTTGCGCCTTGGCAGTCGATTAGTGCTTTCGCCAAAGAACTCGATGAGTTTGTTCGCGGCCCTGTGGTTAAAGACCATCCCTTACGCCAAGTGTCAAAACATGTCTGGATGATTTTTTCACCGGATGGTTTTCCAACGCCAGAGAACCAAGGAATGATGTGCAACATTACCTTTGTGAATACGGCCAAAGGGTTAGTCGTGGTCGACTCGGGGGCATCTGTGCAGATTGGTGAAATGGCTATTCGCCAGCTCAAAAAGGCCTTCAAGAAACCGGTGATTGCCATTATCAACACCCATTATCACGGGGATCACTGGCTGGGCAATCATGCCTATGTTGAGGCGTACGGCGATAGTCTACCGCGCTATGCACACCCAGGAACAATCCGTGCGGTACAGGGCGTGCAGGGCAATATGTGGCGTACGTTGATGGAGCAATGGACCAATCAGGCTACCCTAGGAACCCGTGTGGTGCCGCCCAGTCTGCCGCTTGAGCACGGAGCTGAACTGAATTTTGGGGACGTGACCTTACGCATGCATCACTTCGGGATAGCGCATACACCATCAGACCTATGTGTCGAGGTTTTGGAAGATGGCGTAACCCTGATAGGTGATGTAGCGATGGATCGCCGGATCGCTAATATGGATGATGGCTCCTATTTGGGTACGCTAAATGCGTATAACGCACTTGAAAAAACCGCTAGCAAAATTTGGCTACCCGGTCATGGTGAACCCAGTGGGGCGGTGCTGAAATGGAACCGCGAGTTATTTGAAGGAATCTACCGCCCATGCGAACAAGCGATCAAAGATGGCCTGCCGCTTGAGGCAGCCAAAACCTTAGTCTTGAATGATCCTCGGGTGACTAGTCGTGCCAAGGACACCAAAGGCTTTGATGTCAATATAGGCAAATACGTCAGCCTCGCCTATTTAGAAGCAGAAGCTGCTGGTTTTTAAGCCGCAGAATAAGACAAACGTTTGGCGAGGAAAAAATGCGCTTATTTTTGACATTCTGGTTTGTCGTATTGACGGGGTTTCATGCCCAAGCAGAGGAACCATGGGGTAGGTCTGACCATAAAATGACCGAGTCGATGCACGAAAAAGCGTGTGTTGCTTGCCATGCTAGGATGTACGGTGATGATGGTAGCAAGATGTACACCCGAGACGGTCGTATGCTTTCCAACAAACTGGAGCTACTTCAACGCGTGACATCGTGCAGTGCGGTTATGAGCGCGGGATGGTTCCCGGAGGAAGAGGGCGGTGTGGCGAGTTGGCTCAATGATCATTATTATCATTTTGAGCAATAATGATGATCCAGTTGTTTGACCCCATGTTACGAGTTTTGAGGTGGCCGTGGTTAGCTGGCTTAGTAATGTGCCTTCAGTTTTTCCCGGGAGAGGGCCATGCGTTGCCGGCGGCGGTGAATTTGAGCTCAGACGCCAAATTGGCTAGTCAGCTTGGTGGGCCATTGATTGTGCTTTATAGCCGTGATGATTGCCCATATTGCAGAATTGTTAAGCGTAATTATCTGCAGCCGTTGCTGAGTGAACCCCGCTACCAAAAGCGGGTCATTGTTCGGGAAATTAATGTAGACAGTGAATCAACGCTGATTGATTTTGATGGGCAAAAAACAACCCATTCGAAATTTGCAGAGCGCGAAAAAATCAGATTTGTGCCCGTCGTTTCGTTTTATGGGCCAAAGGGTTTGACGCTAGCAGAGCCGATCGTTGGATCAAGGCTCCCTGATTTTTACCAAAGCTACCTTGATGATGCGATCAAGCAGTCAATTTTGTTTGGGAAGGCGAGCGGGGTCGTACAGTTTCCGCAGTAAAGTTTCGGCGGGGCAAAAGCGGGTTATCCCACTTTGAAACAGATTCAATCCAACAAAAGCCGTAAAGAGTAGAAACCACTGGCTCACAAAAATAGGGCTTTCAGGCACGCCGAGCGACATAGAAATCATGATGAAGGAGCCTGCCATGATGCGGATCATGCGTTCGATAGTCATAAATAATCCTTCTTAAAAGCTGA
>JBEGTT010000118.1:0-4691 GCA_041179245.1 Pseudomonadota bacterium
TCGGCAAACAACCAGACCGCTAGCTCATGCGCCATGATCGTCACCCTTGAATTGGCAATCCGCTCAGATGAATCTCTCCACCGAGGGCATCAATTACCCGCAAAATATTTTCAAGTCGCAAGGTCGGCTTGCCAGCTTCCAAGTCAACGATAATCAGACCAAGCTGTTTGCGGCTGGCACGAAGTGCAGCGCCGAGTTGTTGAGGTGATCGAATTGGCATCATGGTCATTAAATTTCCCGTTCGGGAAATACTATCCCTGCGACCACGGCAATCCGGCCATTTTCCAGCCATTGACGCGACGCTGGCCCAATTCATTTTTATCCCCTTCAAATCCCTCAAGGATATTGATTGCTCGGCTATAGCCTTCGTCAGTTAGTTGTTGTGCGGCAGCCACGGAACGAACCCCACTGCGGCAAAGTAACATCACCACTTGATCGGGCCTCACGACTGCTTTCACTTGTGCCACGAAATCTGGATTTATGACCATTCCGGGATAGGTTCTCAGGGGAATTTCTGCGACCCCAAGGATGCGGCCTACAAAATCTTGCTCTGCGCCAGTCCGCACATCAACGAGGACCGCATTTTTAGAAGCCTGCAAAAACTCCCACGCTTCGGCTGGCGTAAGGTCACCAAAATAAGAGGCTTGGGTCTCTTTGGCACGCGCAGAGGCATTGGCCAAAATCTGATTTATTCGGTCATTCATTTACGAGTCCTTTAATTTTTGGGGAGCTACTCGAAATTACCGTTTAAGGCGAAGGCTTTACATCAGCCGAAATATCCTTAAGTTGCCGACGTAGGTGGTTGTGATCCTCTGTCGTTAACTGACGCTGATGCTCGGTTGATGCTCGTATTGGTATCGCTAACTTTTTTGGGGCATCTGACCCTGATGGCTCGCCATCAAATCCGCTGACCACGGACTCTCTCCGCAACGACTCTCGCTCGTCCGGGGTCATCTTGGACCAGATTTCCCGCATCTCACCGCGAACTCTGTGCTTGTGCTCAGCGGACAATTCCGCCTGAGCCGAACCCGTGCTCAGAAGAAAAATAGCCGATATTGTCAAGAAACTAGCCTGATGATTAGGTGATGTTAACAACGCGACCGTCCAATAATTCGAAAACCGGCCCATTTTGCCTAGAACTTTGCTTTGGGCAAATGGTCTTCTGGTGACTTAATTGCAAATTCGCTGTAACAATTCATTGCAACGATTTTCCCTCCCATTCCCATACTCAAAAGCTTGTTACTATTTTAGACGTTCCGAGTTAACCGTCCCAAATCCATTTACGAGTCCGCCAATGAACACTGCCACTGATCGCAATCATCCACTTGAACGCCCGCAACGCATTCTGGTCATCGATGATGATGCACGCTTGCGGGATCTTTTGACCCGGTACTTAACGGAACAGGGGTTCGAAGTTAAGTCTGTCGGTGACTCAGCAATGATGGACAAGTACCACAACCGCGAACATTTCGACCTACTGGTGTTGGATTTGATGCTTCCCGGTGAAGATGGGCTTTCGATCTGCCGTCGCTTGAGAGCCAAAGGAGATCTAACCCCGGTGATTATGTTAACCGCCAAAGGGGATGAAATTGACCGCATCGTCGGCCTCGAAATGGGCGCTGATGATTACCTGCCTAAACCCTTTAACCCGCGTGAGTTGCTCGCACGGATGCAGGCTGTTTTACGCCGCCAGCCTCACCTTCCGCCTGGTTCACCTTCGGCAGAAACGACGGGGGTTATTCGTTTTGGCGAGGTTATCGTTGACCCGACTGCCCGCACACTGGTTCGTAATGGTGAAAACATCACTCTGACGACTGGCGAGTTTGCCGTGCTCTACGCCTTACTCCGCCACCCTCGTCAGCCACTATCACGAGACAAACTAATGACGTTGGCGAGGGGACGAGAACAAGGCCCATTTGACCGAGCCATTGACGTTCAAGTGTCGCGTCTACGCAAATTGGTTGAACTAGAACCTTCCAAACCCCGTTATCTGCAAACAGTCTGGGGCTTTGGTTATGTTTTTGTCCCCGATGACGTTGCGGATATTTCAGAAAACCCAGATCCAGTTTAGCCGCCACCTTCCGAAATGCCACAGTCCCTGCTGTTTCGCAGCTTTGTTCTCATCAGTGCGCTGGTCATGCTTACCACTGCCAGTTGGCTAGTGATCTTCCGGCATGCTGATGCAGAACCTAGAGCCAAGGAACTAGCGCAACTCACCACTAGCGCGGTGAACCTAGTCCGCGCAGCACTTTACGCAGCACCACCGGAAACACGACCCACGTTTCTAAACGAACTGGCCAGCCGTGAAGGCATTCGGCTGCTTCCCGCTGAAGATGACGATTTTGTCCTGCGACCTCCTCCGGCTAGATTTTTTGATCTACTACAAGAGTTTCTAAAACTCTCGCTAGGCCCAGACACGCAAGTGGCGCTTGCCGTAAATGGCATCCCAGGATTCTGGGTTAGCTTCCGGTTTGAACCTTATGACGAAGACCAGTTCTGGATTGTGCTGCCCAAAGATCGGGTCAAGCATGGGATGCCATTCCATCTGCTTGGCTGGGGAGTTTTGGCTTTAAGTATGGCACTGGCCGTTGCCGGGCTGATCATCGCTCACATCACGCGCCCTTTACGGATACTTGCCGAAGCAGCGAGGCGAATTGGGCAACAACAGATGCCTCGATTACCGGTCAATGGCCCTGCCGAAGTTCAGCAAGTAATGACCGCATTTAACCGGATGTCTGAAGATTTACGCCAGCATGAGTCTGAACGAGCGGAGGTTCTCGCGGGTATTTCGCACGACCTTCGCACGCCTCTGGCTCGCCTCCGTCTAGAGGCTGAAATGAGTTTGTCCGATGAAGCCTCGCGCCTTGCTGTGGTGGCTGACATTGAACAAATGGATAGCATCATTGCGCAATTTTTGGATTACGCCCGAAGCGAGGATGGAGAACCACCTGAACCTTGTAATCTCCACGATGTACTGTCAGAACTTGCCGAACATGCCAAGGCCCTTGGCAAACCGTGCGTATTGAATTTTGCCCAACATAAAGTCCTTCCTGAGTTGAACTTACCGCCCAGAACCTTACGCCGTTGTATTCAAAACCTGCTGGAAAATGCCTGGAAATACGGCCTTAATGAAGGTGAAAACCAACCGGTTGAGCTTTCGTTATCAACAGAAAACAAGCAGTGGGCAATTTCTGTCCGCGATCACGGGATAGGTATTCCAGAAGGCAGCGCAGATCACCTTAAACGCGCTTTCAGCCGGCTAGACACTGCAAGAACCAATGCCAACGGCACTGGTTTGGGCTTAGCCATTGTGGATCGCTTTGTACGGCGACACGGTGGAGAACTGACCTTAGTTAACCACCCAGAAGGTGGGTTAATCGCCACGATATGGCTACCGCTTAATTCTTGACCAGCAATACAACCGCCTGCGTTTCAATGGCTTCGCAACGCCCGAGATACCCCAGCTTTTCGTTTGTTTTACCTTTGATATTGACGGCATCAATGGCAATGCCCAAATCTTCGGATAAATTTTCTCGCATCGCCGGAATATGCTCCGCCAGTCGTGGTTTCTGGGCAATGATGGTTGAGTCAAGATTCACGATTGACCAGCCATTTTTTTTGATTAACGCCACTGCACTACGCAACAGCACACGGCTATCGGCACCTTTAAAAGTGGCATCGGTATCGGGAAAATGCCGACCAATGTCGCCTAAGCCAGCGGCTCCCAATAAGGCATCAGTCACCGCATGCAGCAAAGCATCAGCATCGGAATGGCCGAGAAGACCTTTTTCAAAAGGAATCGTCACCCCACCCAAAATGAGCAGCCTATCGCCCACCAGTTGGTGCACATCGTAGCCCTGGCCAACACGAAGAATGGGTAGTGCGGGAAATGACATCACGGATTCCTTCTGGATAACAGAATAGCTTCTGCCAAAGGTAAGTCCCCTTGGTAAGTGACCTTCAGGTTGGACAACTCTCCCGCCACCAGTTTCGGCTGAAAACCAGCGGCCTCAATGGCACCCGCTTCATCCGTCACAGAAGGGAAGCGATCAAGGGCATCGCACAACAAACCAAAACGGAACATTTGTGGCGTTTGTGCCTGCCATAAACCCTCTCTCGGCAAAGTTTCTGCTACACGATTATCAGCATCAGCCCGCTTCAAGGTATCTGCAACGGGAATAGCCAATAAACCGCCGACGGGATCATCGGCCAGTGTATCGATCAGGCGATTCAGCATCTCTAGGCTTAAACAGGGGCGCGCCGCGTCATGCACCAGAACCCAGTCCTGTTCCGCTACGCTACGCTCTTTGAGTGCCGCCAAACCATTGCGCACACTATCGGCCCGGCTAGCACCACCACAATACAAATAGGTCAATTTATCGCTGCGAAACAGGTCCCCAACGCTTGCACACAACTCATCATCAGGGGAGAGCACAACGGACACGCTGGTAATTTTTGGATGGTCACAAAGTGCTGCCAACGTATGGACTAACAACGGTTTTCCAAGAAGCGGCAAATACTGCTTGGGCAGCGCAGCACCAAAACGCGAACCACTCCCTGCCGCTGGCACAATGACGTGATACTTCTCGCAAATATTGAAATTCATGACGTAAAAAAACCGACGCGGCTTTTTCGACTGCGTCGGCTCATATCGATCAGGTGAAAATCATTCACCAAAAAAATTGACATCG
>JBEGTT010000119.1:0-7014 GCA_041179245.1 Pseudomonadota bacterium
TCTTGTTCTCGAGTTCTGCTACCGGTTGTTCAAAATCCAGAAAACTGATTTTCATGCTGCCCTCTCTACGCTATCTACTTAACGCACAACCGTTTGGGCTTCATCACCCTGACGTGCACGAATTTGTCCGATACGGTAAACCGCTTCACCGCTCGCTTTCAAACTTGCTATTGCAACGTCAGCATCCGAGGCCGACACCACAATAACCATTCCGATACCGCAGTTAAAAGTGCGATGCATTTCCTTCTCGTCGACATTACCTTCCGCTTGCATCCAGTCGAACAGCTTCGGGCGGGGCCAAGCCGCCTTTTCCAGATCCGCAACAGTATTTTCTGGGAGCACGCGAGGCACATTTTCCAACAAACCACCACCAGTAATATGGGCCATTCCCTTGACGTTAATGGTCTTCATCAACTCAAGCACTTGCTTAACGTAAATGCGGGTAGGTGCCATCACCACATCGGCCAGCGTTCTTTCACCGTCAAAAACTGCATTCATATCAATAGTGGAACGTTCGATAATTTTACGAACCAGCGAATAACCGTTGGAATGCGCGCCAGACGAAGCCAAACCGAGGACTACATCACCAGGCCCGATCGTTTTGCCATCAATAATCTTGGATTTTTCAACAACACCCACCGCAAAACCGGCCAAATCATATTCACCGGCTGGATACATCCCTGGCATTTCAGCCGTTTCGCCACCAATAAGCGCACAACCAGCAAGTTCACAACCCTTGGCAATCCCGCCCACCACACTGGCAGCGGTATCAACGTCCAACTTGCCACACGCAAAATAATCTAGGAAGAACAAGGATTCCGCACCTTGTACCAGAATGTCATTGACACTCATCGCCACCAAATCTTGCCCAACCGTATCGTGACGATTTAGCTCAAAAGCGAGCTTTAGCTTGGTGCCAACGCCATCCGTGCCGGAAACCAACACCGGCTCTTGATAACGCTTGGGAATTTCAAATAAAGCACCAAACCCGCCAATACCGCCCAATACGCCTTCGCGCATGGTTTTTTTGGCAAGTGGTTTAATGCGATCGACAAGGGCATCACCTGCATCAATGTCGACACCGGCATCGCGGTAAGAAAGTGATGTATTTTGGGGGTTCTGTGTCATGGTTAATCCGAAGCGCTCGTTGTGTAGCAAGTTACGTTTATGGGCGGATGGTAGAATTCGCATGGTGCACCGCCCTAAAAATGGGTGCGAGATTGTACCCGACTTGACCCTAACCTCTGTAAAAACAAACATCATGCGTCAGCTGCTTTTGAATATCCTGCCCGCCCCACTCGCCACTCTGGGCAACTTTGTACCAGGCTCAAACAGCGAAACCTTTGCCGCATGGCAGCATTGGCTCAATGATACCAACAACGATTTTCGTACCGGCAGCGGGTTTTATCTATTTGGTGAAAGCGGTTCGGGTAAGACCCATTTGTTGCACGCCAGTGGTTTCCCCTACGTTGATGCTGCGGATAATTCTGCCCTCACTGAACTGACCTCGATATGTACCGGTACCACACTGGCGGTTGATAACGTTCAGTCGCTAAATCCCGATGGGCAACAGCAACTATTCAACCTGTTCAACCAGATTCATGCCGATGGCGGGCGTCTATTGATGGCGGGCGAAGTATCACCAAAGAATCTTAGCCTACGCGAAGACCTGCGAACCCGACTGGGTTACGGCCTTGTTTATGGACTTCTACCCCTAGATGATTCTGACAAAATCGCCGCGCTCACCCGGTTGGCACAAGACCGGCAACTACGCATTAGATCAGACTTGATCCCTTACCTCATTCGCCACACGCCTCGCGACATGGGAAGCTTGACCACATTGCTGCAAGCACTCGACAACTATGGACTGGAACATCAACGGGCCATCACCTTGCCATTGCTGCGTGATCTATTACAAACTTCCCTGGAACTGGAAACATGAACCTAGCCTTATTTGACCTCGATAACACCCTGCTGTCCGGCGACTCCGACTACGAATGGGCGCAATTTTTGATTGGCAAAGGTGTTGTTGATGAAGCGATTCAGACTACCGCCAATGATCGTTTTTATGCCGATTACAAAGCCGGTTGCCTGGACATCCATGCCTTCCTTGATTTCCAACTAGCGCCTTTGGCACGTACGCCACGGCTAGTTCTGGATCAATGGCATCGGGAATTCATGCAATCACACATCATCCCTCGCATGGGTACAGCCGCACGACAACTGGTGCAGGAACACCGGGATGCTGGGCATCTCTGTGCTATCGTCACCGCCACGAATAGCTTTGTCACCGGGCCAATTGCGACGGCCTTTGGGATTCCCCACCTTATTGCCACCATACCTGAATGTAACCCTGCCAGCGGAGAATTCACCGGAAAACCAACGGACACCCCGGCATTTCGGGAAGGAAAAATAGTTCGGGTTGAAGCGTGGTTAGCTGCATTGGGACTTTGGTGGGGAAGTTTTGAACAAAGCTGGTTTTACAGCGATTCTCACAATGATCTACCCCTAATGGGTAAAGTCAGCGACCCAGTGGCCGTCAAACCGGATGACAATCTGCGCCAACGGGCCATGTCAGAAGGTTGGCCGATACTAGACCTTGAGGAAACACACTAATGGCACCCACAACACCAAGCTCGCCCACAAAAACGACACATCCCGGACGCCGGTGGCTTTTCGCCCTATTAAAAATAGCCGTTATTTTGCTGCTCGGCACTGCTGCCTACACATGGCTGACCCTAAGCTGGAGTTACTCCAAAGGAGAGCGGGCCGGATATGTGCAGAAAATTAGTCAAAAGGGATGGGTTTGTAAAACATGGGAAGGCGAACTCGCCATGGTGACCATGCCCGGCACGCTCTCGGAAAAATTTACGTTTACCGTACCCGATGATTCCGTCGTCAAGCTGATTAACGAGAGCATGGGCCACCGTGTCGTCTTAACCTACGAGCAACACACGGGCATCCCCACGACTTGCTTTGGAGAGACCGGCTATTTTGTCCGCGATGTTCAGCGCGTGCTAGAGGACATTGTTACGGGGGACTCCCGTGCTGCGCCTGTGCCGCTGCAGCCTGTTTCTGAGCAGAATCCAGCATCTTTACCAAAGCCTTGATTTGCTCCGGCTCCAACTCCCGATGCATCCCACGCTTTAACCAAGAAGGTAGTAACAACGGGCCATAACGTACGCGCATCAAGCGGCTTACGGTACATCCAACCGCCTCAAACATGCGGCGTACTTCACGGTTTCGCCCTTCAAAAAGCGTCACGCGATACCAACGGTTAGCCCCTTCGCCACCTTCTTCGGTAATGGATGAAAACGTAGCCACACCGTCATCAAGTTGAATACCTTCCATCAACTGATTTTTAGCTTCCACGCTCAATTCACCCATCACGCGTACGGCGTATTCGCGAACCATGCGAGAGCTGGGATGCATTAGCCGGTTAGCCAACTCACCACAGGTCGTAAAAATCATCAATCCAGAGGTATTAAAGTCCAAACGCCCAACGGCAATCCAGCGCCCTCCACGCATCCGTGGCAAAGCCTGAAACACGGTAGGGCGACCTTCCGGGTCTTTTTGTGAAACGATCTCGCCATCTGGCTTGTGATACATCATCACCCTTGGCAAACGGTTACTACTCATATTGAGATTAACCAATCTGCCATTCACCTTAACGCGGTCACCTGGATTGACTAACTGACCTACAACAGCAGGCTCTCCATTGACGTTGATACGACCGGAAACGATCCATTCTTCCATTTCACGGCGGGAGCCAATACCGGCCTGGGCAAGAATTTTGTGTAACCGTTCTGGTTTACCCGCTGCCACTTGATTAGCACTGGGTTTATGGTGGCGACCACGATCAACCCCACGGCGCCCCCCCGCTGTAGGCGGCGCTTCTGGACCAAAGCGCCCTTCGCCAACAGCTTTACCGGTTTTGCTTACTCTGCCCGTTTTATTTTTTTGACGATCTTGCTGGTTTCTCTGACCACGCTGTGGCGCGGAATTCTTGTCGACAATTTGTTCTTCATCAGCGCTCATTGGCTAACTCCAGTGTTTGATTCAATGCTTCTAAGGGCGGCAATTCTGCCAAATTTCGTAATCCCAAGTCATCCAGAAACTTTTTAGTCGTCGCCAACAAAGCCGGACGACCAGGTGTTTCTCGATGCCCTACAACGTCTACCCATCCTCGCTCTTCGAGGACTTTAATAATCTGTGTAGCGACCTGAACCCCCCGGATTTGCTCAATATCCCCACGCGTAACCGGCTGTTTGTACACAATAATAGCCAGCGTTTCCATGACCGCACGTGAATAACGCGGCGGTTTTTCCGGGTTTAATCGCTCCAGATAAGGCATGTATTCCGCCCGCGTCCTAAAACGCCACCCTGAAGCTAGCTGCAACAACTCTACGGGTCGATCTCGCCATTCATCCCGTAGCTCTTCCAGTAAACGACGCAATACATCCGGCGACAAAACGTCTTCAAATAAAGACTGCAAGTCGCGCAGGCTTAAAGGCTGTTGGGCCGCCAGCAAAGCCGCCTCCAAAACCCGTTTAGCCTTCGATGGTTCCATAATCAAAATTCACTTCTGAATCCATACTCATTGCCTTCAATCGTAAATAAATCGGGGTAAATGCCTCAGCTTGGGAAAGCTCCAGCAAATTCTCCCTAGCCAATTCAAGCATCGCCAAAAAGTGCACCACCAATACCGGCACGCCCTGAGTCAGATCGAACATTGACTCAAAACGAACATGGGGCGCTCCCTGCTCTCCGGCATCCCGCAACTGCCGCAGAATAATGCCCATATGCTCCCGCACGGATAACTCTTCTCGCCGAATCTGGTGATGCTTATTCAGACTTGCCTGTCTTAACAAACCCAACCAAGCATCCTTCAAATCGTCCAACGTCACTTCCGGCAAACGCTGAATCAGGGATTTTTCAACCCAGACTTCTACCCAAGCAAAGTCACGGTCGGCATGGTCCAAATCATCCAGCGAACGAGCCGCCAATTTCATTTGTTCATATTCAATCAGCCGGCGTACCAATTCAGCGCGAGGATCTTCCCCCTCTTCACCAATGGCTGCTGGCGGCTTGGGCAGCAACATCCGTGATTTAATTTCTATCAACACCGCTGCCATCACCAGATATTCAGCCGCCAGTTCAAGATTACTGGCCTGCATGGCCTCAACGTACTTGAGGTACTGCGCAGTCAGTGGTGCCATTGGGATGTCTAGAACATCCACATTGGCCTTGCGAATCAGGTACAACAACAAGTCCAGTGGGCCTTCAAAAGCCTCCAGCATGACCGCCAGTGCATCCGGAGGAATATACAAATCCAGCGGCATTTCGGCCATGGGTTGACCGTAAATCATGGCAAACGGCAATAATGCCTGCACTGGCACATCCAGTGTCGGCTGAAAGTCAGACACCATCACTCAACCGGCGCTTCGTCGTCAGCCTTCAAATGGTGTTTACGGATCAGCATCAGGTTCCGAAAATACACGACCAGCCCCATGCCCTGCCCTACGATAAAAACGGGATCTGCACGTTGAATGGAATACGCCGTTAGGACAATGCCTCCCGCCAGACTGAAATACCAAAAGGCAACGGGCACCACGCTACGCTTAACCTTCTCGCTATACAGCCACTGAATGATAAATCGAGCGGAAAACAGCCCTTGCCCAATAAACCCAATAACCATCCACAGCGTCGCATCATCCATGGCGACCACCTTGAACACTGGTAATAACAGGCACCTTGGCCCGACGCTGCAACCACATCACCCCAAAAATATCGACAATCCCAACCCATAGTCGATTGTGGAATCCATATTTAGAAACGCCTTCAACGCGCGGACGATGGTTCACCGGCACTGACACCACCTCCCCACCGGCACGCAACACCAGTGCAGGCAGAAAACGGTGCATATGGTTAAAGTAAGGCAAGCGCAAGAATAATTCTCGGCTAAATACTTTCAGACCACAGCCGGTATCAGGCGTGTCGTCGCCCAACAAGGACGCACGAATCCGGTTTGCGTGACGAGAAGAAAAGCGCTTTAACCAAGTGTCTTGCCGTTTTTGGCGCCAGCCAGCAACTAAGCGCATTTCAGGATTTGGCGACTCAAATAATTTAGCCAGCATGGCCGGAATATCCGCCGGGTGGTTCTGCCCATCCGCATCCAGCGTTGCTATCCAGCGATTCTTTGCATGACGAACGCCTGTAGCGACCCCGGTACTTTGGCCACAACGGGCCTGATGGCGAACACAAACAAAGCGTGGTGCTAGCTCTTTGGCGAGGTCGGCAAAAATTTGCGGTGACTCATCATCACTGCCATCGTCCACGTAGACAATTTCAAGGTCAGGATCATTTCCCAATGCCCGCAAAATTTCCTCAACCAGTGGACGGATATTGCCAGCCTCATTTAACGCAGGCACCACTACAGAAACTGAGTGTTCTCCCATCATTCTTCCTTATTAGCTGTAATGCAGGCCCATTGACTCGCGCACGTCACGCATGGTTTCACGCGCCATATCACGAGCCTTTTCGCACCCATCGGCAATAATATTTTTAACCAGCGTTGGATCATCAAGATATTGCTGCGCTCGCTCACGCATCGGCGCCTGTTCTTTCAAGATGCCTTCGATGACCGGCTGCTTACATTCGACACAACCAATCCCGGCCGTTTTGCAACCTTCCTGAACCCAGTTACGGCAAGCTTCATCCGAATAAACCAGATGTAATTGCCACACGGGACAACGCGCAGGATCGCCCGGATCAGTGCGACGTGCGCGCTGGGTATCCGTGGGCATCGAACGTATTTTTTTGGAAACACTGTCCGCAGATTCTCGCAAAGTAATCGTATTGCTATACGACTTGGACATTTTTTGACCATCCAACCCTGGCATCTTGGACTCTTCCGTCAGCAAGTAACCGGGTTCAACCAAGATCATCTTGCCGGTTCCTTCGAGATAGCCGAAGAGCCGCTCACGGTCTGCCGCTGACATATGCTGCACTTCA
>JBEGTT010000120.1:0-4449 GCA_041179245.1 Pseudomonadota bacterium
ACCTTTGAAGATGTCACATTTCGCTACCCTGGCTCCAGTATTAATGCCTTAAACAAAACCCGTTTTACCATTGAGCTAGGAACCGTCGTTGGTATTGTGGGCCGTAGCGGTTCTGGAAAAACCACCCTGACCAAACTCCTTCAAGGGTTATATAGCGTTCAGGAAGGGGTGATACGTTTTGATGGCGTTGATGCGCGTGAAATTGATCTTGCCCATTTACGTAAGCAGATCGGGGTTGTTCTACAGGAAAACTTCCTATTCCGTGGCAGCGTTCGGGACAACATCACTGCATCCAAACCAGATGCCACCACCGAACAAATTGTCGCAGCGGCCCAAGCAGCCGGAGCCACCGAGTTCATTGAGCGGATGCCACAGGGTTACGACACGCCGCTGGAAGAAAATGCAGCCAATCTCAGTGGAGGGCAGAAACAGAGGCTGTCCATTGCCCGTGCACTGTTAGCCAATCCCAATATTTTGATTCTGGATGAAGCAGCCAGTGCGCTTGACCCAGAAAGCGAAGCTATTTTTATCAATAACCTGTCGCAAATTTCGGTCGGAAGAACCGTCATCATGGTTTCCCACCGATTGTCTACGCTGGTCAATGCAGACCGAATTCTGGTCATGCAAAACGGCGAGCTTTCCGACAATGGCCGACACGAAGAACTTCTGACCCGTTGCGAAACCTACCAGACCCTATGGAACCAACAGACAAGCCATCTTTGATTATCCGACTCCAGAAATGGGCGGGGACAAAGATTGCGAACCTTACTGCGGACTCGATTGTTCGCTCGGCAGCAACAGACTTCCTCCCGGATGCGGATGAAATCGAGCGCCGTCCTTTGCCCCTATTTTTGCAACGAACGGTGCATATTCTAGCAATTGGTTTTGGGCTATTTATCCTCATCACCACGTTCATGGAAATTGATCTGGTCGTTTCAGGTCGAGGACGCTTGATTACCCCCTTGCCGAACATCATTGTTCAGGCCTTTGATACGGCAGTTGTTCAGGAAATTGCCGTCAAACCAGGGCAAATTGTCAAAAAGGGTGACAAGCTGGTGACGCTTGACCCAACCTTTACAGAAGCTGATGAAACCCAGCTCAGAAGCCGCTTGGAAAGCCTGAATAATCAACGCACCCGACTTGAATTGGAGTTGGCTGGCAAATCCCCGGAAAAACTTGTCGCTACAGAACCTGCCGGCACTGACGATAAAAAAATCCAGGATCGGCTCGCTTATGAGAAACAAGCCAGCTTCGTTGCACAAACCAAGAGGCTAGATGAAAACATAGGACGGCTTCGGGCTTCACTGGAAACCAATCGCAAAGATCTGACATCTCTAAACGCACGTATCGCCGTTTTAAGGGAAATGGCCGCATTGCAAGAACAACTGGTCGCCCAAAAATACGCGCCTCGCAGTCGCCTGCTGGAAGCACAAGATCGCCTGCTGGAAGCCGAACGCAATGCTGAAATGAGTACTAACCGGGCCACCGAGATCAAAAAAGAACTCGCCGCACTAGAAGCAGAAAGGCAATCATTCCAGTCTGGCTGGCGGCAAAAAATTTCAGAGGAACTTCTTGCTCTCGTCCGCGAACGCGATAGTGTTATCGAACAACTCCAGAAGGCTGATAAACGTAATCGCCTCGTCACCCTGACAGCGCCGGCTAACGCCATCGTGCTGGAAATTGCCAAACTCTCCGTTGGCTCAATCGCCCGCGCCGCTGAACCCTTTATTACCCTAGTACCACTGGGTAGCGATCTGGAAGTCGAAGTCCAAATAGAGTCTAGCGACATCGGTTATGTAAAAATCGGCGATGACGTTCACGTCAAAGTCGATACCTTCCCTTACCAACTCCACGGATTTTTGGATGGGAAGCTGACCGTCATCAGCCGGGATGCATTTAGCCGGGATAGTAAAAACTCTGGTAGTGCAGGTGCTTATTATCAGGGCCGTATTCAGCTCACCAAAACCACCCTGGAAAGACTTCCAAGTGCTGCACAACTTCTTCCCGGCATGACCGTCAGCGCGGAAATAGCCGTTGGCAAACGCACCGTGATGTCTTACTTGATGTGGCCCTTGGTGAAAGCCTTAAACGAATCTATCCGCGAACCATGAAAGCCGTCATTTTTGCCGGTGGCCTAGGCACCCGTATCAGTGAAGAAAGTGCTACCCGCCCCAAACCCATGATTGAAATCGGCGGCAAGCCGATTCTCTGGCATATCCTGAAAACCTATTCCCACCACGACATTAACGAATTCATCGTCTGCTGCGGTTACAAGGGATACGTCATCAAGGAATACTTTGCCAATTACTTCCTGCACACCTCGGACGTGACCTTCGACATGGCTCAAAACAGCATGGAAGTTCACCACCGTTATGCAGAGCCTTGGCGGGTAACCCTCGTCGATACGGGCGAATCAACCATGACTGGAGGAAGGTTGAAACGTATCAAGCCCTATCTCGAAAATGAACCCGCCTTCTGTCTGACTTACGGCGACGGCTTAAGCGACGTCAACATCTCGGAATCCATACGCTTTCACCAGCAACACCAAAAACTGGCCACCATTACCGCCGTGTACCCTCCTGGAAGATTTGGTGCCTTAGACCTTGACGACCAAAACAACGTCCGCGCCTTTCAAGAAAAACCCAAAGGGGATGGCGGCATGATAAACGGTGGATTTTTTGTCCTATCACCCCAAGTCATTGACTTAGTCACTGATGACAGCACGCTGTGGGAACAAGAACCGCTTGAGACACTGGCCAAGCAGCAACAACTAGCAGCCTTCCGGCACGAAGGTTTTTGGCAACCGATGGATACCTTGCGAGACAAAACGTTGCTAGAGGAGTTGTGGGAGTCAGGCAAAGCCCCTTGGAAAGTCTGGGCATGAATCTGAAACCTGAATTTTGGGCCGGCAAACGCGTTTTTGTGACGGGTCATACCGGATTTAAAGGCGGCTGGTTATGTCTGTGGCTTCAAAATCTAGGCGCCACGGTAACTGGATTTGCCTTGCCTCCACCCACGACTCCAAGCATGTTCGAGATTGCCGGTGTCGCACAGGGCATGACTTCGCTGATTGGCGACATTCGGGATGCCTCAGCGATTGAACAAGCCATGATGCATGCTCAGCCAGAAATCGTGATTCACATGGCGGCTCAGCCATTGGTGCGCTACTCGTATGAGAACCCAGTCGAAACCTATTCCACCAATGTAATGGGCCTGGTACATGTGCTGGAAGCGGTACGCAAAACGCCCAGTATCAAAGCAATGGTCAATGTCACCACTGACAAATGTTATGAGAATCGCGAATGGGATTGGGGCTACCGCGAAAACGAAGCCCTCGGTGGCTACGACCCCTACAGCAGCAGCAAGGGCTGTGCAGAACTGGTGTCCGCCGCTTACCGGCAATCTTATCGCTTACCCCTTGCCACAGCCCGGGCTGGCAATGTGATTGGTGGCGGGGACTGGGCTGATGACCGTCTGATTCCCGATATTTTGCGTTCCATTGAAGCCGGGCAACCCATCAACCTTCGCAACCCACACGCGATTCGACCTTGGCAACATGTTTTAGAACCCTTAAGCGGCTACCTTTTACTGGCTGAAAAGCTATATCAACACGGCCCCACTTTTGCCGAAGCGTGGAATTTTGGCCCCCGTGATGAGGATGCAAAACCGGTTCAATGGATCGTCGAAAATCTTACGGCGATGTGGGGCGATGGCGCACATTGGAAGCTAGACTCGACATCTCATCCCCATGAAGCCCATTACCTGAAACTGGACTGCTCCAAAGCCAAAGCCCAACTGGGCTGGAAACCCCAGTGGAATCTGTCACGCACGCTTGAAAACGTTGTTGCGTGGCATCAACAGTATCTTGCCAAATCCGATATGCGCGCGGTTACCTTGCAGCAGATTCAAACCTATTCAAGCGCACACTAAGCCATGACTTCAAAAGAACAAATCAAACAGCAAATACTGTCGCTGGTTGCCGACTATGCCGCTTTATCCCTCCCCCCCTTGCCGTTCGTTCCGGGCAAAACAGCCGTTCCTCCTGCCGGTAAATTACTCGGTGAGACAGAACTGCAATACATGGTTGAGGCATCTCTGGACGGCTGGTTGACCACGGGCCGGTTCAACGACGAGTTTGAAAAACGCTTAGCCGAATTTATTGGTGTGGATTATCTGATTACGGTGAATTCTGGCTCATCTGCCAACTTGGTGGCTTTTTCTACGCTGACATCGCACAAGTTGGGTGAACGGGCGATCAAACCGGGCGATGAAGTGATTGGGGTCGCAGCGGGTTTCCCAACGACGGTGAATCCCATCCTGCAATTTGGCGCAGTTCCTGTTTTTGTGGATGTTGAACTGGGCACCTACAACATTGATGCCAGTTTGATCGAAGCAGCCATCAGCCCCAAAACCAAAGCCATCATGCTGGCTCACACGCTGGGTAACCCG
>JBEGTT010000121.1:0-3542 GCA_041179245.1 Pseudomonadota bacterium
ACGGGTACCGGTAAAACTGCTGGCTTTACGCTACCGATTTTGCAACGCATTTCGACCACGATTGACCCTTCGCGTACCCGCTTGGCGCGTGCGCCGCGCGTGCTGGTGCTGGTGCCAACGCGTGAACTGGCTATTCAGGTCGAAGAAAGTGTTCGTACCTACGGCAAGAATCTACGTTTGTCTTCATTGGCGATGTACGGCGGTGTGGGGATTAACCCCCAAATTGGCCATTTGCGCCGAGGTGTGGATATTCTGGTAGCCACACCGGGACGTTTGTTGGATCACTTACAGCAAAAGACCTTGAGTTTGTCCTGTGTTGAAATTCTGGTGCTGGACGAAGCTGACCGTATGTTGGACATGGGTTTTATTCGCGACATCCGCAAAATTCTCGCCTTGATTCCAGCCAAGCGTCAGAGCCTGTTGTTCTCGGCGACGTTTTCAGAAGAAATCCGCGAATTAGCACAAAGCTTTTTGAAAAACCCGCAAATGGTTGAAGTGGCTCGGCGTGGCTCGGCTGCCGAAACGGTGAAACAGCAAGTGATTCATGTGTCGCGAGAAGATAAAAAAGATGCGTTGTTGCATCTGCTAGAAACCCGAGGCTGGCATCAAGTGCTGGTGTTTGCGCGGACTAAACATGGTGCCGATGCTCTGGCACGTAAGCTGGATAAAGCCGGTATTCGTTCATCAGCCATTCACGGCGACAAAACCCAAGGCGCACGAGTTCGTGCGCTGACCGATTTCAAAGAAGGCAAACTCGTCGTGTTGGTGGCAACGGATATTGCTGCGCGTGGGATCGACATTGATGCACTACCTTACGTGGTGAATTTTGAATTGCCCAATGTGCCGGAAGATTACGTTCACCGGATTGGCCGGACCGGTCGCGCTGGCACTGAAGGCGAAGCCTATTCGCTGGTTTGTGACGACGAACGGATTCAATTGCGTGATATTCAGCGTTTGCTGAAAAAAGAGTTACCCGTGCTGTCGTTGCCGGAATTTGAACCCGCGACTCGCTTGGGCGGACCGGTGGATTTCAGCCGCGAAGAACCACGCGCATCCCGTCCCCAAGCGCCCCGTAAACCTAGCGGTAATGGAAACAATGCCCCGAGGCAACCATCGGGTAATCGCTCTGCGGCGCCCGCGAAACCCGGTGGAGCCAGAGGCGACACAAGAACGGGCCCGCGAAATGGTAGTGCGGGGGCTGGCGCGGGTAATGGCGGAGGAACGCCGTCAGCGACGAATCACCGCAACGGTAGCCGCCATCGTTAAAATGCTCGTCTGAATTCATTGAGGTTCTTGTTGTGAAAGACATCACCATTGCCCTGTCGAAGGGCCGCATTTTTGAAGAAACCCTTCCGCTGTTGGCCGCGGCAGGGATTGAGCCACTGGAAAACCCAGAGACTTCTCGGAAATTGATTATTCCGACCAACCAGCCGCATGTGCGGGTAGTGATTGTGCGGGCGACTGATGTGCCGACGTATGTGCAATATGGTGCAGCGGATATTGGCGTTGCCGGGAAAGATGTGCTGATCGAACACGGTGGCGAAGGTCTGTATTCGCCGCTCGATTTGCAGATTGCCAAGTGCAAGATGATGGTGGCGATTCCAGAAGGGTTTGATTACGTCAATGCGGTACGCCAAGGCGCTCGGCTGAAAGTGGCTTCCAAATACATTCGCACGGCGCGTGAGCATTTCGCAGCCAAGGGTGTGCACGTTGATTTGATCAAACTATATGGTTCGATGGAATTGGCACCCCTAGCTGGCTTGGCTGATGCGATTGTTGATTTGGTGTCGACTGGCGGAACACTCAAGGCGAACAAGTTGGTCGCGGTTGAACACATCATGGATATTTCCAGTCGTTTGGTGGTTAATCAGGCCGCACTGAAATTGAAGCGCGATACTTTGCAGCCGATGCTTGACGCTTTTGCCCAAGCGGTTGGCAAACAGTCTGTGGGGCAATAAATGGTTTCGATCAAACGCTTGAATACGGCAGAAGCCGACTTTGATGCGCGTTTGAAAGCGCTGTTAGCCTTTGAAGGCGCGCAGGACGAACAAGTCGACCTCACCGTGGCGGCCATTCTCAAAGATGTCAAAATCCGTGGTGATGCGGCGGTTGTTGAATATACCAATCGTTTTGACCGCCTGACTGCGCCGAATATAGCTGCACTGGAATTACCCAAGGCTGAGTTGCAAGCCGCACTGGATCATTTGCCAGCGGAACAACGGGCGGCACTGGAAGCAGCAGCCGAACGGATTCGGGTATTCCACCAGCGTCAGGTTAGTGAAGGTTGGCAGTACACAGAAAGTGACGGAACTGTGCTTGGCCAGATGGTGACGCCGCTGGATCGTGTCGGCCTGTATGTGCCGGGCGGTAAAGCCGCTTATCCCTCGTCGGTGCTGATGAATGCGGTACCGGCCAAGGTGGCGGGTGTGAAAGAACTGATCATGGTGGTGCCGACGCCGGGCGGTGAGAAAAACGCTTTGGTTCTAGCGGCTGCGTGTTTGGCGGGTGTCGATCGGGTATTCACCATGGGCGGTGCCCAAGCGGTCGGCGCGCTGGCTTTTGGAACAGCCTCTGTGCCACAAGTCGACAAGATTGTTGGCCCCGGTAACGCTTACGTTGCCTGTGCCAAGCGCCGGGTGTTTGGGATTGTCGGGATTGATATGGTCGCTGGGCCGTCGGAAATTTTGGTGCTGGCTGATGGCACAACGAACCCCGATTGGGTGGCGATGGATTTGTTCTCGCAAGCCGAACACGACGAATTGGCTCAGTCCATCCTGATTTGCCCAGATGCCGCTTACATCGACCAAGTGCAAGCCAGTATTGAAAAACTGCTGCCCACGATGCCGCGTCAAGCGGTGATTCGGGAGGCCTTGGAAAATCGCGGTGCGCTGATTCAAGTGCGTGATCTGGACGAAGCCTGTGCCATTGCCAACCGCGTTGCGCCGGAACATCTGGAATTATCAATGGCTGACCCTGATCCGTGGGTGAGTCAGATACACCATGCCGGAGCGATTTTCATCGGGCCGTATACCTCAGAATCTTTGGGTGACTACTGTGCGGGGCCGAACCATGTGTTGCCCACGTCGGGTAGTGCGCGTTTCTCATCCCCATTGGGTGTCTATGACTTCCAAAAGCGAACCAGTCTGATCAAAGTTTCCAAGGCTGGCGCGCAGACGCTGGGCCGAATCGCCTCAACCTTAGCGCAAGGCGAAGGGCTACCCGCACACGCCAAATCAGCCGAGTACAGATTGGAGTCCTGATTTGTCTGGCGTAACGGATATACCCAAAGCCCAAACCCAGATCGTTGGTGTTTGGGCTTTGTTTTTGGGATTTTCGACGGTGGGTTTGTCGGGCTTCGGTGGGGTATTGCCTTTTGCCCGGCGGATGTTGGTTGAACGGCGTCAATGGTTGAGTGGTGAAGAATTCAACAGCCTGATGGGGATGTGCCAGTTTTTACCGGGGCCGAATGTGGTCAATTTGGCAGTCTGTGTCGGGCGGCGATTTGCCGGGGTCTCGGGCGCTATCTCGGGTGTGTTGGGGCT